>DATLUE010000032.1:0-20355 GCA_035533255.1 Allostellaceae bacterium | reverse complement strand
TCGCCGACGTGCTCCGCCGCATCAACGATCACCCCGCATCGAAGCTCGACGAACTCTTGCCGTGGCATTGGCGGCCGCGCGCCATCGACGCAGCCGCTGCCTGAGGATCAGCTACCCGCGGCCTTGGCCGGATGCGTACCGCTCACCTGCATGTTCATAATAAGCAAGCTCTTCCGCCATGAGCAGTGCGCGCGGATCCCGAGCGTAGCCAGCAAGCGCATCGAAACGGATAGGTGCAATCGGCTTCATAGTAGAATTCTACGGTCAGCGTTGAGACGCGCAACCGCGGCGGCGCAGTCGATGCTACCAAACATCCGCTGCTCTAATCGACCGTCGACCGCTTCCTGAGCGGCCGTAAGGCCTTAGAGCGCGCGGGCGACGCGAAGTACCGCATCAACGAGGCGCGCTACGTCAGATGCTGCCGAACCTTCGACGAGAAACCCAGTCTCCAGGCAAAGCCCCTCACTTGAGCCCAAAAGATTAGCGGATCCGACATAAGCGAGCGATTCGTCTGCGAGGATGAGCTTGGCATGAAAGGTCTCCACGGGGAGCGGCCGACCGGTCCGAGCGTCGTGGGCGAGATGATAGTCGTGCAGTGACACCTGCAGGGCTCGAACCCAATCCGCGTTCTCCACGCCAAGCTCAACGGTATATCGACCCGCATCACGTAATATTAAAATCTTACGGCAATCAGATGGGGCGGCCTCGAACACTCGCTTCAACCAGCGAAAGCCTGCGGCATCGATAAAAGGAGTCATCACGACTAAGCGGTGCACGGCCGCCTGCGCCAAGCGCGTGAATGCTGCCGCGGTGGAGAGAAAACCACCTGGCCGGCCCAGCGCTACCGCCAGCTCTTTCTCGAGAAAGCTCGGAACGAGGGGCATAGTGATGGCCAGCTCGGTGATGGCCGGATTTAAGCGCATACGGCGAAAATGATCCGCGCCCGCGAGGAGGTTTGAAAGCCTCAAGAGCTCAGCCGGCGCAAACGCGCACGACCATGACTCTTCCGGGTCAGCGCTTGAGCATACGCCGGCTGCCGCGAGGCCTGTCAGTACTTGCGTGGCGTGGCCCGGTTCGGTACCGGAAGCCGACGCACGGCAAACCTGTTCGACCGACCACGTTCCGGGTCCCAGCGCCGCTAGTCCTTCTAGCAACCGCGCGGCGGTTCCCGGCCACGGAGCGGCGCAACGGACTATGTCGCCGTCCGACGGCATCACTGTGCCGCGGGTGGCTGGCTCGCCGCGCCACGAAGGTCGTTCACGACTTCGAGATAGCCATAGAGACGACTCTGGTCGGTGTCCCAAAGTGGTGCTCGCCCACCGACCAAAGCCGCGCGCGATAACAGCTGGTTTCCGGCGACGCATGAAGTTTCCGGTATCATGATACAGGCGGGACAGGCGCCGCCGCGATGATCGCAAAGCGTCCCCGAACCGCAACGCAGTTCGCGGCGCGCCACGAGATACCGAAGAAACGCGGCATTCTGATCGCGCCACATGGAAGAGATGTTTCCGAGGTCTTCAGTCATGCCCCGCCGGTGCACAATGAAGGCGAGGTCCGCGGGGAAGATCACTTCGCTCAAAGAGCCGAGATCAAGACCCGAGAACCGGGCGATGCCATGCATGACATGATGCGCCATCGAATGCAGCAGCAAATAGACTGTTGATCCGACGTCGCGACCGCGGACGCGCGCCGCCGGATCGCGCACTGAAAAGTCCTTTAAGAAAAGTCCAAAATCCCTATAGCTTTCGATAAGGGCACCGCCGATAGTTTTGGGAGGCCGCGGCGGCTCATTTAGAACGCCATTGCGTTGAAGGAAGGCTGTCACCGCCGCAGCATCGAGCTGAATGTAAATGGCTTCGTTTTGTTGCTCGATCACATAAATGGGCCGCTTGTTACTTGGAAGCGGCGGGAAGCCCATCAGGCGAACCGGCATGCGCACGTCTTTTTGTATGGTCTCGGGCGTCGAGGAAACCCGCGTGAAGCCGAACGAAAATTCGACCATGTCGAGATTGCGGATTAAACGTGCTTCCGCAAGGCCTGCACGTCCCAGGTCCTCCGCTACTCGTCGCTCATAGGCGCGCTGCAGGTTGGCGTTCTCATATTCTGGACACAGGTCGGGAAGCGCTGTTCTGAGATTCGCGGCTTCGCCGGCGAGATTGATCTTGCGGCGGCGCAACGCATCGTGTTCCACGGTGCTCCGTATCGGATCGTAACGCCGCGCGTAACTTCCGCGCTCGTGGACCCGTGCTTGCAATGCAGGGCTGGCGCTGACTTCTCGAAAGACCAGGCCTGCTTCATACCATCCCTGGAGCGTAAGCCGTGCGGCCTGGCCCCAGACAGCAACATTTGCGACATCGCCGGCGGCGCTCGCCGCGTTCTCTTTATCACGGAACATCTGATAACCGTTGAAGAGCGCTCCTTGAGCGTTTCTTTCCAACTGCTCTTTGATGCGTTCGTCACTGGGATCGGAGCCAGCAAATCCATGAAGACGGCCAACACGCGATACGAGTTCGTCTTCGCGGGTGGGCCCCATCAGGGTGATCACTTCGGGGTCGCTATCGAAGACAATAAACCGAGCGGTCTGAACATAGAACGCAGGTGACGCACGATAGGAGACCGGGATCATATTGATCTCGCTCCATTGATGCTGGATCCCTTGATCAATCCTTGGCTTAAGGAGATTGAGGCTGAATGGATCGGTTTGATAAACCTCTTTCTGAGTGCCGCATCCGGTGCAGATGAAACGCCAACGAGAAAACTGGTTTCCTTGTTTGGCTAAGCGAAACTTTTCCGAGCCGCATTGACAGCGCGGTATCTTTTGAACTGTACCGTTGCGATCCATCGTGTAGCGGAATGGCGAGAGGCCTTCGATGCTGCCCGACCAATGGACATAAACAACATCGAGCTGTCGCCAGCGGGAGTCGTGCGCAGCTCGCGCCGCGTCACCTTCGCAACGGCCGGGCAACGGCTCTGCTATCTGGTGAGCCGGTGAAATGTATTCCCGAACCGATTCGCAAGTATCGCAGCGGTAGACCAAGGGGCCGGGTAGATAGCCCATGCGTTCGGGTCTTAGGAATTCAAATCGGTCAAGTGCGATATCGACCGCGGCCTGCCCCTGACGCATGGGATTGTGGAAGCACGCGTCGAGAAGTTGCTGTTCGTATACCGGCGCATTGCGATTGATGGCCATACCGCGCGCGAGCCAGTTCTGGCAGAATTCCTGTAGGCTTTCGATGATCTGATCGCGGCGAGTTTGGCGCGCGGAAAAGTCGATTGCCGCGCCATCGATCGGCACCGAGAGGCAGGCCCCCTTGCCGCCTTCCCAGGTGAAGATAGCGCCTGGCGCGTAAGCCGTTGCGAGCTGCGGCTGTGATCGCGTCATGCGGGGCGGGTATTGACGCGCCTGCAAGGCTCCCGACGTTGTGGTGTCGCGGGGTTGGTCTGGCGGCATGTGTCTAATCCTCCACATCGATTGGAGGTGGGTCATCGTCAACGTCGGCGCGCGCGCCGATACGCTGGCCACGTATGACGCGCATGACCTGCCGCGTCGTCTCTAAATGGACGTTCTTGCCCCGCCACGGATCTCTGGTAGCGCCTTGAATAATTCCGCCGGTATCAACGTCCCGGAGCGAAAGCATAGGCTTGCGCATATCCCGGGTTTCATGGGACTGCCAGAAATTTGAGAGCTTGCTGCTATCCGATCGCTGTGTGACCAAGCCCAGAATATCTCGTACGCGGTCTTCGACAAATTTTCGGTAATGATCCGCATGCGTGGCGGCACCGGTTTGGCGGCTTCCTCTCCCCTCAAGCCCGATCGCCTCAAGTGCGAATTCCGTGACATCACGGATAGCACCCGGATTTCCCCCGGTATGGCGATCAGCCCAAGTTTTTATGGCTGCCGCTGTGCTGAAAGTACGCGCGTCGTTTTTGTTCGGCACCGCTACCGCAAAAAGTTCCTGTTCAACTACACCGCAGAGATAGGCTTGAATAAAACTTGGCATAGCGCGCCGTATCGCCCGCTCGGCCCAGCGCTGGACAGCGGGCGGCGGTATCATCCGCTCAAGGAAACGATGAAACTGATCGTGGGTCTCGACAACGTAGCGGTCGCGCCGGGCGTGCGGTGTTGGCACAAGCAAGCTAAATCCAACGTGCGTGCGACCGACGCGGCTTGATGCCTGGATATATTCGGCAATATCGGAGGGAAGTCCGGCAAAAAACATCGCGTTGAATTTATCGACATCGACGCCGTGGCTGATAGCCGAGGTCGCAACGATGTTACGAAGGCTCTCCCCCAGCGGCGGAAAGGCCTGACCCGGCGCGATACTCCCTTCCGCGCGCGCCATGACCTCCTGTATTTCCGCGATAGTGACGCCGCCGGAGATAAGTTCTGTTTCGAACGCAAGATCGCCGATCCCTTCGGCGCGCTGATCGCGCTCGACTTGCGTTTGGAGCGTCTCGATGATCTGGTCGCCGCCCTTCTTATTGGTAACGTAGGTTAGAGAAATGCGCTGAAGATCAAGAAGCGCTGCAAGAATGCTCGGGCCGTCGCCACGCGTGGCGAGCGATTCCAATGCGCCGCGGCGGAGTGGTGTCAGCGGATCATCGGGATCGAGCGCGCCGGCCAATTCGCGAGTGGCATCCTCAACGCGGCCCTCCTCCACCAGCATCCGCCAAAGACGGGTGATGACCAAGTGATACGCGGAAACGACCGCGGAGGTGGTCATGGTGTGTGAGCGGCCGTTCGTCATTATGGAGACGTAGGTCCGCATGCGTGGCGCGAAGCGTTCGGAGCGAAACTGCGCCGGCGCGAACCCGGCCAGACGGCGCCGTTCGGCATTCCGCGGCACGCGCGGCATGGCGTAAAAGGACTCGTAAATATTCGGGCCAGGGCATGGGAACCGCAGAGGTTCGCGCTGATAGAGAACCCGTAATTGGCGGTCAGGATCGGAGATGGTCGCGGTCGCAGCGATAATCTTGGCCATGCGAGGCTTGCGCTCGTCCGATTGCGGATCGGGACGCCATGTCGCGACGCAGTCTCGCAACAGTCCTGTACCAAGCCTTTCAAGGATCCCCTCAAAGGCCGTTTCAAAGAGACCCGAGAATGTGCCGAGACTTTCTTCCAGGAGATGTCCCTCGTCTTGGATTACAAGACTGGGAAATGGATCATGAAAGAGAGCCGCGCCGTCCGAATAAGCTGGTCTCAACCGCGTCCATCCCTCATCGGCCGCTCGCGCCAATGCCCGCGGGCCACGCGGGACTTGGAAGTGCCGGTTATCCGGGCTCATGAAGCGCGCGGCACCAAACATGCCGACGATATGATTGATGGTCCGGTCGTGTTGTCCGATGAGCGCGAGTTTGTCGATGGTACCTAGGATAACGGCAGGCGCACGCTGATAGATCGTGTCATCGGTGAGCAGAAAAGGCAGAGGTACGCGAAGCGGTGCGGGCGGATTTTCCCGGTTCCACTCGCATGCATCATTGAAGCACACAATTCCAATACGACGGTCCTGTGACGGGTAGCGGCGCATGCCGGTGGGTTTACCGCAACAGGGGCAGGTTCGAAGCTTGTCATAGGATTCTAATGTCTCCTTATAGCTCTCCGAACGCCGCCGTGCCGCGCGATCCGCTTCCGTGTCGCCCTGGGGTGGATTCAGCAAATTCGTGTCGTTGGCGTAAGCGGCGAGCGTTATCGCTGGAACGCCACCGAAGCCTTGGGCTACGCGGTTGGGCGTGTTGCCTGAGCCTACCCAGAAGCCGATCTCAAACGGCGCGCCCGGGATACGCCGTCGCAGTCTAATTAATTCGGCCTTCGCAAGGATGCGCATGAGGCGCCGCGCCTGCTGGAGCGTAAGCAAACGCAACGGATAACGAACGAGCGCGGTGATACCGCGCTGCTTTCCGCGAAGACGGTCGAGAAACAGATTGAAAACGAGCAAGCCGAAAAACGCTTCTGACTTTCCACCGCCCGTCGCGAAATAAAGAAGGCTCGCCGTAAGTTCATCGCGATCGGCTTCGAATCGATCTGCGTATTCGGGCATCCGCGAAGCGAGAGTTGGCACATGAGCGAGAATGAAAGCGAGCTGAAAGAGGCGCCAGTCGGTGAAGCGCGTTCCACCGTAATACGCGAAGGTTTCGTTGGTTAGGAGCCACGCTTCCAATGGCGCCGCGCGGGGATCGATCGCCGACCATGATCCCAGAGGTGCCCGGCTAATCACGTCCCGCGCGGCATTGCGCGAGTCGAGAAGTAATTGAATGCCCGTGCGGACGTAGTGGCTTTCGCGCCGGTACCCTTCGATATCCTGGGCATGCGCCTGACGTTCTCTGTCTGCGCTATCGGCGGGAAGCCCACTGCCTGCGTCACCTCGCGCCTGCGCTGTAATCCACGCATCATAACGTTCGGGCAAAAGAAGGAGCCGAGTGATGTCGCAATTAGGGTCTTGTAGTTCTACGTAACGCGTTGGCAGCCCATCGATGGCGACTGGATCCGTACGAGGCTGAACATAACGCGGCGCCCAGGTTGTTCCGATTCGGACGTTTTCCTTGTGTGCGGGTAGTGGCTCGACACCGCAATTGAGACCCATAGCCGGATATTCGAGCCAATCCTTAAAGCGATATGATGGTTGAACCCGGTCCAGCTTCAACGGCCGATGAAGGGCTATCGGCAACGTGAGTTGTAGACTTACCTGGAATAAGCTCGGCTCGAAATCTTGGAAAGTTTGGCGCGATGGAAGTTGTGCTCCGTTCTCGATCGAAGCGCGTAGGTTCACGCGCGCCGGATCGATAAAATCGGGAGCAGCGTCGAGCACCAGCTGGACATCGGTTAGATCGGGCAGAATGTCCTTGAGGACCGCGGGCCGGCGAGTGCGCAACTGATCGAGATAGCGTTCCCAATTTGCTTTGGTCGCAAATTGGCTCGGCAGGATTCGCTCATTGGGTCGGTACGCATCGCGCTGGCCTTCCGGCGAGCTAATCCATGCCCCTAGAATGGCGCGGGCTTGCTCCAAGACGCGTACCGCGAACATATCGGAAGCCGCAACTCGCGATGCCTCGTCGTGACAGTCGAACCGGAACTCGCCAAGATCCAACCGGAAACGGCGCCATTTCATAGGAATGGCCTGCCGTCCTGCGATACGATCATCGAGAATGCCAGCATCGGGGCGCAACACGATCACAGTGCCCGCAGCGACCGCCGCCGGTTCTCCATCGGATGGCGGACCCGTTTGCTCGTCCCGTTGTTCGGCCTCGGCCAGAGGTGCTGGAATATCGGGTTGCGTGTCCTCGCTTCCGATGTCGGATTCGAGGTCGTCAGCACGTATTGGACGTTCGGCGCCAGCGCCGGCTCTTGAGTCTCGAAGGCTAACCCCGAGCTCGGCGAAGGCACGGCTGAACGCCTCGCGCCGGATCGCGGCAACGGCAGCGTTTCTCTCGCGCCGCGCCGTCACGCGCTGCTGAACCGTATTTTGACGCGCAGCTGCCACACGTTCGAGACGCTGGGCAGCTTCTTGGGCCGCACGGTTATGCCCGCGCGACTCCGCGTCACCCTGTTCGGCTGCCGTCAGGTCGGCCTGGTCAGCGGTGTCACGCGCGCGCTCAGCTTCCGCCAAAGCGTCACCCGGCCGCTCGTCCGCTTCAATCAATTCGTCAAGCGGTTTTAGGCTCGCGAGCGCTTCATTGATGTATTGACGCGCGCGATTTTCGACTTCCTGGCGAGTCTCGCGCGAGAGCTCGGATCGCGGCATCATATCGTGCCGGCGATCCGTGAGTTCTTCCCAAGTCGGCAGCAGTCGCACGTAGATCGAGAATTCCGGTATGACGACTATTTCGCCGGATTGTTCGGCGGCGACTTGCATATCTATGCCCATAGTCGCGATATGGATGTCGGAAGTTTCGTCCTCTTGGCCGCTGGCATCGAATCGCGGCAACAGAAACCCGCTTACAAATTTGGCCGAAGGTTTCACTCCGAAAACAAGCTCGCCGACGGTGCCTTCGCCGGTGCATTGCTCTATCGCATGCCGCAGAACGCCCTCGACGACCGCTTCCTTCGCCTCGGTTAAGTCGATCCCTGACCGTTCCACGGCATCGAGGTCGATACTGCGGGGAAGAGCACGCGGCGCGGTATCAGATGAGGTTGGGGTATTAGTCATGCACCGGTACCCGACTCGGTATTAAGCCGTTTGACGGTCAAGACGCCGCCGAGATGGTCCATGGCTTGGCGGCGAAGCTGCGCGATCCGTACTTTCACATCCGTAGGCACCGCACCGTTGCCCCCATGGGGATCGACGAGGACCGATATAAAAGCTTGAGCCATACGCACCCCGGCGCGGCGTCGATCAATGCGCAGCGGTTCAATGCCTTCGCGCCAGATCGCCTCGGCGAGCGGAACGGGCATGTTCATGATTTCCATGAACGCTCGAAATTCGCGCCAATGCTGAGGAGCATGCGGTCTGAGACGTTCCGCTGACTCGAGTTTGTGCTCGGCGGCATTGAGCCAATCGAGGACGGTTGCCTCGACAACGCTCCGGGCTCCGGAAGCGCGCAGACGTTGCAGGACGTGTCGCGCCTTAGCTGCTCGGGTCGAGCCAGGAAGGGTCGTCAATCCCGCCTCGACCGCCGCGTGATAGACCTGAACGCGGGTGTGCGCGAGTATGCGCACCGGGAGTAAGGTACGGGCTTCCTGCACAAAGGCCTGATTGGGAACAACGATGGTGTCCCCCGGTGCAACCTCTCGCGCCAAAGCACGCGCAAACGGATTGACATCCGCCATACGATCATGTCGAACGACGAGGCTGCTTGGCCGCACGCGCATGATGCGGTCGCCTTCAAGGCCAAACTCGATGATGTCTCGTTCTTCCGACCCATCGTCATCGGCTGTGAGATCGATAATGGTTTCCTCGGCCAGAGTTGGAGCGTGAGGTTCCAGTTCCAAATCAAGGGCAGGTACGTTGCGTGCCTTGGCTTCTGCTTTCGCCGCTGCTGCCGCTTTGGCCAAACGGCTGCCGATATGACCCGGGCCGGCAAGATCGGGATGTGATGCTAATGTGCCGTACGTGCCAGCGAGACGATCGACAAACTCGCGGTCCGCGAGCACGATAATTTCTTCGGGTAGCCATTTTCGTCCAAGTAAAATGGCAAACTGATCGCGAGGTGGCGCGACGACCAAGAGACGCTTCCAAGAGTTGCGCTCGCGCCCGGTTTCGATGCGGGCAAGTTCAGGATCCAATGCCTGCAACGTCGTAAGCCGAATAAAACCGGAGTCGAGGCGTGCCTTAATTCGCTCGCCATTTTCATCGTTGGTGCAAATGCGCCGCTGGCCGAGGGCCATCTCGTGGTCAGTGGCGAAGGCAATGACACTAGGGCTCGATTTGCGAGCCAAGGTCGCTGCGATATCTTCCAGCATCGAGCCTATCGGTGTGTCTTTCTCGAACTCATCGAACGCGGCATTCACCAGGCGCTCCGAAGCAACGAGGCGGTCGCGCTCCCGACCGTCGGCGCTCAATTCCAACTGGTTCCGAATTGCGGAAAGGACCGTTCCTGCTGAGCGTCGCTCCAGGAATCCGTCAGCGATGTCGGTCAGAGCTTCATGCGCATCGCGGAGACCGCACGGCAAGCTCATCGTTCGCCTTAGATTGCCCATCGTGTGGCGTAGAATGCCGGCCACAACGGGATCGGAGGATTCGTACGCCGCATGGGAAAGGGCGCGCAGCGCCGACGCACCTTGCCCGCCGGCCGAATGAAAGCGAAATTCGACGTCTGTAACCTCGTCGACTTCGGGATCAACTGCGAAACAGTCTTCGGACGAACGAACGATCACACGCGATGATGTTCTTGTGCCCGCGACCGGACGATCCGCCAGCCCCGCGTCGGAGAGAAGATATTCGCACCGGCGATGAACGTAGATATCCTGCGTAACGGCCAGCACGGGCGTTTCGGGAAGAAGATCAGCCAACAGCTCGAGAAATTTCTGAACATGGGTTTCCCACCCGGGCCCTAAGCGATTTAGCCCCGGTGGTCCCAAGTCCAAGAGGCACACGTCTGGTGCTCGGCCATGAATAAATGTCGGGTGCTGCAGCGCAACTTTTACGTTAGAGCGCGGGCACAAGCCAAAAAACGCAAACGGCGCGGTAGCCGGTCGGCAAAGGTCAGCACGATTATCTTGTAACTGATCAAGCGCAGCTCCATGGCGCACTCTGCCGAATAGTTCGTATAACGCTCGGTCGAAGACGCCACGTACATTTTCGCCGCCGAGCGCCCCGAATGTCGGATAAAGCTCGCCGAGCGTCGGGTGAGCCAAATGGGGCTTGCTGGCGTCGCGCAATCTGAGCTGATTCAAGTGGCCAAGCGTGAGATGCAGTTGGCGAAGTTCGCGTGAAGCTTCGGGCTCCCTGACTGCTTCCCTCGTTAGGTGAAGCTGGTTGTGTTTCGTGATTTCGTGGCGATCAACGAGGACGCGCCGTTGCACAGTTCCTGTGCCGCTTCCGCGCCATGGGTAATAAAGGGTCCTGAAATCTGGAATCGCCGAGCACCAGAGGAATTTATCCTTCATCTGTTCAGGCGGCGCGCCAAGAGTCGCTAACATGCTCAATGGGTGTAGAATTGAGAGGTCCCGTATGCCCCGCGGCCATTGGAGGACAGCCGTCGATTGCCGATCGCGAAGCACGTAAAGAAAGCGCTCAATTAGTTCGAGGCTAGGACGATTCAGGGATATAGTTTGTCTCGATTCCGCTTCGAGATCGACGAAGCTGAGGCGTCGCGCAGCATTGAGAGCGTCGTCGACAGATAGGAAGTGAAATCGGTGACGTTTGATCTCGAGCGCTGCAGCACGCGCATGACGGTCGCGCTCGGCCGCCGATTGAACGTCCTTATACCGCTGGACGAGTTGTTGCTGTTTAGCGTTCGCTTTTTTTCGCGCCTCATGGATTTCTTTGAGTCCATTCGACCAGCGGTTCATGAGCGTGTCCGCTGAAGAGAAGATTTACGAGCCTTCTTCGGTGTGGGTGCCGCTCGCTTTCGCGCGGCGGACGCCTCATAGGCGTCGGTGGCGGCTTCGTCGTCATTCAATTTCCGCTTGGCGAAGGATTTACGTACGTCCGCCGCTGCTGGCAGGGGTAGCTCGCGGAGTGCTTTAGTCGAGACGCTCACCGAGCCCGATATCCGTCGAAAGCGCGCATCAACCGCGGCTGTGTTCAGAAGCCTGCAGACGGTCCGCAGCGACAATTTCTGACGCTTGGTAGGATCCGGGATGACGATAATCGTATGGTTTTCAGTCACGAAACCGCGCGCGCCGATTGCATCTTTTTGACGGACTATACCCGCGATGAGCCGTCGCTTTTGTCGGCGGTTGCTCGTTCGTTGGACGATCACAGAATCCGAGTGGACGACCGCTGCACTACTCTTAGAAATTCTGACGAAGCCTAATGCCGAGGTTTCATCATCGCGAGGTTCGGAGCGTTGGTTTGCACGCACGTTGTGCGCTGAGAAGAGCGGGACCTCGCCAACACGCGGCTTTTTGCCTGTGCGATATCTATGCTTCTCTCTATTCCAGACGAAATAACCGGTTTTAGTGAGATAGCCGTAATCCGTCAGCGTCTCGAAGCCAGGCCGAAACAGTGCGTGGTTGTCTGTTACGTCGGGTAAGACCCAGACGCGCCTATTTGGCGCCGCTGGCAAGTCGACAAGGCCAAGGTCGAGATCGGGCTCATCGATACGGAGCAATGCACTTTTGGGCGTGGAACGGCGCCCTGGACCGCCGTTTTTTCGCAGGAGCACGACACAGAGGTCGTAAAGAACATCCAGAAAAACGTCGCTTCGCTTATCTATAAGATCGAGACGAAGCACCGATGCCGATTGCAAGATACGTTCGCGGAGCGCTGCGAAATACGGGCCCCCGACGAACGACATCGGAATAATAAGGCAGACAACGCCACCTGGCCGAACCCATTGCAGGGCCTGCTCGACAAACAAAGTATATAGATTGACGTAGCCATCCGCGATGACGGGACGGTAACGTTTCAAGAGCGCCGCGCTCGGCCGAAGGATTCGTCCATAGGGCGGATTACCAATGACTGCGTCGTACAGCTCGCCGGGTTTCTCAAGCCGCAACGTATCGGCGCGCTGAACTAAGCGATCAAGCAGGAGACCGGAATTCTCGATTTCATCGTCCAATAGATCATTCAGCAGCGCATGTGAGAGGCCAGCAAGATCGCCGTCGATTTCGACACCGTGCAGCGATTTCTGGATGTCTTGAATTATCGTTTTGGCGCGCGCGCCGCGTTCGTGGCCGGCTTCGGCGACTTGCGCAGCCAGGGGCACAAGAAACGCAGCGCCGCCGCACGCGGGGTCGAGAATACGGTGATGCCCCGGCCGAATGCCGGCGCCCATCATCACGCGGATCGCGTGATGCGCGAGATGCGGCGGCGTAAAATATGCCGCGAGCCGCTTGCGGCGCGCCTTTGGCATAAGCAGGGCATAGAGGCTGGCAATCCAATAATGACGCTCGTCATCTGGGAGCTCAGCAAAAAACGCGCGCACAGTGCGTTCGGCAAAGCGCCTCTCGATGATCGCTTCGCAGACCTGAAGCGGAGTCATGCGGGCGCGTTTCAGTTTGGACGCAATGGTACGCAGATCGCTGACACGCCGAATGAGCGTCAGTGTCTGTTCGTCCTCGGGTCTAGCCTTGGTCCTAATGTACATGTGCGTGCCGCGCCCCCCCGGCGACACAAGACCAGGCTAGAACTTCCGGATTGCCGGCAATGTCGGCGTTATGCCGACGAATTTAACGTGCCGAGTCCGTGCATTCTCTAGCCTGCCTGAACAATGACGATAACGCGGGATCCGGCACACGCCAAGGCTGTATATCGGCGGCTCTAAATGCACCGATGTTTAGGAGGCCCACCTAAGGCATTGGTAAATATGGAGTTCTACTAGCGAGACGTTAGGAATGATGAGAAAAAGCCAGCCGAGGCGCGCCTAGCCGTTTGGTCATCCTGGTAGGAGGTCGGCGAAAGGATGTGTCCTCATCGATTCGAGAAATGTTCGGGTATCGAGATTTGGAGCTACGCAAAAAGTTCTATACGTATCCAAGAACCCCAAGGGAACTACCAAATCTGCTGCCGTTCACCGCTCAGCGCGTTTCCGGCTCCAAACGAGTTGGGCTTTCTCTCCGTTCTCAGATTGAAACATTGCGGCATTGATCGGCTCCGGCAAGCTTGGATCATCGAGGCGCACCCTTAAATATTCCTTTGGCTCTTCGCCGCTCGATGTCGCCTGCCAGGCGTCGCCGATGCGCGAGCGACCAACAAACACTCGAAACGCCGGCGCGTTGTCGTTTCCGCGGTTGTCGTTGGGAACGAAGCGCAGACGGGTTTTGATGGTGAGCGTGTGAATGCCGCCGATCCAGCCGCCGTCCTTGGTGGGCACGAAGGTTCCGATCACGGTCATAGCGTAACCTCCTCAGTCAGGTTTTGATGATAGATTCTCGCCGGCAGCGCGACCGCGACGCTTCGACCCCAGCGCTGCGCCGTTCTCGGTAATAGAGCCGTTCGGCAGCTTGTCCTTTCGCGCCTTCGCGAATCCGCGATCGCTTTCGAGGAAAGCGGTGAGGATGAAAGGCACCAGTTCCTCGACCGACTCCTCCTGGCCATAAGCCTCGCGATAGGCGAGTGCGTAATCGTGAAGTAGCTGCGCCAGCTCGGGCGACGCCTTGAAAGCGATCTTGACGGGTTGGCGATCCGGGAGCTTACCGAGTTTGAGATCGGGCATCGCGCGCTCCTCAGCCACGGTAGGGCCGCAGAACCAGGTCCTTATGGACGACTACACGGATCGGCCAACCAGGGCGAATCGTGATCGTCGGCTGGATGTTGAGGTTTCGTTCGGTGATGCGCTGGCCTGCCTGATTGACGCTATCCTGCGTCGACTCGCGGATCGCCTGAACGACATCGCTCTGCTGATTGCCGAAGGCAATTTGGCTGCCGGTGCCCAGTAGAGTCGAGAGACCCACGCCCTCGAGGAGCCGCCAGGTGTGATAGTCGACGTCATCGGCAAGACCGCTGTAACCAGCGGTGTCCGTCGCCGGCAAATTGTCGATGACGATCGACGAGCCGTCCGGCATGACGATGCGCTGCCAGGCCACGAGTGCCCGGCTCTGGCCAAAAGCCACGACGTTGTCATAAGTGCCGATGAGCTTGGAGCCTTGCGGAATTAGCAAGGTACGGCCCGTGACAGTATCGTAAATGTTATCGGTCACTTGCGCGAGCACCTCGCCGGGCAGATCGGAATTGATGCCCGTGATCAGGCTCGCCGAGATGACCGTTCCGGCGAGCACCTCATCGGGCGAGACCGGATCCTGCAGGGCATGCTGGTTATAGACATTGCGATCGACAGGCTGATTTAAAAAATCGAGCTTTCGCTGCTGATCGTTCTGGTCCTTGTCGAGATCGAGGTTGAGACGGCCGCCAGACGTAACAGCGGCCGGCTGAACAGACGTAGGGACACTCCCCTGCCCTACGGCCACGGCCGGCGTGACGTTGGTCGCATTCGCGCCCGATCCTTCTTCGCTGCGCGCGAGCTGAAAGAACACGCCTGCTTCGCGCGCTTGCCGCGCCTGTTGCGCCAAGCGCATGCGTTCGGCACGCTCGGCGTCCTCCTCGGGGTTCGGCCGCAAGCCAGTATCCGAAGCTGGAGGCGGCGCGACACCGAGCTTGTGTTCTTCGTCGACGACCGGCGGTCCCAAATCGCCCGGTAGCGGCGCGCCCAGCGCGGGCGGCTTCGGCAACTGGTCGTAGCTTTTGGGGAGACCCGACAGCTCGTCGGCCATCGGCTTGCGCTCGGTGTTGTAGAGCTCCTGGTCACTGAAGCGATGCCGCAGCGAAGCGCCATTGAGTGCAATCCAGGTAGCGCCGAAGATCGCCACGCAAGCGACAGCGACGATGCCGATCACCACGCGGCGCTTGAAGCGGACCACACGCCGGGGCTGCGGCCGCAGCACGAGCGATTCGGGATCGGGCGCTACTTTTTTGGGGCCGGCATTGGCGGGGGGATCGGGCGGAGCGTTATCGCTCATCGCGGATACTCCGGCGACCCGAAACCTCGGCCGTTGCTTGCATCGCTTGTCCGCACCGCATCGGTCCGGTCGATCCGCACGACCTGTTGCGGATTCTCGCCGAGGCGAAGCTCGGCCGCGGCGAAGAGCTGATCGACGATGTAGTAATTGCCGCGGACACGATAATTGACGAGTTCGCTGCCGCCATGGACACCAACCACGAACAAGGGCGGAGCCTCGCCCTGATCGATCCGCTCCGGGAATTCGATATAGACTTTGGCGCCGTCATCGAAGACCCGGACCGGCCGCCAGGGCGGATTATCGCCGGTGATCGCATAGCGGAAGCGCAGATTCTGCAGCGACACGCCGGTATCGATCGGCGCCGCGGCTGCGGCCGTTTCATTCTGCTGCTTCAGCGCAAAGAGCTGGTCTTCCGAATAGGTCCAGGACACCGCGGCCATATAGGTCTGGTCGGTGCTGTCGAGGTCGAGATGGTAGGAGCGCCGGTCCGTGGTGATGACGAGATTGGTCTTGAGCCCGGCGGCAAAAGGCTTGATCAGGATATGGACCTGTTTGTTCGGTCCCGAGCCGCTGGTCGTATTGCCGATAACCCAGCGCACCGTGTCGCCGGCGGAGATGGCGACGAGGTTCTCGCCCGGCTGCAACGCAAGATCGCTCACCTCTTCGGGCGCGGTATAGAGGTGATAGAGAGCGCCCTCGCTGAAGGGGAAGACCTGGATCGCATTGATGTAACCGTGTGCCGTCGGCTCCTCGAGCGCGGCTTTGTTGGCCGCATCGACGCGCGCCGTCGGCGAGGTGGCTTCAGGCTTTTTGCGCATCGAAGGCGACGGCTTCAGCTGACCCGGCAACGGGAGCGGCTCGGGCAGCTTCACGATCCGCACTGGTTTCGCCGGCTCGGTTTCGGCCACGGCCGGCGTGAAAGCGGCGCTGTCGTAGCGGATGGTCGGTGGTGGGGCCTCGCCGGAACAGGCTGCCAAGGCAAGGGCCGAGATCGAGAGAACAAGCGAGAGACGGAGCGGGTGCGTCATGGGGTTTCTCCGGGGTTGAGCTCGCGCGACCAGTTGAGGCCGTTGACGTAGAGACCAAGGGGATTCTTCTGCAAAGCATCGACGGTGGTTGGCGGCTGGAGGATGACCGAGGCGATCGCGGTCCAGCGCTCGGTTTTGGTAAGGCTGCCGTGGTCGTAACTCTGCTCGGTCCATTTGACCTGGAACGAATCGTCCGAGATGCGGACGACGCTCGTCACCTGAACGGAGACCGTGCGCTCGCCGACGGATTTGAAGGGGTCGTTGCTGCGCGCGAAGTCGTTGAGGAAGGCCGCGCCGTGATCTGTCGTATAGGCATAGGCCTCGAGCCAGTTCTGGCGCACGACGATCGGATCGAGCGACAAAGAGCGCACATCGGTGATGAAACGCGCGAGGTAATAGGCGATCTGGGCATCGTCCGGCTTGTAAGGCCTGATCGCTGGCCCTATCGCCTGGACCTCGCCGAGCTTGTCGACTTCGACAACATAAGGTGTGATACGGCTCTGCGTAGCAAGCCATATCAGCCCGCCGGCAAGGCCGATCGAGAGGCCGAGGCTGCCGAAGGCCATGAACCGCCAGTTCTTCGCCTGCACGCGCGCCGAGCCAATGCGTTCGTCCCAAAGCTGCGCCGCCTTCTGGTAGGGCGTCACCGGTTCGGGCGTCTGGCCGTAACGCTGGATCGCGCGTTTGAAGATCATGCTGGTTGCTCCTTCATTCGCCCAGATCCGGCGATGGCCCAGAGACCGGCCGGTCGCCCTCGCGAATCGTCTGCGTCACGGCATGTCGATAGGCGCGGAAGCGTTGCTCGGCTTTAAGCCGCTGCACCCAGCCCGGTCCCGTGCTCGCCTGCGGGTTCGCTGCGGAGTCATTGATGGAACCGCCTAAAGGCTGGCCGCCCGTCGCACGCCAAGCAGCGCGCCGACCGGCGGCTGCGCTCTCGGCCAGATCCTCGACCATGCCTTCGCCGAAAGAGCCTTGGCCGAACGCCCCAAAACCCGCGCGCGCAACGCCACCGAGGCCGGCGCCGATTCCCGCAAGGCCCTCGGCACCCGAGGTAGCCTGCGCGAGGCCGTAAGCGGTCGAAGCGCCGGAGCCCAGGGCGGTGCCGGCGCGAATCGCGGCAAGACCGCCAGAAACGCCGAGCCGTGCGAGACCTATGGCGCCGGCGCCGCCGATGAAGGTGCCAGCGGCGACGGCGCCGACCGTGCCGATGGCGGCACCGGCGCCGAGCTGCGGCGCACCCGAGACCAGCCCCGCGGCAATACCGGGGCCGAAGATGCCGAGACCGAAGAGCGTGAGCGAGGCTAATACCAGCGACATCGCTTGCGAGAGATTTGGCGTCTGCCCCTGAAGCTCGCCGGTGAAGGAGCTGAAGAGGGTCGTGCCGATGCCGACGATCACCGCCAGCACCATCACCTTGATGCCGGCGGAGACGACATTGCCGAGGACGCGTTCGGCGAGGAACGCTGTCTTGTTCCAAAGGGCGAAGGGAACCAGCACGAAGCCGGCCAAGGTCGTCAGCTTAAACTCGATGACGGTGATGAAGAGCTGCACCGCCAGGATGAAGAAGGCGAGGATGACGACAAACCAAGCGAACAAGAGGACGGCGATGGTCACCATATGGTTGAAGAAGGAGGTAAAGCCCATCAGGGAGCCCGCCTGCTGCAAGAGCGGCCAGGCGGCTTGGTAGCCGGTTTCGGCCAGCTGCCCCGGCTCGAGCAAAGTCTGCGGGGTCAGGCTGCTGCCGCTGGCCTGAAGACCCAGGCTCGAGAAGGAATTGAAGATGATGGCGGCGAGGTTTGAGAAGTTATTGAGGATGAAGGCGAAGCTGCCGACATAGAGCGTCTTTTTGATCAGCCGGGCGAGGATGTTCGCCTCGCCGTCGAGGGCCCAGAACAGCCCGGCAAGAGCAATATCGATGCTAACGAGAACGGTGGTGAGCGAGGCGACATCGCCGCTCAACAGACCGAAGCCGCTGTCGATATAGCGGATGAAGGTCTGGGTGAACTGATCGATGATGCCGAGATCGCCCATGTGACGATTTCGCCTGTCTTGGTCCTCAAGGTTGCGTGGTGTAGGCGGTACCGGAGCCGAGGAAGTTCGTCAGCTGGGCTTGCGCCTCTTCCTCTGCCTCGGCGTCGCCGGCCTGTCGCAGCGCCTCGGCGCGATATTGCGTCGCCATCAGGCTCTGGATCTGCAGCTGCTGTTTGGTCGAAAGCGCGACGAGCTGGTTGTTGGCCTGAAGCGCTTGCAGATTGCCGGCAGCGCCCTGCGACGCGCCAACGAGGCTCGACAACGTATCGGTATCGGCCGAGACGTTCTGCGCGATCTGCGCCTGCATGGTGAGAGTCTGCTGGAATGCTGCCATCGAGTTCTGCCAGCGCGACCGCGCATCGGCGAGCAGTTGGTTGGTGCTCGTCGAGCTCGCATATTGCTGCGGGTACAGCTGGGCGAAGGCGCTTTCCGTCGCGTTGACGGTGAAGGCGACACGCTGGGCCTGGTTGATGAGCTGGCTGATCTGCTGCAGCGGCGAGGTGAGCTGGTTCAGAGTCGAGAAGTTGAGGCTCGTCAAGTTGCGGGTCATGTTCTCGAGCATCGTCGCTTCGTTCTGCAGCGACAGAAGCTGATTGTTGATCTGCTGCAGCAATCGCGCGGCTTCGATGATGTTCTGGCTCAAGACCGAGACATCAATCACGGGCAAATCGGCCCGCGCCGGCGATACCAGCAAGAGCGTCAGCGCGATTCCCGCACATGCCGCGAGGCGGGAGATTCGAATCGGTCGTGCGATCATGATCCTGCCTCCGCGTTGTTTTGTTGGTCGGGACCGAGCAGATCGACGGCCCAATCGAGATTGCGCGCGCGGAGGTAACCGGCGAGGAAGCCAGCGGCATTGCTCTCACCGAGCACGCGATCGATCAGCGCCTGGTCGGCCGGCGAGGAAGCGCCGCACAGAGCCAGGGCAATCGGCCCCAACCCCAGCTCGAACAACCGGTTGCCACGGCGCGATTGCAAGTAGTAGTGCCGCTTCGGGGTGGCGCGGGCGATGAGCTCGATCTGCCGCGCGTTGAGCCCGAAGCGCTCATAGACTTCTCTGGCCTGCGGCTCGATAGCGCGATCGTTCGGCAGGAAGATGCGTTGCGGGCAACTCTCGAGGATGGCGGGCGCGATACTGCTGTTGGCAATATCGGCGAGCGATTGGGTAGCGAAGACGACCGCGACGTTCTTCTTGCGCAGGACCTTGAGCCATTCGCGAATGCGAGCGGCAAAGAGCGGATTGTCGAGATAGACCCAGGCTTCATCGAGAATGAGCAGGGTCGGCCGACCGTCGAACCGGGCTTCGAGACGATGGAAGAGATAGGTCAACACCGGCAGCACGATGCTGGCGGTCTGCATCAGCCCTTCGGTCTCGAAACATTGGACGTCGGCCAAAGCGAGCCGATCCTCGGCGGCATCGAGCATGCGACCGAAGGGACCATCGAGGGTGTAGGGCAGTAGCGCGGATTTAAGGGCGTTCGATTGCAACAACATCGAGAGGCCAGTCAAGGTCCGCTCGGCCCGTGGTGCGGAAGCGAGGCTCGAAAGCGCGGACCAGACGGTTTCCTTCACCTCCGGAGTGACTACGACCTTCTCATGGGCAAGAAGGCCCTGGATCCACTCCGCAGCCCAGCTGCGCTCGGCCGCCTCGTCGATCGCGCTCAGCGGCTGGAAGGCGAGCGCGCCATCGAGATCGAGGGCATGGTGCTCGCCGCCCATGGCCAGCACCGCCGCACGCGCCGAATAGCCTTTATCGAAGAGATAGACCTGCGATTGCGGGTAACGGCGGAATTGCAGCGCCATCAGCGCCAGGAGAACAGATTTGCCGGCGCCGGTCGGCCCGACGATGAGCATATGGCCGACATCGCCGATATGGGTCGAAACCCGGAACGGGGTCGAGCCGCTGGTCTCGGCATAAAACAGCGGCGGACCGCCCAAATGCTCGTTGCGCGCCGGCCCGGCCCAGACCGAGGACAGCGGCAGAAGATGAGCAAGGTTGAGGGTGTGGACGATCGGCTGCCGCACATTGGCGTAGACGTGACCCGGTAGGCTGCCGAGCCAGGCCTCGACCGCATTCACGGATTCGCGAATGGTGGTGAAGCCCGCGCCGTTGATGGCGCGCTCGACGGCGCGGACCTTATCGTCGAGGCGAGAGCGATCCTCGTCGAAGACCGTGACCGACGCAGTCAAATATCCGAAGGCAACATGATCGCCGCCCAAGGCTTGCAGCGCTTCGTC
>DATLUE010000031.1:0-10885 GCA_035533255.1 Allostellaceae bacterium | reverse complement strand
CCTATTCGCAATTCATCAACGGCTTGAAGCGTGCCGGCATCGAGCTCGACCGCAAGGTGCTTGCCGATCTCGCGGCGCGCGACCTGCCGGCGTTTCAAGCGATCGTGGCCCAGGCACAAGCGGCGCTCGCCCAGGCCTGAGAACGCAGAAGCACCCTTCACCGACAACCCGGCCAATCGCTCGTCGCGATTGGCCCCTTCGGGTTCGACCGCGAAGAGCGATCGAACGGGTTGTCCCTCTCCCCGCTGGGGGGAGGGAGGGACCCACGAAGTGGGAGGGTGAGGGGGGAGCAGGTCAACATGGCAGAGCTTGATGCCCTTCGCACAAGTCTGATTTCTCAAATCCACTTGGTCTCGACTTCCGAGGCGCTTGAGGAAATTCGTATCAGCGCACTCGGCCGCAACGGCCAGGTGACAGCGCTCTTGAAGGGTCTCGGAAATCTTCCACCCGAGGACCGTAAGGCGCGTGGCGCCGAGGTAAATCTCCTCAAGGGCGAGATCGAAACGGCACTCGTCGAGATGAAACGGCGTCTCGATAGAATGTCGCTCGATCAGCGCCTCAAGTCGGAGCGCATCGACGTCACCCTGCCAGTGAAGGGGGAGAACGATGGCCGCATCCATCCGATCAGCCAGACCGTCGACGAGCTGGTTGCGATCTTCGGCGAGATGGGCTTCACCGTCGCCGAAGGGCCGCACATCGAGGACGATTTTCACAATTTCACCGCGCTCAACATCCCGCCCGAGCATCCGGCGCGGCAGGAGCACGATACTTTCTATCTGACGCCGCGCGCCGAGGACGGCAGCCGCCGTGTGTTGCGCACGCATACCTCGCCGGTGCAGATCCGCACGATGATGAGCACCAAGCCGCCGCTGCGCATCATCGTGCCCGGGCGCACGTTCCGCAGCGATCACGACGCCACCCATTCGCCGATGTTCCATCAGGTCGAAGGGCTGGTGATCGAGCGCGCGGTGCATATGGGGCATCTGAAAGGCTGCCTGATCGAGTTCTGCCGCGCGTTCTTCGAGGTCGACGATCTGCCGGTGCGCTTCCGGCCGAGCTATTTCCCCTTTACCGAGCCCTCGGCCGAGGTCGATATCGGCTGCTCGCGCGAGGGCGGCGGCTTGAAGATCGGCGCCCCTTCCGGTCAGATGGGCGCGGATTGGCTCGAAATCCTCGGTTGCGGCATGGTGCATCCGAAAGTGCTCGCCAATTGCGGCCTCGATCCCGCCGAGTATCAAGGCTTCGCCTTTGGCATGGGGATCGAGCGCATCGCGATGCTGAAATACGGCATCCCCGATCTGCGCACCTTTTATGAAAGCGATCTGCGCTGGCTGCGGCATTACGGCTTCCTGCCGCTCGATCAGCCCTCGCTGGTTTCGGGCGCGCGATGAAGACGACGCTCGCCTGGCTCAAAACGCATCTCGAGACCAGCGCGTCGCTCGACGAGATCGTCGCGCGCCTCGTCATGCTCGGCATCGAGGTCGAGGGCATCGAGAATCGCGCCACGGATTTTGCCGGCTTCGTCATCGGCCGCGTGACCGAGGCAAAACCGCATCCCAACGCCGACAAGCTGCGCATCCTGCGCGTCGCTACCGGCGCGGGCGAGGTCGACGTCGTGTGCGGCGCGCCCAATGCGCGCACCGGCCTCGTCGGCGTGTTCGCGCCGCCGGGCGCCGTCATTCCGCGCAACGGCATGGTGTTGAAGGCCAGCCAGATTCGCGGCGCGCCGTCGAACGGCATGATGTGCTCGGGCTATGAGTTGAAGCTCAGCGAGGATCACGAAGGCATCATCGAACTGCCGGCCACGCTGACGGCGGGGACGAGTTTCGCCGTCGCAATGGGCCTCGACGATCCGGTGATCGATGCGAAGATCACCCCCAACCGCGCCGATTGCCTCGGCGTGCGCGGCCTCGCGCGCGATCTCGCGGCATCGGGCATCGGCGCGCTGAAGCCGCTCGAGACCGCGCCGGTCGCCGGCGCCTATCCTTGTCCGATCGCGGTGCGCCTCGAAGGCCCGGACGAGAAAGCTTGTCCGCTGTTCGTTGGGCGTCTCATCCGCGGCGTCAAAAACGGGCCGAGCCCGCGCTGGCTGCAGGATCGCTTGACCGCGATCGGGCTCAGGCCGATTTCGGCGCTGGTCGATGTTACCAATTTCCTGACCTACGATCTCGACCGCCCGCTGCATGTCTTCGATGCCGAAAAGCTCATGGGCGATCTCGCGGTACGCGGCGCCGCGGCGGGCGAGCAACTCGCTGCGCTCAACGGCAAGAGCTATGCGCTCGACGAAGGCATGACGGTGATCGCCGATCGCTCGGGCGCTTTGAGTCTCGGCGGCGTCATCGGCGGCGAGAGCACGGGCTGCACTGCGGCGACACAGAACGTCTTCGTCGAGGCGGCGCTGTTCGATCCGATGCGCACTGCCGCGACCGGTCGCAAGCTCGGCCTCACCAGCGATGCGCGCTATCGCTTCGAGCGCGGCGTCGATCCGGAATTCGTCGCGGCCGGGATGGAGATCGCGACCCGGCTCATTCTCGATCTTTGCGGCGGCAATCCCAGCAACGTCGCGACATCGGGCGCGGTGCCGGCGTGGCTGCGCCGCTATCATCTGCGCGGCGATCGCGTCGCGACCCTGGGTGGGGTCGCGGTTTCGATGCCGGACCAGCGCCGCATCCTCGAAGACCTCGGTTGCACGGTCGCGAACGAGGGCGACGGCTTCGCGGTCGAGCCGCCATCGTGGCGCGCCGATATCGAGGGCGAGGCCGATCTGGTCGAGGAAATCATGCGCATCCGCGGCTTCGACGAAATTCCGGTGTTGCCGCTGGCGCGCGATTTCGTGTTGCCGAAGCCGGCGCTGTCGCCGGCGCAGCGCCGCGCCTCGCTGGTGCGGCGCACGCTCGCCGCGCGTGGGCTGGTTGAGGCGGTGACGTTCTCGTTCCTGCCGACGGCCCAGGCCAAGCTCTTCGGCGGCGGCAGCGAGGCGCTGACGCTCGCCAATCCGATCAGCGCCGATCTCGATGCGATGCGGCCGTCGGTGCTGCCGAATTTGCTCGCGGCGGCGCAGCGCAATGCCGATCGCGGCTTTCCGAATGGCGCGCTGTTCGAGATCGGGCCGCTTTACAAGGACGACACGCCTGAGGGCCAGGTCGCGACCGCGACCGGTGTGCGCACCGGCCGCAGCGGCGTGAAGCGCTGGGACGATCCGGGCCGCGAGGTCGACGCGCTGATGGCCAAGGCGGATGTGCTTGCCGCGCTCGCCGCTGCCGGCGTGGCGGTCGAGAGCTTGCAAGTCTCGGCCGATGCGCCGGCCTGGTATCACCCCGGCCGCGGCGGCGTGCTGCGCCAAGGCTCAAAGCCGCTGGCGCAATTCGGCGAGATCCATCCCGGCATCCTCGCGGCGCTGGGCGTCGCCGGCCCGGCGGTCGGCTTCGAGCTGTTTCTCGACGCGGTGCCGGCGCCGCGCGCGCGCGCCGGCCGCGCCCGGCCGCTGCTGGTGCTGTCGCCGTTCCAGCCGGTCGAGCGCGATTTCGCTTTCGTGGTCGATGACAGCGTCGCGGCCGAGACGCTGCTGCGTGCGGCGCGCGGTGTCGACAAGAAGCTGGTCGCCGATGTGCGGTTGTTCGACGTCTATCGCGGCAAAGGCATCGACGAGGACAAGAAATCGCTCGCCATCACGATCATGCTGCAGCCGGTCGAGGCGACCTTGACCGACGAGGCGATCGAGGCGTTCAGCCAAAAGCTGATCGCCGCGGTCGAGAAAGCCACCGGCGGCGCGCTGCGGCGCTGACTGTTATCGGTCCTATAGGGTTCGCTTGCGTCGTCGCTCGCCTAAAAGCGGGGTCAGCGTACTTAGTTCAAATATTGGTCCCCGGCGAAGAATGCCTAGCAATTTTTTAGGGCTGTCGCCGATCCTAGGCGCAGTTGTACTTCCCGTGCTCTTTAGCACGAGCGAGTTTTTCTCAAAGTCGATGGCTTTCAGGCCGTACTTTAAGCGCGTTCCCGAAAATTGGCTCAAATCGAGCATGTATACTTCGTATCGCCGACCTGCGTGATGCTCGTCCGAAAGACTTCCCTTAATTAAATGTAGAAGCCGAAGGTCCATTAAGCTCTGCAAGAGATCATATTCGCGCGTGTGGCGCTCTTTATCGGCGAAATCGATGCGCAGGAATGTCGTCTGCTTTTCCTCAAGCAAAAAATTCCTAAGCAAGTTCAGAGCATTCAATCGCAACTGGGCCTGACCAATTGACGATGCAGCGTCGTCTTCGATTTCTTGCGACTTTAATTTCGAAATTTGCCCTGCAGCCTCATTGACGTCTTGAACACCGACATATCTCGCGTTGCTTCGCAGCCGCGCGTGCTGGATAGATACGGCTGCGAGTGAAAGGAAATCTCTCGGTACCCCACCAGAGGCTAACACCAGGCGTTCGAGTGCTAATCCTGCAATGAAGTTGGTCGCACGACCGACCTGAGCCTCATCGTTGTAGCCTGCCAAAATACTTAATAGAAACTCCTTAGCCTTTTTGGGCTCTTCTAACGTAATGTCGAGATCGATTATTCCTGCGTCGTGAGTTGTCTGTAGCCCAGTTGGAGGGGTGTCAATAAACCAGCGAGACTGGTGTTTGATACCTGCAACCTTTATCCACGCCCGTGTGTCTCGTGTTATTGAGTGAAGCATATCCAGAAAATATGGCTGATCGTCCGTGGCGAGATAATGGATATCGTCGAAAAAAAGATAGAGATCCGATTGCACTTCTGTCGTAAGCAGGTCAATCATCTGCTGAATCTGCGGAATCAATAGAGCGATTCGTTGCATGTCGACGCTCTTCGCCTCGAGCAATTTCTCGATGTTGCTTTGAAGGGCTTTTGCTCTGTCGACGCTCGCCGGTGGGCGCGAGCGCTGTGCGTGAACGGTCTGAGGTAAGTCGCACAGACGATTCATCGTCGAGAGAAATGCCTTCGCGGCATTTAGATGCCTTAGCGTCTGCACGTTGATCCAGAATGTAAGTGCGCCACCTTTCTCCGCGACCTTCTTGGCTTCTAGCATCAACGCGGTTTTACCGACTCCGCGCCGACCAAAAATTATATGATGGCGTCTACTCACAGCAACATTGAGGTGCTCTGCCGCGTCCTTTACGTATCGCAAGCTTGGCTGTTGTTCGGATGTTCGCGACCGTGAATTGAGCAGCTCGATTAATTTCGAAACGCGTGTGTCTTGAAGCGACGTTATACGATTCTTCTCGGTTTTGAGAGATAATGCTGGCGCTTTTCTCACGGTAATGAAGCCGCCAGAAATTAGGTCGTCCAGTTTGCTTGCAAGGTCAACTGCGCCTTGAAAATCAGGCTCGGGAACTGAAACGATGACTATGGTCTCACCAGGAAATTCGCGCACATCAATGTCCGAGCAAGATACGTCGTTGCGTTCGAATTCCGACCGGACTTTCTTCTCAATCGCTTTTGCTTCGGTCTCGCTCATAAATTGCAGCCCTTCTGCATCAGATAACGTCTTGCAATCGGCATTAGATCGCGAGCGTTCTGGACGATTTTCTCAGCCGTAGGTTTGAAGCCCTTCTCATTGCGCGGATATGCTTCATAATCGGCGTGGTTTCTCTCTAGTCGTGCGTTCTTTAGCGCGTTCTCCCAGAGAGTTGAGTTTGGGAAATCGTGTGGTAAATGCTTCGGTAGTTCACGGTGTTCTTGGTGATCATCTCCACCATTCATGAAAAAGACCACCGTTCGCATCATGTGGTACATGGAATAATATGCTCGCCCCAATGCAAGCCGATATAGGGGGGGATTATGAGTTAAAGCCCATTGGGCGCATTTCAGTGTCCGGCTGGCGAGAAGCATACGATCTCTACAAGCAATCGAGCGCAATTCGTCGATTGAATATCCTGTTCGGAATTCGAGACTAACTCCAGCTCGATAGGCGGCAAGTTTTTCTGCTCGGCTTTCAGCCACATGCAGCAAATCTTTTGCTGATGCGCGTCGTGGCATCCACATCCCCCTAAATCAGGCTCGGCCGATAAGGTCGACTTATCCCAAAAGTAGTATTTCCGATTTTAGGCACATTTACCAATGGTCGCGCGCCTGGCCGGCTTCGATTTAGGTCGCATACGTCGAAGAGCTTATCTGGCTGAGCATCATTCTTCTCAAAAAGTAGCATCCCCAGAGGTTTCGCTTGGTCCAGGAAGACCGTCGATACCTAAGGCCTTGTATAACCTAGGAAACAATCCGATAGCGCAGCCGGCCTCGCAGTTGCGCAAACCTCTAGCCACCCCTATGTTCGCCCTCAGGCCATGACCGATCTTCGGCATATCCGAAACTTCGCCATCATCGCGCATATCGACCACGGCAAATCGACGCTTGCCGACCGGTTGATTGAGTTTTGCGGCGGACTCGAAACGCGCGAGATGCGCGCGCAGGTGCTCGACAGCATGGATATCGAGCGCGAGCGCGGGATCACCATCAAGGCGCAAACCGTGCGGCTCGCCTACAAGGCCAAGAACGGCGAGAGCTACGTGCTCAACCTCATGGACACGCCCGGCCATGTCGATTTCGCTTACGAGGTGAGCCGCTCGCTCGCTGCTTGCGAGGGCTCGCTGCTGGTGGTCGATGCCAGCCAGGGCGTCGAGGCGCAGACCCTCGCCAATGTCTATCAGGCGATCGATGCCGGCCACGAGATCGTGCCGATCCTCAACAAGATCGACCTGCCGGCGGCCGAGCCCGACCGCGTCAAAGAGCAGATCGAGGAAGTGATCGGGCTCGACGCGTCGGGCGCCGTCGAAATCTCGGCCAAGACCGGGCTCAACATCGAGGGCGTGCTCGAGGCGCTGGTCGAGCGGCTGCCGCCGCCGACCGGCGACGCGGCGGCGCCTTTGAAGGCGCTGCTGGTCGATAGCTGGTACGATGCCTATCTCGGCGTCGTCACGCTGGTGCGGGTGAAAGACGGCGTCTTAAAGCCGGGCCTCAAAATCCGCATGATGGCGACCGGCGCGACCCATACGGTCGAGCGCGTCGGTGTGTTCACCCCCAAAGGCGTGGCCGTGCCCGAGCTCGGCCCGGGCGAGATCGGCTTCATCACCGCCGGCATCAAGACCGTGGCGGATTGTAAGATCGGCGACACCATCACCGAGGAGCGCCGCCTCGCCGCCGAGCCACTGCCAGGCTTCAAGCCGGTGCAGCCGGTGGTGTTCTGCGGGCTCTTCCCGACCGACGCCGCCGATTTCGAGAAGCTCCGAGACAGTCTCGCCAAGCTGCGGCTCAACGACGCCAGCTTCGAATTCGAGCCCGAAACCTCGGTCGCGCTCGGCTTCGGCTATCGCTGCGGCTTTCTCGGCCTCTTGCATCTGGAGATCATTCAAGAGCGGCTGACTCGCGAATTCGATCTCGACCTGATCGCGACCGCGCCGTCGGTCGTCTATCACATTCATCTCACCAACGGCACGACGATGATGCTCCACAATCCGGTGGACATGCCCGACCCGGTGCGGATCAAGCACATCGAGGAGCCGTGGATCCAGGCGACCATCCTGGTGCCCGACGATTATCTCGGCGGCATTCTCGCCTTGTGCGAGGAACGGCGCGGCATCCAGAAAGAGCTGACCTATGCCGGCAAGCGCGCGATGCTGGTCTATCGCCTGCCGCTCAACGAGGTCGTGTTCGATTTCTACGATCGCCTCAAATCCGTCAGCCGCGGCTATGCCAGCTTCGATTATCAGCTCGACGGCTATGAGGAAGGCGATCTCGTGCTGTTGAACATCCTCGTCAACGGCGATCCGGTCGATGCGCTCGCGATCATCGTGCATCGCGCCAACGCCGAACGCCGCGGCCGCGCGTTGTGCGAGCGGCTGAAAGAGCTGATCCCGCGCCAGTTGTTCCTGATCGCGATCCAGGCGGCGATCGGCGGCAAGGTGATCGCGCGCGAAACCGTGAAGGCGCTGCGCAAGGACGTGCTCGCCAAATGCTATGGCGGCGACATCACCCGCAAACGCAAGCTTCTGGAAAAGCAAAAGGAAGGGCGCAAGCGCATGCGCCAATACGGTAAAGTCGAGATTCCGCAATCGGCCTTCCTCGCCGCCTTGAAGATGGGCGACGAGTAGCCGCGCCGTAGATTTCTTGATTTTGTCGCATTGTCTGCGGCGAACCGCTGCACACTTCGCCGGACAAATGCTCTAATGCCGTCGCCGCCTTCCGGCGCGCGCCTGCCACAGCAGAATGCAGCCGATCAGCGCGAGAACCGGCCCGGCCCACAGCGCCAGGATCGGCGCGATCACGATCGTCCACAGCCACGGCATGGTGTTGAGGACCGCGCCGCGGAAAATCCCCTGACTGTCGCTGCCGAGATCGAACCAGAGGGTGTTGAAGGTCGCGGGCGCGATCATGTGGGTATCGCTCCAGGCGAGCCCGTCGCGCACCAGCACCGCGCCCGCCGCCAGCAGGAATAGCCAGCCAAGCATTCGTCCGATCATGGAAACATCGTGACCGAGGCGCCGGCGAAGCGCAACCGTCGCGGTGCTTGCCGCGCCGGAAATATGCGAGGGTTAGCGCCCGTTAAGCTCGATCATTCCGCGGCGGCGGGCGCAACCCTGAGCGGCGTCGTGCGCGGCAGGTCCTTGATCTGCGGATAGACCTCGCGCGCGAAGAGCGTCATCGCGCGCACCGTGCGCTCGTGGTTCATGAAGCCGGCGTGATCCATCATCAAAAGATGATCGAAGCCGCCGACGTGGTCGTAGAAGCGCTTGATCTGCTTCGCCACCGAATCCGGCGTGCCGCAGATCAGGATGCCTTGCTCGCGCAACTGGTCGAGGCTGGCGTTGCGCGCGACGCGCCCGCCGCCGGTTTCGGCTTGGCGGATCGCCGCGACATTGGCGGCGACCGGCATATAGCCCGGCGGATTGCGGAAATGCGGCTCGGCGCGCGGCGCGGTCAGGTACCAGCGCAGCTCCTCGGCACCTTTATCGGCTTCGGCTTCGGAATCCGCCGTGTGGACCAGCGGCATGTAGGCGAGGCCGCCGCCGCCGGGCAGGCCGTGCTCGACAAAACTCGCGCGATAGGCATCGAACAGCGGCTTCACCTTCGCGAAGGGCAACAGAAAGTTCGCGAACACCCAGCCACGCTCGGCGACGCGCTTGGTCGTCTCGATGTCGCTCGAGCCGGTGATCCAGATTTGCGGATGCGGCGTCTGATAAGGGCGCGGCCAGACATTGACGCTGCGCCGATGCCAGAAGCGGCCTTCGTAATTGAATGGCGCCTCGGTCGGCGCCCAGGCTTTGATCACCAAATCGACGCCGTCCCAGAGCCGCTCGCCGGTCTGGGTCGGATTGGTGTTGGCGGCATAGACCTCGTAGGGCACGCCGCGCACGAAGCCGCATTCGAGCCGGCCGCGCGAGATGCAGTCGATCATCGCCATCTCTTCGGCGACGCGGATCGGATCGTTGCGATGGCCGATCGGATTGCCGAGGACGCAGATGCGCGCCTGCTTCGTTTGGCGCGCGAGGATCGCGGCGCTCAAGGGCGCGCAGGTGTCGATGCAGCTCGGCGTCTGGTGATGCTCGTTGAGCATGATGTCGAGGCCGAGCTGGTCGGCGATCATGTGCTCGTCGAAATAGCGGTTGTAGAGCTCGGCGCCGATCTTGGGGTCGAAATGCTTGTTCGGCAGGTTGATGCGGGTGGCGGGCTCGTCCTGCGGATAATGCGGATAGGGCATTTCTGTGAAGTGCCAAGCTCTCATAACGCGCCTCTCATCATGTCGCCTCTATCGGATTGCGCCTGTCAGCCGAGAAATTCCGTCACGCGGCGCAAGACCGCCTCCGGCTGCTCGAGATGCGGATAGTGCCCGGCATCGGCGATCGCCGTCGTGGTCGCGCCCGGGATGAGCTGGGCATAGCCGCGCCCGTAATCCGGCGAGGCGATGCCGTCCTGCTCGCCCCACAGCATCAAGGTCGGCACGCCGATGCGATAGAGCAGATGCTTCAGCTTGGGATTGTGCAGATAGGGCTCCCAAGAAAAGCGCGCGAAGGATTCGTGGTTGCGTGCCATCCGGCCGAGTTGCTCGTCGCTGAGCGTCGCCGTGTCGCGCTTGCCGTGCTCGGGATCGTGCCATTTGAGCGCCGCGACTTTCTCCGGCGACAATTGCCAGATATCGACGAAATCGCGCGTCGTCGGACCGCCCAGCTTCACGCCGTAAGGGTCGATCAGCACAAGCCGCGAGCAGCGCGCCGCGTTCCGAACCGCCATCTCGACGGCGATCCAGCCGCCGAGCGAGCAGCCGATGACCGGCACGCTCTCAAGCGCCAGACGCTCCATGAGCGAGAGGCAGAGATAGGCGATGTCGCCGGGGGCGCTCAGCCAATCGGGCCGGGTCGAGCGGCCGAAACCGGGCGGCGAGGGCAAGACCACCTCGAAGCGCTCGGCCAGCCCCGCGACGAAGGCGGAATCGGCCTCCAGCATATCCTCGCCCGGCAACAGCAGCAGCGGTTGACCGGCGCCGCGGCGCAAGACCTCAATCTCGGCGTCGCCGACGGCGACCAATTCCTCGCGTGCCATGCTGCTGCGTCTCGCTCCGCCGGATTTTCTGCTGCCCAAGCATGGTGGTTCAATGTGCGGCGAATCGCAAGCCGCGCGGTTGCGGCAGTTTCGGCGCTTCGCTAGGTTCGCGCCCGTCCCCGCGATGCGGGAGGGGTGGCCGAGCGGTTGAAGGCGCACGCTTGGAAAGCGTGTTTACGGGAAACCGTAACGTGGGTTCGAATCCCACTCCCTCCGCCACTTCGGAGCAGAACTGCGAACCCCGGGCGTAGCCGATATATTGCACCGCGTGCAATTACGCCCCCTGCTTGGTCCTCGGCGAAACTGCCAGCCCGAAGAACACGAGCACGGCCTGATTGAGCCG
>DATLUE010000030.1:0-2190 GCA_035533255.1 Allostellaceae bacterium | reverse complement strand
CGCTCTCCTCGGTCCGGGTGTGCAATGTCAGCACTTGGATTCCGGCAAAGCCGAACATCTCGAACCGCGTCGCGATCTGATCGTCCGCGACCGCTGGCGCTAGCGCCGACCCGAGCGCGAGCAACACGCAGCCGAGAATCGCGGTTCGAAGCCTGGCTGCGGGAGTCATCGGCCGATCGTCTCAGACCCGGAAGCAGTCGTCCAGCGCCTCGCCCAGCCGCCGCCCGATGGCCGCCCGATGGCCGCCCTGCCGCCGCCTTGACAGCCCCGCGGGCGCCCCCCTAAATGCCGGTCCGGACGAGCCGCCGGAACCCGAGCTTAGAGACGGGCGCGTAGCTCAGCGGGAGAGCACTGTCTTCACACGGCAGGGGTCACTGGTTCAATCCCAGTCGCGCCCACCATGATTTTCGGAGCGGGTCACCGCTCCGATGGAGGCGACGATGCTCGACGACTTCGAACTCATCGATCGCCACCGCGACCCCTATGCCTGGGCGCTCGAACAGGCCGCGTTTCTGCGGCGCGGGGTGGCCGGGCGGGCAGCGATCGACGCCGCAGGGCTCTGCGAATTCCTCGAAGAATGGGCCGACGAGATGCTGTCCGCGGTACGCAGCCAGTTGGTCAACCTGATGGCGCACGCGACGAAGGCGGCGCTATCGCGCAACCCTGAAATCGTCGGCCATTGGCGCAGCGAGTGCGCCGAGTTCCACGACCGGCTCGTCGATGCCTACCGCCCGTCGATGCGCGACAAGATCGACATGGCGACCTTGTGGAAGCGCGCCGGCCGCAAGGTCTACGCCAGCTTCGCCGACCACGGCGAACCGCGGCCGCGGCTGCCGGCAGAATGCCCCTTCACGCTCGACCAGCTACTCGACCCGGACCTCGACCTTGACCGGCTCGTCGCGACCGTGCCACTGGGATGATGTTATTTTGGGGGCGCACGCTGGTTGTTGCGCTGGCCCTCGTCGGGATCGCGGCGATCTGGTTTGCTGGCGTCGTTCGGGAAAGACTCGGATGGGCGTCGTTCGGCGGCCAAATGGCGTGGTTGGTGTTGGGGTGCCCGCTCTATGTCGCAATAGGGTTCGCACAGATTGTACTCTATCGAAGAGTCGCGGGAGCCAGTCCCTTCGAGGATGCGGTTGCCTATACGACGATGATCGCAGGTGGCCTCCTCGCATTAGCCGTTCTCTTCCGTTACGTCTTTGAACACGCCTCGGCTGGCGGAAAACGACGCCCGCACGGCGGCCCGTGAAAAAAGACGGGTGAAAGGAGTACCCATGCGCCAGGCCATCATCGTTTCCACCGCGCGGCCCCCGGATCTGTTGCAAGCTTAAGCACCGTTGCCGAACGAGCCTGAGCGCTTGCCGCCGCCGCCTTTTTGGCGGACGAGATATTTTGCGCTCGATGTGCTGCCGCGCCGCGATTACCTCGATCCGGTAGAAATCCGACGCATCATTCGCCGACCCGAGCGTCGCGAAATTCAGCACGATGGTCGCATCCGCCTATGGGGCTATGCAGCAACTCTCAACGGATATCTTCGGGTTGTGCTACTCTCCGATGGGGAGACCGTACACAACGCCTTCCTCGACGAGGATTACCAATGAGGCTTTCCTACGAGAAGTCCACCGACAGCCTCTATATCGAGTTGCGACCGCTGCCGGCGAAGCGGACGAGAGAGATAGAGATGGACGTGAATCTCGATCTCGGTGCCGATGGCGCGCCGGTCGGCTATGACATTCAGCACGCCTCGACGAAGCGCGATCTGATATTGTCGATCATCCTTGCCGCCGAACCGCCGCAGCAAGCGGCCGAATGAACATCGAGAGGAGCACGCCCATGCGCCAGGCCGTTATCGTTTCCACCGCGCGCACCCCGATCGGCCGCGCCTTTCGCGGCGCGTTCAATGAGACGACGCCGCAGGCGCTCGCCGGGCACGCGATCGCCGAGGCGGTGAAGCGGGCAGGGGTGGCGCCCGCCGAGATCGACGACGTGATCCTCGGCGCAGCGATCCAGGCCGGCGCACAGGGCTTCAACGTCGCGCGCCAGAGCGCTTTGCGCGCCGGCTTGCCCGACAGCGTGCCGGCGATGTCGCTCGACCGGCAATGTTCCTCGGGGATGATGGCGATCGCCACGGCCGCCAAGGAGATCATCGACGACGGCATGCAGATCGCAGTGGGCGGCGGCGTCGAATCG
>DATLUE010000029.1:0-5948 GCA_035533255.1 Allostellaceae bacterium | reverse complement strand
TGTACTTTTTCTATTTGCGAAATCTCTGGGGTGGATGGAAGAGTTCATCTCTTCCGCAAGCCGCACCCTTGCCGAAGTCGCCCACCTCAATCTCCAGCATGCTGAAGATTTGGCGTTTCACTATGTCAGCCGGCTGACATCTTTCGAAGAAGAAATGCGCCCGCATGAAGGGGAAATTTCGTCACTTGCGCAGGCTCCGATGCCACCGTCGCAGGACGTCCCGGTGTTTAGCCGGCTAAACACTTTTTCGAGGAGGAATGAGCTAGTGCAGGATAGGGATGCCGGGGACATGTGGTACACATTCCTTCCTCCTCGGGAGCGCCCATGCCAATATTGAAGGCGCTGTGCGGGGTCGAAACCAAGGCGCGGTTTCGTGCACTGGCCACGGCCAAGGGACTGACCGAGTCCATGCTGTTGCGGCACATGGTCGCGGCGGTGATTGCGCAGTGTGGCGAGTCTGACGCCCCGCTTCCACGATCAGAAACCCGCGGGGGTCGCATGGGCTATGGCGGTCAGATCAAACTGCGCTTGCGGTATGCGGAAGTTCACGCGATCCGCGCCCTGGCCGAACCCGAAGGGTATTCGGCCCAAGCTTGGATCGTACAGCAGCTGCGGCATCGGCTGGAAGACGCGGTGCCATTCGCCAAGGAGGAGTTATCCGCACAGCATGACGCCATTCGTGAGCTGTCTGCGGTCGGGCGCAACCTCAATACGCTGACACACCGGTTGCTGCGCAGTGGCCAGTTCGAAGCCGGCCTGCCGGATCTCCAAACTTTGTCCAAGTCAGTCGAGCGGCTACGCCGCGAGATGACCGCGACCACGACCCGTGCCTCGCACCGAGCCCACCGCGCCGATGGCTAAGTTCGAGGAGGATTTCCTGCGGGACTTGGCGGGATTTGTCTTTCAGACGCCCGTGCGAGCCAAGAAGTCGAGGCCCGAGCAAGCGATCCAACTGCAATGCAGATGACCGCGGCGTTGGGCCGGATCGGTCGGGTTGCACGACGCCGTCCGGAAGTAATGGTGAAAGTCACCGGCAGCGCCCACGGGTTTCGCAGTCTGAAAGAACACCTCGCCTATATCACCCGCAACGGCATGCTGATCGGTGAACGAGAAGACGGCACATTGATCGAAGGCGTGGCCAATGTACGCAGTCTGGCCGAAGAGTGGTGGGATAAGAGTGGTGTTGATCGTCCCGCCCGGGCCCGCGACAGCATCAATCTGATCCTGTCCATGCCGACGGGCACCGATGCCGAGACCGTGGCGGAAGCGGCAAGAGCTTTCGCGCGGGAAACCTTTGGCGAGCAATACGACTATCTGCTCGCGCACCATAACAAGGAATCCGATCCCAAGCGCCCGGAGAATCCCCACGCTCACCTGACGATCCGAACCCGAGGAAGAGAGGGCCAACGGCTCGACCCGAGGAAGCACGACCTTCAAGCTTGGCGCGAGGCATTCGCGCTTGAGTTGCGCGAGCGCGGCGTCATCGCCGAAGCCACACCGCGGCGGGTGCGCGGCATCACCCGCAAAGGTCAGCGACAAGCGATCCGGCACATGGACAAGCGGAAGGCGACCCGCGTGACCCGCTGGAAACTCATCCAGGCAGTCCAGACCGCATCCGTAGGCAACGATGCCGCTGGAACACCGTGGGCGAAGGCTGCAAAGGAAAACCAGAGGAAGGTTCGCCGGGCATGGAACACGCTCGCCATTGCATTCGAACAAGCGGGACAACCGAAGTTCGCCCAGCAGATAAGGCAATTCGTGAACGCGATGCCGCCCGCGCAGACCGAGCGCGAGCACTTCGTTGCATTGGCCAGGAAGCTGCTCGATAAGCAGCAGGTCGATAAGCAGCAGGTGCGCGATCGCGGGTGCGGGCGCAGTCGATAGCGTATCGCCTGCGGGGTCTCAGGACCCGCGTTGTGTCGGAGGCGGTTTAACCGCGTAAAAATATTTGTTGAAGAATATCAACTGATGTCATATATTTCATATGACTGTGAGCCAGCCAATCCCTCCCGCTGATCTTACGCCCAAGCATGTACGGGCGGCACGCGCTCTTTTGGCGTGGTCGCAACAGGAACTGGCAAAGGCGGCCGGTGTGGCGACCTCGACCGTCGCCGACTTCGAACGAGGACAGCGGACCCCCGTCGCCAACAACGCCCAAGCCATCCGAAGCGCCCTTGAGGGTGCCGGTATCCGGTTCCTACCCACCGGAGCGGTTATCGGGCCAGCCGTTCCCATCATCACTGCTTCCGATCGCGCTGGGGCGCCGGTCCGATGGGTCAGCGCCGAAGATCTTTCGGACTGGGCGAACCGCACCGACGGTGCGGTGAGCCTCCCGACACTCCTCGCCCATCTGATCCGAGCCACTCATGGCCCGGCGGTACAACTTCGCTTTCCATCCGACGAAGGGGTCCGGTATCAGGGCTGGGATGGGCGCACTGTGGCCGTGACCGGCAGCGTCTATGTACCCAAGGGCGACGCGGGTTGGGAAATTGGCGCCCAGCGCAGCAATATCGTCGAGAAGGCGAACGACGATTATCGGAAGCGAACGGCGGCACCCGGACTGATCGATCCCGCCAGCGCGGCCTATGTATTCGTCACCCCGCGCCACTGGGGGAAGAAGGATGAATGGGCCAAGGCGCGCCAAGACGAAGGCCCTTGGCGGGAAGTTCGCGCCTACGACGCCGACGACCTTGTCCACTGGATCGAGCAGACACCCCCCATCGGCCTCTGGCTGGCAACTCGCTTGGGCAAGCGACCGCCAGGAACGCGAGAGCTGGAAGAGGTTTGGGAGGAATGGTCGCTCGCCACCCAATGGCCTTTGACTGAAGATCTCGTTCTCAGCGATCGTGATCAGGACGCCGTCGAAGTCCTGCGTTGGCTTCGTGGCGAGCCGTCCGTTTTCTCACTTCAGGCGACCACCACGGATGAGGTGGTGGCGTTCTTCCACGCCACCCTTAGCGAACTACCTGACGACCTAGCCGCCGCCTATCGCGCTCGCTGCCTCGTGGCAACTACCACCGCCGCAGCCAGGACCCTTGCCAACGCGCCCGCGCCTCTGATCCTGCTGCTGACCGATCCTGAGCCTGGCCTTGCCAGGAGTCTTGCGGAGCGCGGCCACTATATTCTGCAGGCGTACGACGAGCGGCCGGTCGCTCGCGGCGAAGTGCGCACACTTGCCCGACCGTCGCACGAGGGGATCGCCAGCGCTTTGACCAACGCTGGCATTCCCGAGCCGCGTGCCAAGGCGCTTTCCCGCGACAGCGCCCGCAACCTCGCAGTCCTGCGCCGTCTGATTCCGGGGGCGCCCGGGCGCCTCCCGAAATGGGTAGAAGAGACACCACCCCATGCCCTGCTGGCCGCGCTTCTGGCAGGGGGCTGGGACGAAAACGCCGAAGCTGATCGGGCTCGGCTCTCGGAGATCGCTGATCAGTCCTACGAGACGATCATTGGCACCCTGGCTTCCTATGTTGGGGAATTCGACAGCCCGCTGCAGAAGATCGGTTCGACTTGGCGCATCGCGTCTCCATTCGATGCGTGGCTCTTGCTTACGCACCATTTGACGAGCACGGACATCACACGTTTCGAGGCTGCGGCTCATGCCGTGCTGGGATCGGCAGACCCGCGATTCGACATGAACCCTGACGAGCGCTGGATGGCGGCTGTTCGCGGTATTCATCGAGACTACTCAGGAATGCTGCGCCATGGGATTGCTCAGGTCCTCATCCTGCTCGCGCTTTGGGGCGATCGGGTCCGCACCGTTCCTGATGCCAGTCGGCGGGCCGACGCTATCGTCGGCAAGCTGCTTCAGAACGCCGATCAGCGTCGATGGTGGTCGCTCGCGCGCGACTTCCGGCTGCTGGCCGAGGCCTCGCCGCACGCGTTCTTGGCTGCTATTGAAGACAGCCTTGACCAGAACGACCCACCCATTGGTGCCCTCTTCGGCTCCGACGAGGGTGGCGTATTCGGGGGCGAGCACCTGTCCGACCTGATGTGGGCGTTGGAGTCTCTAGCTTGGTCGCCCGACTGGATGCCGCGGGTGACCCATGCCCTGGCGCGCCTCGACGCCATCGACAATAAGCCTCGCCGTTATTCGAACGGACCCGCCAATAGTCTGCGCGAGATCCATTTGCTCTGGATACCGCAGACCTATGCGAGTCTTGACCAGCGGCTTCGCGCCTTGGACTTGATTCGGAAGCAGGAGCCAAACGCCGCGTGGAAGCTGATGCTCGGCATTCTGCCGCAAGGGCACGATACCTCCACCCCGTCGCCAATGCCGCGCTGGCGCGACTTTACTGTCGACAACGTCGAGACCGTGACGTGGGGACTGATTGGGCAGGGAGCCACCGCGATAAGTGAACGCCTTCTCGCCGACGTGGGCCTGAGCCCAACGCGCTGGTCGCGCATGCTCGACCGTCTCGGCGATCTGGCGCCGGACCCCGAACAAGTAATCGCAGCGCTTGAGGCGGCGGAGCCGAAGATTACCGAAAAGGTTGATCGGGCGACCATTTGGGACAAGCTCCGTGGCGTGCTCCACCATCATCGACAGTTCCCAGACGCCAAATGGTCGCTACCTGGCACTGTGTTGGATCGGCTGGAATCCGTCTACGATCGTTTCGCACCCACCGACCCATTGGAGCGAACGGCTTGGCTTTTTCAACAACCCGTTCAACTGCCGAAGCCTTCTGTGGAAGGTTGGGAAGCGGAGCAGCGAGACGTCGATGCCGCTCGACAACAGGCAGCGCAGGCGCTCTACACCAAGGGTGGGCTACCCGCAGTGCTTTCGCTCGCCCGGCTGACCGAGGGCGCCGGCTATATCGGCAAGGCACTCTACGACAGCGGGCTGCCGGCATCCGATGTCGACGCGCTAATCGAGGCAGCCGTTCGAAGTGATGACGCTCACGAGCGGAACGTCGCCCACGGCCTGATCATTTCCGCCTTTCGCGATCGGAAGGAATCTTGGGCGGGGACCTTGATCGCTAAGGCGAGAACGGAGAACTGGAGCGACACTGCTCTGCTGGCAATTCTTCGTGCGTTTCCTATCGGGCGCTGGACTTGGGATCATGTCGCGCAGATCAGCGGGGAGATTGAAACGAACTATTGGCGCCAAGCGCCGGTGTTCTGGATAAGCGAGGAAAGCGACGACAGCGCCTACGCTATCCGCATGCTGATTGGCGTCGGTCATGCCCGACGAGCCCTGCCGCTCGCGGGACACGGTAACAAGGCTCACTTGCCTTCCGACCTGCTGATCGAGGTGCTGCAGGAGGCCGCTCGTCAGCCATTCGAAAACAACGGCGACAGCAACGAAGCAACCATGTTTCAGCATTATGTTGCTGAAATTCTGAAGCTTCTCGACGAACGTGATGATGTCGACAGGGATGCTCTCGCTGCACTTGAATGGAACTATCTACAAGTCCTGGAGCATTCCCGGCGGCCAGCGAAAGTTCTGCTGAGGGCACTCTCGGAACAGCCCCCGCTTTTCATCATGATGCTGAGCGCGGTCTTCAAGGCCAGCGAGGAAAGCGGTGTCGTCGATGCCGAACCCGAAAACCCCGAGCAAGCGCGAACGGTCGCCACGCAGGCTTACCGGCTGTTAGAGCTTTGGAACCGCATCCCTGGGACGTGTGACGATGGCACGATCGACGGCGAGGCGCTTGAGGCGTGGATTAAGGAGGCCCGGACCTTGGCCAAGGCGGCAGGTCGAGAAGACATCGCCGACAGCCGTATTGGAAACATGTTGTCAGCCTCACCGATGGGCTCAGACGGCAACTGGCCTGCTGAGCCGGTACGAGAGGCGATCGATCTCTTCCGCAGCAAGCCAATGATCGACGGGTTCCGGATCGGTAAGAGTAACCGGCGCGGTGTCACAACCCGCATGCCGCGCGATGGCGGCGAACTCGAACGCCAGGAAGCGGCGAAGTACCGAACGTGGGCGAAGGCAATCGCCTACG
>DATLUE010000028.1:0-70599 GCA_035533255.1 Allostellaceae bacterium | reverse complement strand
TTATCTATTCGATTTTTTCGTCATCGCCTTGGGTGACGCGCTCTATCTCGATGCCGAAGCTTCGCGGATTGCCGAGTTGAGCCGCCGGTTGTCGATCTACAAGCTGCGCGCGCAAGTGACGCTGAGCGATGCGAGCGCTCGGCTTGCCGTGGCGGTCGCCTGGGGCGAGGGTGCGCGCGAGACGCTGGGATTGAGCGGCATCGGCGCTGCCAAAGAGTTCGCCGGCGGCAGCGCCTATGCCGATCCGCGGCTCGACGCGCTGGGCATGCGGTTCCTCGCGCCCCGCGATGCCGGATTCGGCGCGATCGCGCAAGCGGGCTTCGCCCCCGGCGACGCCGCCGCTTACGACCGCCATCGGCTGGCGCTCGGCGTGCCCGACGGGACGCGCGATCTGCAAGTGGAGAAATCGCTGCTGCTCGAAGCTGGGTTCGACGAGCTCAACGGCATCGATTGGCAGAAGGGCTGCTATATGGGCCAGGAATTGACCGCGCGCATGAAATACCGCGCGCTGGTCAAAAAACGCCTGCTGCCGGTGACGGTCACGGGCACGATGCCCGCGCCCGGCACCGTCGTCACGCTCGCCGGCAGCGAGGCCGGCGAGCTCCATTCCGGACGCGACGGTCGCGCACTGGCACTGTTGCGGCTTGATGCGGTGGAAGCGGCGGCGAATGGCGCGATACTCCTTGCCGGCAACGCGCGCGTCACGCCGGAAAAGCCGGGGTGGATGAAAATCTAAATCGTCAGGCGCGAGCCCAAAGCTGGGCGACGGTATAAAGTCGAATCTTCTGATCGACCGTGACCAATGTCATTCCTTCGGTTTGCGCTTGCGCGATCAGCATCCGATCGAACGGATCGGAATGGAGCAACGGCAAATTGCCGGCGCGCTCGGCATGTTCGGGCAAAATCGGCAGCGGCAAGAATCCATTTCTCGCGATCATTGCTGCCGGTGACCCGGAGAAACGCAGCCGGCCCTGTTTGTGTTTGATCGCGATCTCCCAGACGGACACGGCGCTCACAAAAACCGCGTTGCGCTGCTCGCGTATCGCCGCGCGCGCGGCATCGCCCAAGAGCTCGGGCTGTTCATCCCACCAAAGCAGCGTGTGTGTATCGAGGAGCAGATTCACTTATTTTTTTGGCCATAGAACATCTCTTCGATTTCCGGCACGGGATCATCGAAGTCGGCGGGAATTTCTTTCAGACCGAGCGCATGCGCCGGCTCGCGCGGCTGGTCGCGACGCGGCACGGCGACAAGTTTCGCCATCGGCACGCCGTTCTTGGTAATGACGATTTCCTCGCCCGCAGCGGCGCGATCGACAAGCTTCGATAAGCCCGTCTTGGCATCGTAAAGACTGACGGAATCGGGCATCACTGCCTCCTTGACCAACCTGACCAATCTACGCCGCCAACGCCTATTGGTCAAGCTGGTCAAGTTGCGCCGCGATCGTCGCTGAGAGCCCTCAGGCTCACGCGGTCGTGGCGACCTGCTCCTTGTCGAGCGCGGCTTGCGCCGCGGCAAGGCGTGCGATCGGCACGCGATAGGGCGAGCACGAGACGTAATCGAGCCCGACCTCCTGGCAGAACCGCACCGAGGCGGGATCGCCGCCATGCTCGCCGCAAATACCGAGCTTCAGCTTGGGGCGCGTGCGCCGGCCGCGCTCGACCGCGATCTGCATCAGCTCGCCGACGCCGTCGCGGTCGATGCTGACGAAGGGATCGTGATCGATGAGTCCCTGCTTCAGATAATCGCCGAGGAAGCTGCCGGCGTCGTCGCGCGACAGGCCGAAACAGGTCTGCGTCAGATCATTGGTGCCGAAGCTGAAGAACTCGGCGGTCTCGGCGATCTCGGCGGCGCGCAAAGCGGCGCGCGGCAGCTCGATCATCGTGCCGGTGAGGTATTCGAGCGTCACGCCTTTGGCTTTGGCCACCTCGGCGGCGATGCGATCGACCATCGCCTTCAAGAGGTCCAGCTCTTTCTTGGTCGCGATCAGCGGGATCATGATCTCGGGCACGAGCTTGGCGTTCGTCTCCTTCATCACCGTCGCCGCCGCCTCGAAGATTGCGCGCGCCTGCATCTCGTAAATCTCGGGCGCGGTGATCGCAAGCCGGCAACCGCGATGACCGAGCATCGGATTGGTTTCGTGCAACGCCGCCGCGCGGTGATGCAGGGTCGCGATGTCCTTGCCGGTCGCTTTCGCCACCTCGGCCATTTCGGCTTCGGTCTTGGGCAGGAATTCGTGCAGCGGCGGATCGAGCAGCCGGATCGTCACCGGCAGCCCGGCCATGATGCGGAACAGCTCTTCGAAATCGCCGCGCTGCATCGGCAGCAGCTTGTCGAGCGCCTTCTTCCGACCTTCGCTATCGTCGGCCATGATCATCTCGCGCACCGCGATGATGCGGTTGCCGTCGAAGAACATATGCTCGGTGCGGCAGAGCCCGATCCCTTCGGCACCGAACCGCCGCGCATTGCGCGCATCGGTCGGCGTATCGGCATTGGCGCGCACGCCCATCCTGCGCACCTTGTCGGCCCATTCCATCAGGGTCGCGAAATCGCCCGACAATTCCGGCTGGATCGTCGGCACCTCGCCGATCATGACCTCGCCGGTCGAGCCGTTGATGGTGATGATCTCGCCGGCCTTTACCACCTGGCCGCGCGCCGAGATGGTCTTGGTCGCATAATCGACGCGCAGATCGCCGGCGCCGGCGACGCAAGCGCGCCCCATGCCGCGCGCCACGACGGCGGCGTGGCTGGTCATGCCGCCGCGCGTCGTCAGGATGCCGCGCGCCGCATGCATGCCGTGAATGTCCTCGGGGCTGGTCTCGATCCGCACCAGGATCACCGCCTCGCCCTTGTGCGCGCGCGTTTCGGCTTCGTCGGCCGAGAACACCACCGCGCCCGACGCCGCGCCCGGCGACGCCGGCAACCCGCGCGCCAGCACGGTTTTCGCCGCCTTCGGGTCGAGCGTCGGATGAAGAAGCTGGTCGAGCGACATCGGCTCGATCCGGCGGATCGCCTCGTCGCGGCTGATCGTGCCGGCATTCGCCATATCGACCGCGATCTTCAGGGCCGCCGGCGCCGTGCGCTTGCCGTTGCGCGTCTGCAACATGTAAAGCTTGCCCTGCTGCACCGTGAACTCGATGTCCTGCATGTCGCGGTAATGCGCCTCGAGGGTCGCGCGCACCCGCTCGAGCTCGCCGAAGACCTGCGGCATCACCTCTTCCATCGCCGGCAGCGAGGAATTGTTCGCCTTCTTGCCGGCGATCGTCAGGTGCTGCGGCGTGCGGATACCGGCAACAACGTCCTCGCCCTGCGCATTGACGAGGTACTCGCCATAGAATTCCGCCGCGCCGGTCGAAGGATTGCGCGTGAAGGCGACGCCGGTCGCGCAATCGTCGCCCATATTGCCGAACACCATCGCCTGGACGTTAACCGCCGTGCCCCATTCCGCCGGTATCTCGTGAAGCCGGCGATAGGTGATCGCGCGCTGGTTCATCCACGAGCCGAACACCGCGCCGATCGCGCCCCAGAGCTGCTCTTGCGGGTCTTGCGGAAAGGGATGGCCGAGCTCGCGCTGCACCAGCGCCTTGTATTCGGCGATGACCTCTTGCCAATCCTCGGCTTTCAACTGGGTGTCGAGATTGACGCCGGTATCGAGCTTGCGCGCCTCGATCACGTCCTCGAAATGATGATGCTCGACGCCGAGCACGACCTGGCCGTACATCTGGATGAAGCGACGATAGCTGTCATAGGCGAAGCGCTGGTCGCCGCTTTCTTTGGCCAGACCCGCGACGGTCGCATCGTTGAGGCCGAGATTCAGCACCGTGTCCATCATGCCCGGCATCGAGGCGCGCGCGCCCGAGCGCACCGACACCAGCAGCGGATTGGCGGCATCGCCGAAGCGCCGCCCAACCGCCTGCTCGACCTGGGCGAGGCCGATCGCGACCTGCTCGGTCAGGTCTTTCGGGTAGGTCTTGTTGTTGGCATAGAAATAGGTGCAAACCTCGGTCGTGATGGTGAAACCGGGCGGTACGGGCAGGCCGAGGCTCGCCATCTCCGCGAGGTTGGCGCCCTTGCCGCCGAGGAGATTGCGCATATCGGCGCGGCCCTCCGCGCTGGCACCGAAACTGTAAACCCATTTCGCCATGCTCAGCCCTCGATCTTCGAAAAATCCGCCACCCGGTTGAGCGTATCGCGAATCTGCGACAGCAGTCTCAACCGGTTCGCCCGCAGCTCCCGATCCTCCGCATTGACCGTGACTTTATTGAAGAAATCATCGATCGGCGCGCGCAATCGCGCCAGCGCCGTCATGGCCCCAGCGAAATTCTCCTGCTTCAACGCGGTCGCGCTTGCAGCGGTTGCCTCGGCGAGGCGCCGGGCCAACACGCCCTCGGCTTCCTCGCGCAAGCGCACGACGTCGGGCGGATCGGCGTAGCGGGCCTTGTCTTTGGCCTCTTCGATCCGGACGATGTTCGAGGCGCGGCGATAGGCGATCAGCAGATTGGCGCCGTCTTCGGTCTTGAGGAACGTGCCCAGCGCCTCGACCCGCGCCAAGAGCCGCACCAGGTCATCCTCGTCGCCTAAAGCAAAGACCGCGGCGATGAGATCGTGCCGCACGCCCTGATCGCGCAGCGCGACCTTCAGCCGATCGGCGAAGAATTCGAGCAGCTCTGCACTCGAGTTGCTTTGCGCTCCGGCCGCGCGGAACACTGGCAGCAGCTTCATGCGCAGCGTGTTCTCGAGGATAAGGCGAATTACGCCGAGCGCCGCGCGGCGCAGCGCGTAGGGGTCTTTCGAGCCGGTTGGCTTTTCATCGATCGCGAAAAAGCCGACCAGCGTGTCGATCTTGTCGCCGAGCGCAACGGCGACGCTGACCGGCGCGGTCGGGCAGCGATCGCTCGGACCCAAGGGCGAATAATGCTCGGCGATGGCGTCGGCGATATCCGGCGGCTCGCCGTCATGCAGCGCGTAATAGCGTCCTATCAGGCCTTGCAGCTCCGGGAACTCGCCGACCATGCCGGTCGAGAGATCGGCCTTGGCGAGCCACACCGCGTGACCGACCTTGGTCTTTTCGGCGCCCGGGACCTGTTCCGCGATCGTGAGAGAGAGATGCGCGACCCGGCTCATCTTGTCGTAGACCGTGCCGAGCTTGGCATGGAACACGCGCTCCTTGAGCTTCTCGACGCGCTCGATGAGCTTCACCTTGCGGTCCTGGTCCCAGAAGAATTTCGCATCCGACAGCCGCGCGCGCAGCACGCGCTCGTTACCGGCGACGATCTGCTGGCCGCCATCGTCGGCGATCATGTTCGAGACCAGGAGGAAATGCGGCGCGAGCGCGCCCTTGCTATCGCGACACGCGAAATATTTCTGATGCGTGCGCATCGAGGTGGTCAGCACCTCGGGCGGCAGCTCCATGAACTGCGGCTCGATGCGGCCCATCAGCACCACCGGCCATTCGACCAAGCCGGTCACCTCGTCGAGCAGCGCCTCGTCCGGCTTCAGCGCGAGCCCGGCATCGCCGGCGATCTTGGCGAGCCCCTCGGCGATCATCGCGCGGCGCTCGGCGGCGTCGAGCACGACATGGAAATTGCGCAGCTCCTGCCGGTAATCGGCGAAGCGGCTGACGTTGAAGCTCGCTTTCGCGAGGAAGCGATGGCCGCGCGTCTCCATGCCGACCGGAACGCCGCCGAGATCGAGCTTCAGCACCCGGCCGTCCAGCAGGCACACGACGCTCTGCAGCGGCCGCACCCAGCGGAACGGCGCCGCCGGAAAGCGCATCGATTTCGGCCACGGCAGCGCGCGGATGATCTCAAGCAGCACGCCCGGCAGCACATCGGCGGTCGCCTGGCCGGCGCGCCGCAAGGTCGCAAAATAGAACTCGCCCTTGTCGGTCGTGCGCTTCTCGCATTGATCGATCGAATCGAGGCCCGCCGACCTCAAGAATCCGTCGATCGCGTTTTGCTTTGCGTCGACGCGCGGGCCGCGTCGCTCCTCGACCGAGCCCGGCTGTTCCCGCGGCAAACCCTCGGCATGCAGGGTCAGACGCCGCGGCGTCACAAAGCTCACAAGCCGCGTCACCGCAAGATTGGCCTCGCCGAACGCAATCTCGGCCAGCCGCCGCAATTCCTCGGCCGCGACACTCTGCATCCGCGCCGGGATTTCTTCGGTCAGCAATTCGAGCAGGAGTTCGGCCATCTCAGGCGCTCTGCCCCTCCAGCCATGTCTCGCAGCTCGCTTTCGCGAGCGCGCGCACGCGGCCGATGAACGACGCGCGTTCGGTCACCGAGATCGCGCCGCGCGCGTCGAGCAGGTTGAAGCAATGGCTCGCCTTGATGCATTGGTCGTAAGCGGGCCGGGGCAGCTTCTTGCCGAGCAGCGACTGGCATTCCTTCTCAGCATCGGAAAAATGCCGGAACAGGATTTCGGTGTCGGCATATTCGAAATTGAACGCCGAGAATTCATATTCCGCGCGCTTGAAGACGTCGCCATACGTGACGCCGTGGCCGTTGTAGTCGAGATCGTAGACATTCTCGACGCCCTGGACATACATCGCCAAGCGCTCAAGCCCATAGGTCAGCTCGGTCGAGACCGGGTCGCATTCGATGCCGCCGACTTGCTGGAAATAGGTAAACTGCGTCACCTCCATGCCGTCGAGCCAGACCTCCCAGCCGAGCCCCCAGGCGCCCAAGGTCGGGCTTTCCCAATCGTCCTCGACGAAGCGGATGTCGTGGCGCTTCATGTCGATGCCGAGCGCGTCGAGGCTTTTCAGGTACAGCGCCTGGCTGTCGACGGGCGCGGGCTTCAGGATTACCTGGAACTGATAGTAATGCTGCAGCCGGTTGGGATTCTCGCCGTAGCGGCCGTCGGTCGGACGACGCGAGGGCTGGACATAGGCGGCTTTCCAGGGCCGCGGGCCCAGCGCGCGCAAGGTCGTCGCCGGGTGGAACGTCCCGGCACCCATCTCGACATCATAGGGTTGGAGGATGACGCAACCTTGATCGGCCCAGAAGGTTTGCAGCTTGAGGATGAGCGCCTGGAAGCTGCTGCTCGTCGAAGCGCTCGCCAAATCAAGCCATCCGCAATCGGTTGAGATTGCGGCGCACCATAAGGATCGACTCGGAGAGGGTCAAGCGAGCGCGGCGATTCGCGGACGATTCGCGTCGAGCAATTTGCCCGCGGCCGCCCCCATCACGACGAAGAAATCGCGCCACGCCGCAAGCGCCTCGAATTCCGTCATGGGCCCCAGGGGCAACCCGGTTTGCCGCAATTGGCGGCGCCTTGCGACGCGACGAAAGCGCCGCAACGCTGGCATTTGACCAGATCCTCGACCGGGCGCGGCGGCACGCGCCGGGCGCCACCGCTCGCCGCGCCGCCGCGCCGCCGCATCTCGGCGCGCAGATGCTGCCGCACCGCCTCGACGCGCGCCGCGTATTTGAACCCGTACCAGACGATCAGGATGACAGCCGCGAGCACTAGGAGCTTGCCGAGACTCATCCCCAACATCGCGGCTCAGCCCTTGGTCTTGGCGGCGAGGGCGTTCGCGGCGGCGCGCTGCAGCGCCCATGCGATGCTCTGCTTCAGCCAAATGCCCTGGATCTGGTGATCGCCGTGATGGATGCAGAGCTCGAGGATTTTGCCCGAGCTGCATGTGCTCCAGGTCTCGCAGTTGAGATCGCCCTCTCGGCTTTCCTTGTCGGGATCGACCGCGCAGCCATCGGTCACCTCCAAGATCGCCATGCCCTGATGCAGATTGCCTTGATGGAACTTGCCGCCCATCAGCGGCCGGCCGCCCATCGGGAAGGTGTGATCATTGTCGGCATGAGTGTGGCGCAGATCGATCGGGCCGGTCTCGCAGCGCGTTGGATAGGGCATCCAGAAATCGCCCGAGAACGGCAGGAAGGCGGTGAAGCCTTCGGCGCCGTGGCAGGCCAGATCCCAGACCATCGAGCCGCCGATCGAGAACCCGGCCGCGAACACGCGCGCACGATCGACCGGGTAGCGCCGCTCGGCATCGGCGACCACCGCATGCAAAAAAGCGATGTCGTCGCGCTTGTGGCTTGGCGCGCCGACATGCGACCAGCCTCCCCCCATGCCGTCGGGCACGACCAACAACGCGCCGAGGCCGGTCACCGCATCGACCAGGTCGGCGCGGTTCATGACAAACGCGCTGTCCTCGCGAAAGCCGTGAAGGTAGAGCACCAGCGGCAGCTTGCGCTTCCCGTCCCAATGCGGCGGCGTCAGCGCGCGATAGGTGCCGTCGGGCAGGGTGATCAGCGGCGGCGCGGCGGCGATCGCCGGCACGGCGGCGAAGACGAGCAGCATCGCGAGAACGATCTTGCCCATCACAGCCCGAACCGCGCCCAAACGAGCCGCTCCTCGACGCGCGCGAGCAGGTCGCCGGCAATCTCGCCGGCCTCGCTGGAGAAGGGACGCATCAGCCGCGTCCAGGAAAAGCGCCGGCGCTCGGGCTCGATCGGCGTCAGGCGCACGCTCTCGCCGAAGAGGCCGCGCACCACGCCGCGCAGCTCGCCGATGCCGTCGACCAGCCCCATGCCGAGCGCGCGCCGGCCGCTGAAGACCTCGCCGCTGAACAGCAGCGCTTCGTCGTCCTTGAGCTTGGCGCCGCGCCGCTCGCGCACCAGATCCTTGAAGCTATCGTGCAAATCCTGCTGCAGCGTCTTGAGGCGCGCCACGTCGCCCTCGCGCTCGGGCAGGAACGGATCGAGCAGCGATTTATTGTCGCCCGCGGTGAACAGGCGGCGCTCGATGCCGAGCTTGCTCATCGCCTGCACGAACCCGAAGCCGGCGGTGACGACGCCGATCGAGCCGACCAGCGACGTGTCTTCGGCGTAGATCTCGTCGGCCGCGAGCGCGAGCCAATAGCCGCCCGAGGCGGCGACATCCTCGGCAAAGGCGATCACCGGCACCGCGCGCTCGGCCGCAAGCTGGCGGATGCGGCGATAGAGCAGCGCCGATTGCGCCGGCGAGCCGCCGGGCGAGTTGATCGCCAGGGCGACGGCTTTGAGGCCGCGCAGCTTGAACGCGCGGTCGAGCGCGCCGGCATAACGCAGGAGGCTGAGACCGCGGCGGCCGCGCACGCCGATGACGCCGTCGAAGCGTATGACCGCGACCGTCGGCTCGGCGGGGCCGAAACGCCGTATTACCGGCAAGCGTCGCAGGAATTGCGGTGCCATCACAATACCAGCACCAGCGACGCGCCGTGACGCAAGATCGCCTCGGCCGCGTCGGTGTTGCGCCCATCGGCGCGATGCAGCACGAGACCGGGCGCCAGCACCAGCGGCGCGGCGCTGCCTTTCTTGGCATGGATCAGAATGCGCTTGGCCGGCTTGCCCTCGCCCGGCCAGAGCGGGAATACGGTGACGGCGCCCGCACGTCCCGCCAGCGCCGCGAGAATATCGCCGAGCCGGTCGGCGCGGTGGATGAGGGTCAGCCCGCCCTGGTCGCGCAGCATCGCCAGCGCGAAGGCGAGCCAATCAACCAGCCTCGCCTCGCCTTCGACCGACGCAGCCGCTTTAGCCGCGACCGGCGAAAGTGAGGCGCGAGCAGCTTCGAGGAAAGGCGGGTTCGCCATCACCTGAGTGAAGCTGCCGGGCTCGAGCGATGACGGCGGGCGCAGCAGATCGCCTGCGACCACCGCAAGCCGCGCGGCGAAATCATTGCGCACGATGTTGTCGGCCGCGAGCCGCGCCAGCTCATATTGCTTCTCCAGCCCGACGATACGGCAGCCCGGCACGCGCGCGGCAAGGCACAGGCCGGCAGCACCGACGCCGCAGCCGATATCGAGCACGCGGTCACTGGCGGTCGCCGGCACTGCGGCCGCCAGCAGCACCGGATCGATCGCGACGCGATAGCCGTCGACCGGCTGGCGCAGATGCAGCCTGCCGCCGAGCAGCGCATCGTCGCTCGTGGCCAGCGTCGGCAGATCGACATTCATGCGGCGTCTCCGACGTCTTTCAGCACCGCCCGGGCGCGCATCTCATCATCCTCATGCACCACCAGCCGGCGCGGGATCGCCCCGATGCTGCCCTCGATGATGCTGGTATAGGCATCCAAGACCACGGCCTCGATGCCCGCCGAGGCAAGCATCGCCTGCAGCCAGGACAAGCGGACGAAATCATTGGTGCGGAGCAGTTCCCGCATATCCTCTCAGCCTTCACGAGCGCCATGTCGAAGCCGCGCGGGCTTGACCCTTCAAGCGATGGTTCTATGCTCGCTTGCGGTCGAGGCTCCGTCAAGCAAGGGAAAGAGGCGCGGACGTGGCATTAGCAATCAATGCCCGAGAACATACTCCGTCGCCCCCCAAAGCGTCGCTCGACCGGCTCAACACCTTGCTGCAAGACGATCTGAAGCGCGTCAACGCGCTCATTCTCGAGCGGATGCGCAGTCCGGTCGCGCTCATTCCGCAGCTCGCCGGGCACATCATCGCCGCCGGCGGCAAGCGGCTGCGCCCGATGCTGACCCTCGCGGCATCGCGCCTCTGCGGCTATCGCGGCGACCGCCATATCGCGCTCGCCGCCTCGGTCGAGTTCATCCACACCGCGACCCTGCTGCATGACGACGTGGTCGACGACAGCGAGCTGCGGCGCGGCCTCGCCACCGCCAACGCCGTCTGGGGCAACAAGGCCTCGGTGCTGGTCGGCGATTTTCTGTTCAGCCGCGCCTTCGAGCTTATGGTCGAGGACGGCTCGCTGCCGGTGCTCGCCATTCTCTCGCGCGCTTCGGCGGTGATCGCCGAGGGCGAGGTGCTCCAGCTCGTCACCTCGAACGACGTCGCGACCACCGAGGCCGCCTATCTCGAAGTGATCAACGCCAAGACCGCGCAGCTCTTTGCCGCCGCGAGCCGCATCGGCGCCGTGGTCGCGGGACGGTCGGCCGCCGAGGAAGACGCGCTCGACATTTATGGCCGCAATCTCGGCATCGCCTTTCAGCTCGTCGACGACATGCTCGACTACGCGGCGCTCGAATCCGAGCTCGGCAAGACCGTGGGCGACGATTTCCGCGACGGCAAGCTCACCCTGCCGGTGGTGCTGGCGCTCAAGGCGGCGGACGAGCGCGAGCGCGAATTCTGGCGCCGCACCCTCGAGGACAGCGAGCAGCGCGACGGCGATCTCGCCCATGCGGTCGAGCTGATGCGCCGTCACGGCACGCTGGCCGCGACCTTGGAGCGCGCCCGCGAATACGGCGCGGCCGCGCGCCGCGCGCTCGCCATCTTTCGCGACGGTCCGGAGCGCCAGGCGCTCGACGAGGTGATCGATTTCTGCCTCGAGCGGGGCTACTGAGCGCGCGGTCGCCGCGTCGCCGAGCCGGTTGCGGCGGCGATCGTTTCCCGCTATACCGCGCGCGGCGCCGGAGTGTAGCTCAGCCTGGTAGAGCACCGCTTTCGGGAGGCGGGGGCCGGAGGTTCAAATCCTCTCACTCCGACCATCTTGTCCCGCCGTGTCGAGACAATTCACTGTTGCGCTCTGGTGGGACGCGTTACACTTCGCGCCTCTCGTGGACAGGACATGCCGCATGGCGATACGCGGTCAGCAAAGCGAGCCGACGGAGCTGCATCCGGGCGTGAGCGTCCGCGAGGCCGCGCGGGTCGCCGAGTTCGAAAAATGGGCCTGGGGCCGGGCGCGCGCGCTGCGCATCTTCTACAGCCACCTGGCCGCCTATGTGGTCATCAATTTCGTCCTGTTCCTGATCGATTCGACCACGCCCGGCCCGGCCTGGTTCTATGCGCCGCTGGTCGGTTGGGGGCTGATTATCTGTCTCCACGCGCTCCATGCCTTCGAGTTGCTGCCCTGGACCACGCAGGATTGGGAGCAGCGCAAGGTGCGCGAGCTGGTGAGCGAGAAACTGCGACATTGAGGCGCTCGCCTCTCCCGACCCTCTGCGGCATAGTTGCGCGTTCCGTGCCGAATTCGGGGGCGGTTCGGCACCCATCACCATGAAGGCATCGCCGTTTCAATGATCCGCACCCCCCGCTCCCGCTGGTTTCTGGTTCTGTTGACCCTCGCGCTCGCCGGCTGCAATGCCGCGACGCCGACCGGGCCGGGCGCCGCGGCAGCCGGCCCGAATCCCGCCGACCTCGCGCTTTATCGCGCGGTCCTCGACAAGGTCCATGCCAGCTATGTCGATCCGGTGAAAGACAGCACGCTGATCGACAATTCGCTGAAAGGCATGCTCACGGGCCTCGATCCGCATTCCGATTTCATGAACGAGCGCGAATACCAGGACATGCTGGACGACAGTGCCGGGGAGTTCGCCGGCATCGGCGCCGAGCTCACGCAAAGCGACAACCATCCGGTGGTGCTGTCGCCGATCGACGACACGCCCGCCGCGCGCGCCGGGATCAGGCCGGGCGACATCATCCTGCGCATCGACGGGCGCGTGACCGACGGCATGAGCCTCAAGGACGTGGTCGACGCGCTGCGCGGTCCCGCCGACAGCAAGGTCCAGATCACGCTCGGGCGCAAGAATGTCGAGCCGATCACCGTGTCCCTCACGCGCGCCATCATCCATGTCGATTCGGTCAAATCGGCGCTGGAGCCGGACGGCGTCGGCTATATCCGCATCACCAGCTTTGCCGAGACCACGCAGCGCGAGGTCGCCAAGGCGATCGACGACCTCAAGGCGAAGGACCACGGCCGGCTCAAAGGCCTGGTGCTCGATCTGCGCAACAATCCGGGCGGGCTGCTCGACCAGGCGGTCCTGGTCTCGGGCGATTTTCTCGATGGCGGCACCACGGTCTCGATCCGCGGCCGCTCGCCGGATGACAACCGCATCTTCCCGGCGCCGTCGAGCGGCGACCGCCTGCCCGGCGTGCCGATGGTGGTGCTGGTCAACGGCGCCTCGGCCTCGGCCGCCGAGATCGTCGCCGGGGCGCTGCAGGACCGTCATCGCGCTGAGATTCTCGGCACGCAAAGCTTCGGCAAGGGCTCGGTGCAGACGATCATCCCGCTCGACGGGCATGGCGCGCTGCGCCTGACCACGGCGCGCTACTACACGCCGAGCGGCCGCTCGATCCAGGGCCAGGGCATCACCCCCGACCAGGTCGTCGAGCAGCCCAAGGGCAAAGAATCCGCCGAGGTCGATCTAGTGCGCGAGGCCGATCTGCCGGGCGCGCTCGATACCGGCGCCAAGGCCAAGACCGCCGCGGCCGCGGTTCAGCCGCCGGTCAAGACCGAGACCCTGATCGAGGCGGCGGCGATCGGCACCGCCAAGGATTACCAGCTCAAAGTCGCGCTCGCCGATCTCGACAAGCGCTTTCAGGTCTCGCGGCAAGTCTCGGGGACGTCGGGCAGCCGGTAGTCCGCATAGCGACGGCGCAGCTCGGCCTTGAGCAGCTTGCCGGTCGCGGTGTGCGGCAGCGCATCGACCAGGACCACATCGCTGGGGATCCGCCACGCCGCCGTCCTGCCGCGATAGAAACCCAAAAGCGCGTCGCGCTCGACGGCGTGGCCGGGCTTGAGCTGCACAACCAAAAGCGGCCGCTCGCCCCATTTGGGATGCGGAACGCCGACCACCGCCGCTTCGGCGACCGCGGGATGGGCGACCGCGATGTTCTCGAGCTCGATCGAGCTGATCCATTCGCCGCCGCTCTTGATCACATCCTTCGAGCGATCGGTGATCTGCAGGTAACCGTCGGCATCGATGGTCGCGACATCGCCGGTGGGAAACCAGCCGTCGCGCAGCGGCGATCCGCCTTCGGCCCGGTAATAGCCGGCCGCGACCCACCAGCCGCGCACCAGAAGATCGCCGAAGCTCGTGCCGTCCCACGGCAGCTCGTTGCCCGCGCCGTCGACGATCTTAAGATCGACGCCGGGGATGACGCGGCCCTGCTTGCTTTTGAGGGCAAGCAGCGCCGCGGCATCCGCGGCGCGATGCTTGCCTTTGAGCTGCGCAAAGGTGCCGATCGGGCTCATCTCGGTCATGCCCCAGGCATGAAGGATCTCGACGCCGTAATCCTGCTCGAAGCGCTCGATCATTGCCGGCGGGCAAGCCGAGCCGCCGATCACCAGACGTTTCAGCGACGACAGCCTTAGGCGGTGCTCGGCAAGATGCCGCAGCAAGCCGAACCACACCGTCGGCACGCCGGCGCTGACCGTGACCTGCTCGGCATCGAAGAGGTCGTAGAGGCTCTTGCCGTCGAGTGCCGCGCCCGGCAGCACCAGCTTTGCCCCGACCAGCATCGCCGAATAGGGCAGGCCCCAGGCGTTGACATGAAACATCGGCACCACCGGACAGATCACGTCGCGCGCCGAAAGATTGAGGCAATCGGGCAGCGCGGTGCCGTAGGAATGCAGCACGGTCGAGCGATGCGCGTAGAGCGCGCCTTTCGGATCGCCGGTCGTGCCCGAGGTGTAGCAAAGCGAGGAAGCGAGCCGCTCGTCGAAAACCGGCCAGGCGAAATCGTCGGTTTCGGCGGCGAGCAGCTCCTCATAGCACAGCGTGTCTGCCGCCGCGCTCGCCAGCGACGCGCGATCGGCCATCGCGACCCAGTGCCGAACCGTCGGACACAGCGGCCGCAGCCGCTCGACGACCTCGCGACACGCAAGATCGAAGAACACCGCTTTATCTTCGGCGTGGTTGACGATGTAGACGATCTGGTCGTGGAAGAGTCGCGGGTTGACGGTGTGGCAGATCGCCCCGAGCCCTGAGACCGCGTAATAGAATTCGAGATGGCGGTGACTATTCCAGGCGAGCGTTGCGACCCGATCGCCCGAAGCGATGCCGAGCCGCGCGAGCGCTTTGGCGAGCTGGCGCGCGCGGGCATGCGCGTCGCGAATGGTGTAGCGATGAAGCGGGCTTTCGCCATCGCGGCTGACGATCTCGGTCGCGCCATGATGCCGAGCGGCATGCGCGATCAGCGACGAGATCAGCAAAGGCCGATCCTGGATGAGCCCGAACATCGTCCTCCCTGCCCCGATTTCGCGATGAACCCGGGCGTCGAGAAAGCGTTTATAGTAGGTCGAACCCGCGCGAGCGAGCCTCGCCCAGCCTGGCTTCGGGAGCCGCCATGATCGTTGCGCCACCACGCCTCTTCCACAGCGCCCGCGCGCTGCTTGCCGGTGCGCTGCTGTTGCTGGCCGGCTGCGTGTCGGCGGTGCCACCGGGCGAGGCGCTGACGGGTCGGCTGCCGCCGCCGCCGCCCGGCACCGCGCGTCTCGTCTTCTATCGCAGCCTCGATTATTACGGCACGCAGGCAATGCCGGCGGTTTATCTGAACGGCGCGCCGGCCGGCATCACGCAGAACGGCGCGGTACTCTATCGCGACGTCACGCCCGGCCGCTACGATCTCAGCGTCTCGCCGACCCTCCCCTATCCCGACCAGTTCAAGACCGTCGTCGTCGGGGCGGGCGATGTGGACTACGTCCAGATCGACACGCTGCCCTACCTTGCCTGCCGCGAGCAGAACACCCAGCGATGCTACGGCGACACCTTCATCCTAAGCGTTGTCGATCCGGCAATCGGCGCCCGATCGACCTATGGCCTGCGGCTGATCAATGGCTGAAGCCCGCGCGGCAGCGGCCGGGGTCGCTTGCCGAAACCGGGGTGAATCGCTAAGTGAGGCTCATGGATGCCGTCGATCCGTCACGCGAAACCGCCCGGCTGCATGTCAGCACGTTGCTCGTCGCCTCGGAGCGCGCGCTCGTTAACGCCTTGGACGAGCTCGGCTTTGCCGAGAATGACGATCGCGTGATCGAGCATGAAGGCCGCTTTGCCTTCATCACCTGCAGCCATGACGCCGATTGCGACGACCTGTTCGCGCTGATCAGCGAGCTGGCCGCGCGCGGCGAGACCTGGGAGCTGCAATTCCGCATCGACACCGCCGAGGGTCGCGCGATCTTCCAGCGCTTTGCCCGCCATCAGCCGGTCGAGGCGATCGACGCGGCGGTGCCGCCCGATCCGGTACCGCAATCGGGCGAGCTGCCGGCGCATGATCTCGACACCGAGAAGGGCCGTGCCGCGCTCGCCAAGACTCTTACCCGCGTCGATCCCGCCGAAGTGTTCGTGACCTTGAGCTCGAATTCGGCCGGACGAGCGATCGCGACGGTCCTCAAGCGCAATCCGCGCGGCGCGATCGCCGCGGCCGAAGGCACCGACGAGGCGAGCCTTCGGGCCGCGATCCGCGAGATGCTGCCGACGGTGATGTTCTCGGTGGCGATGAAGCCGCCTGCGGGATGAATCGGCGGAATAATTTCGACGCGCTTCGCCTCCTCGCCGCCCTGTCGGTGATTCTCTCACACGCATTCTTCATCGCGCAAGGCGTCGAGGCGAGCGATCCGCTGAACATCCTGACCGGCAATCAATCCATGCTCGGCCTCGCCGGGGTGTTCGTGTTCTTCGCCGTCAGCGGCTTCCTGATCACCCAGAGCTTCGAGCAGACCAGCTCGCCGCTGCGCTATCTGATCAAGCGGGTGCTGCGCATCTTTCCGGCCTATCTGGTCGTGCTGGCGCTGACCGCGCTCGTGCTGGGCCCGATCGTCACCACCCTGCCGCTTGGCGACTATCTCCACCGCCCCGAGCCCTATCGTTATCTCTTCTACAATTCCTTCTTTGACGGGCGGGTCCACGAGCTGCCGGGCGTGATGTTCGTCGACAATGCCACTGGGCTCGAGGTCAACGGCTCGCTGTGGTCGCTCGGCTGCGAGTTCGACATGTACCTGATGGTGCTGGTCCTCGGCATGCTGCGCCTGCTGCGCCTGCCGGTGTGCCTGTTGCTGCTCGCGCTCGGCATGGCCTGCATCCATTTCGATGCGCTGAGCTTCCTCGGCGGTTGGGGCTGGACCTTGAGCTTCTTTGCTTCGGGCATGGGGCTCTACAAGCTGCGCGACACCCGCGTCTTCAACAAATACGTCGCGCTCGCGGCGCTGCTCGGGCTCGCGGCCAGCATTCCGCTGCGGCAGTTCATTCTGCTATTCCCGCTGTTTGGCTGCTATCTCGCGCTCTACGTCGCGCTGCATCCGCGGCTGCCGATCATCCCGGCGACGCGTTTCGGCGACCTGTCCTATGGCCTCTATATTTTCGGCTGGCCGTCCGAGGAATTCGTGATCTGGCTGATGCATGGCCACGCCGCCTGGTGGCAGCTTTTCCCGCTTGCGACGCTGCTCGCCGGCGCGCTGGCGTTCCTCTCCTGGCATTTGGTCGAGAAGCGCGCGCTGCGCCTGAAGCCGCGCGGGGCTTGGCAAGAGCGCAAGCTTGGGATAAGGCCGAGGGCATGGCCGGTGAAATCCCTTTCCGCCGCGACTTTGCCTTCGAATACGGGCGGGCCGAGCGCTTAAGCCCGCTGATCCGCCGCGTCGTCGCGCGCAACCCCGGCCCGTTCACCTTCAAGGGCACCGGAACCTATGTCGTCGGCCAAGGCAAGGTCGCGGTGATCGATCCCGGCCCGAAGCAACAGGACCACATCGACGCGCTGTTGCAGGCGCTCGACGGCGAGACCGTGACGCATATCCTCATCACGCACACACATCTCGACCATTCGCCCGCAGCGGCGGCGCTCAAAGCGGCGACTGGCGCCAAGACCTACGGCTTCGGGCCGCATGGCCATGCCCCCAATAAACCTGGCCGCGCCGAAGAGCGCATCGGCGGCATCACCGAGGAAGGCGGCGACCGCGATTTCATTCCCGATGTCGTGCTGCGCGACGGCCACACGATCGAAGGAGGGGGCGAGGGCGCGGGCTGGCGCGTCGCGGCGGTCGAGACGCCCGGCCATACCTCGAACCATCTGTGCTTCGCGCTCGCCGAGGAGCGCACGCTCTTCACCGGCGATCACGTCATGGGCTGGTCGACCAGCGTGATCGCGCCGCCCGACGGCGACATGGCGGCCTATCTGCGCTCGCTCAATAAGCTGCTCTATCGCGACGACGCGCTCTATTGGCCGACGCATGGGCCGTCGATCCCACAGCCCAAGCCATTCGTCGCAGCTTTCATCGCCCATCGCCACGAGCGCAGCGCTGCAATCCTCAAAGCACTCGCCGCCGGCGACGACACCATTCCGGCGATCGTCGCCCGCGTCTATCGGGGGCTCGACCCCAAGCTCACCGCCGCCGCCGGCCGCTCGGTGCTCGCGCATTTGATCGAGCTGGTCGAGACCCGGCGGGTGGATTGCGAAGGGCCGCCGCTGCTCGGCTCGCGCTACCGGCTCGCGCGCTAATCAAGCCGCCTCGACCTCGCGGGCAATAATCGCGCCGAGTTCTTGCTCGGCAATCGCGAGTTCGTATCTCGCCTGCAAATTGACCCAGAATTGTGCCCCGGTTCCGAAATAGCGCCCAAGCCGGAGCGCCGTCTCAGCGCTGATACCCCGCTTACCGGCGATAATTTCCGTAATGCGGTTCGCCGGCGTACGAAGCTTGAGCGCGAGAGCATTGGACGAGAGTCGTCTTGCGGCCATTTCCTCGGCGAGGGTTTCGCCGGGATGAACCGGCGCGAGCGGGATGCCGTTTGGATAATCAAAAACTGCTTTGTCTTTCGTCATGACCGCTTCCATCTATGCGTATCCGCGATATGAACTTCGTAAGCGTCGCCGTCGCGGAACTTGAACAGGAGACGCCAGGGACCGTTGATATCGACCGACCAGAACCCACGCAGGTTACCCGTCAGTTTGTGCAGGCCGACACTGTTCAGCCGGCCGAACGCATTCAAGGATGTCGCCGCATCAAGTTGGGCCAAACGACGGCGTGCGACCTTCTCGTCCATTCCCGAGAACGGCGATTTTCGCCTCTCTACGAAACGCCGCGTTGGCGTTCCTAGAACGGACCGGATCATACGGACAGCGTATGATTGAGATCGTACGATGTCAAGCGTATAGAAATCCAGGTAGTGTCCTAATTTGGGATTGAGGGCGCTGGTGCGCTGGTGTCATACTCGCCCGCCCTGCCATCCGGTGTTCCCAATTTTAACGAAATCAGTAAGTTTGCAGGTGGGGCAATAGAGTTTGAATACGAGGACAAAATCGCGCGCTTGTTTCGGCCTCACGTCAGGATAGTTCGCCCCACCGGCCTCTTCCTTCCCGTGACTGGCATAGTCGAGAATCCGCATCACATGGTTGTCTTGGCAATTCGGGCAATAAAAGTAAAAATAATCGGTGTCGGTTGTCCCTGTCAGTTTTCCCCCTTGTACGGTCGATGAACCGTGATAGGGCTTGCCGTTGTTGAAGGCCATTTTCCCGCCTCGCTATCGTGAAGTCCGTTCCACCAATTCCTCTAGCGACCATAGCCGGTTTTCGATCCCTGCGGCCATTGCTGGCGACGTGCGCAGTGTCTTATGGACGCGGGCGAAGTTGTAATAGGCGAAGTGCAGCGACGTGGCCGCGCGCAAGTTTTCGATCTTCTTGCTAAAGGCATTCGTCAGCCGCGTAAGGCGGCGCATGCTCATCCGCATCGTGAGATTTTGCCGCTCAACAAGTGAGGTCGAGATATGGGCGTGATCGGGGCTGCCTGCGATCAAGGTCTTTTCTTGGCTCATAACCCTGGGAGGGCTGTAGCGGCCTGGGCCAATCGGTTCAGCTTCGTAAAATTTAACCGCCTGCCCGTAATCAACATCGGCACCGAAAGCGCGTTCAACCGCGTCAACGTAGGTCCTGAGGGCATCGCTCGAAAGCTGTACGCGGTTCGCCAACCGCTCGGATAGATCGGCCATGAACGTAACCGCATCGTAGCGGCGGCGCTTGCCGACGAGGTAGGCCGGAACGAGCTTGGTATCGGGGTCGAGTGCCACGAAAATCCACTGATCGCCGACGCGGCGCGTGTCATCCTCGCGAGTGACGTGTCGCTGCTTCTTTTGCACGTAGGTCCAGATTTCATCAACCTGGATACGGCGCGACTGCACGTCCCGCATGCGCTCATCCATCAACCGGGTAATCGTGTCACGATGGGTATCTGTCAGCCTCTCGGTTGAGCGGATCGAATTACCTTCAACTAGCGAGTGAATAATCTGGGTGCGGCGGCCGAGAGGGGTGCGGTTCATAGCTGGTTCCAATGCGCTCGTCTGGAGACACTATATTCGCCTCGATTCGTCGGCGCAAACATTTTATTTGCATTCTTCAAAAATGTTGTCTATACCAAACCTCAGAGGCCGAATGCGGCCTGACGAGGAGAACCATGACGAATCCCGCAAGCGCGTTCCAGCCCGCGATAGATGCGCTGGAGCAGGACTATGTTGACCTAGAACGCCAAGCGAACGCCCTTTTGACGAGCATCAATGTTTTGCGGTCGAAAGCGGGCCTACCGCCTCGTCCTGGCGGCTTGTCATCGGCATCGTCCGAGGGTAGTGCAGGGTCTAGTGGCGCACCGATCAAGCTCCAATCTGATAGCTTTGCCGGAAAGAAGATGGGCGCCGCTGTCCGCGAGTATTTGGAAATGCGAAAGGCCAGTGGCGGCGATAAACCTGCCACGACTCGCGAAATCTTCGATGCGCTTAAAGAAGGCGGGTTTCAATCCGGCGCAAAGGACGACGCAACGGCAATGGTCGTGCTCCGCACCATGCTGCGCAAAAACACGACAACCTTCGCGAAGCTTCAGAACGGAAAGTACGGACTCCGGTCTTGGTATCCGAATCTTAGGGCGCCGAAAGAAGCGCCGGGAAGCGATGATGTCGATGCCGGCGACGACGCCGCTGAGATTGAGGAAGCTACCGATAAGCAGACGGCGGCCTAAAAAAGAATCGGGCCACGAGAATTGTCCCGTGGCCCTCATCTATCGGCGGTTGGTGACCGCTAAACCAGACCGGCTGTAGGGGCCGGAGATCGCGAGGTGCTCAGTGCGTAAAGAACGCGCGTTATTAGACTAAGCGGGTCTGGCCGCGCCATCGGGGTAGCCGCCCCGGGGGCGTGGCCGCTGCTCTTATAGCAGATAGTGTCTTAATTTAGAATCGCTAGGAGCGCGATGGCCGAAGTCGATCCCGACGAACTTAAGGTCGCCGTCGAAAGTCAGCACGGGGGCAAAGCCCGCTTGCTGCAATCGGTGCCGGTCAAGGAGACGTTTCAAGGCGCGACGGTCTGGGATGGCATGGTTCATATCTTCGACCTTGCCGGCAATCCCCATGCGACCCGCGCCTATGCTTGGTCATCCCCTATCGAGGGAAGCGACAAGCGCCGGTTCTTTGCCGTGCTGCATATGGGCGGGATAGATTCGCCCCAGGCGGCAGTGCGGGCGGCAATCGTGGCGGAGCACAGAAGCAAATGAACTGGCGGCGCGGGCTTTTGCGACTTTGGGTGCTGGCGTCTGTGATCTGGTGTGCGCTTGTTGGCGCTTATGCCATTAGCGATTGGCGGGACCATCAACTGACGCCAACGCAAACAGATGACGTAAATCCTTTTGCGAAATACGTACCTGGGAAAACGATAGAACAGGGTGGTTGGACGATAACCATGCCTGGAACACCGGCATCAGGAACGTCTAGCACCGTTTGGATAGAAGTTGCGATTGCTATCGGCGGACCTGTCGTCGTGCTTCTGCTAGGTATCGCGCTTTCGTGGGCTGCGGCCGGATTCGCTCACGAGAGGTCAAATTAGGACACTACCGAAATCCAAAACGATTAGCGACGTTTGCGCTGTTTGGATTTGGCGCGCCGCGCTGGCACCGCCGTCTTCCGAGCTGACGTTTTTGCTCGGGTTCGGCGTTTGGCGGGCTTCTTAGCCCACAGCCGCCGCGACGCAATCGCCGCGCCCTCGACCATCGCGCGCAATTTCTTGAATGCGATCGCGGGATCGATCTTGCCGTAGCCGGCGAAGGTGCCGAAGCCGCAATCGGTGCCGGCGATCACGCGCTCGCGCCCGACGATGCCGGCGAAGCGCTCCAAGCGCTCCGCCACCAGTTCGGGATGCTCGACGTAGTTGGTCGAGGTGTCGAGCACGCCGGCGATCAGCAGCTTGTCGTCGGGCAGCTTCACCTCGCGCCACAGCGACCATTCATGCTCGTGGCGCGGATTGGCCGCCTCGATCACCAGCGCCGCCGGCTTCGCCTTGAGGAGGATCGGCGCAACCTTGGCGAGGGCGATGTCGTGATCGTGCGGGCCCTCGTAATTGCCCCAGCAGATATGCAGCCGCATCGCCTCAGCCGGAATGTCGCGCACGGCGTGATTGAGAATCTCGACGTGCTGGCGCGCGCGCTTCAAGAACTCCGCCTCGCTCAAATCCTGGAAGCCGGTGTGATGCGCCATCGCGAGATCGGGGCAATCGAGCTGCAGCACAAAGCCGGCGCGATGGATCGCCGTATATTCCACCGCCATGGCATCCGCGACCGCTTCGACATACGCCTTGTGCGTCGGATAGAAAGCGTTGGGCTGGAACGCGCTCACAAGGCCGGGCGAGGCCGCGGTCATGAAGCCCTCGACCGCGTTCGTGCCATCCAATGCCGCGCGAAGATTCGCAACGTCCTCATCGATCGGCGCACGGTCGCGCAGAGCGACCGGCCCGACGCAAGTCGAGCGGCGCAAGCTCTGCGGCCCGGTCATTCGCGTCATCGCCGCGTTGAACTCGGGATAGCCGGCGGTATCGAGCGGCGGCTTGCGCGGCGCGTGGCCGTCGAAGCCGGTCAGTCGGTCGGCGATATAGGTCGAATAGCCGGGCTTCGACATCTCGCCATCGTCGACGATGTCGATCCCGGTCTCGACTTGCCGGCGGACCGCGTCCAGAACCGCTTCGCGCACCGCTTGCGCCAGTGCCGCCGCATCGTAGGGATCGCCGCGATCCTTGCGCATGAGCAGCTCGGCGAGCGGCTTGGGCCGCGGCAGGCTGCCGGTATGGGTCGTCAGGATGCGGTCGGTGCTGCGCTTCATGAAATTCCTGCCCTCGCCGCCATCCGGCCGATTTCAGCCGCTGTAATAAGGCGGCGCGGCGCAGCCGGCATGGTCGTCGATCGGCACGCCGTGGCGCCACATGCAGCATTGCATCCAACGCTGACGCAGCTTCGCATCGACATTGCCCGCCGCGAGGTCGCTCTGGCAGGTCGCGAGCTGCCACGTATATCGATTGCCGTAATCGAAAAAGTTGCCATAGGTGTTGCCGTAGCCGTCTGCGATCGTGAACAAGCTGCAGCCTTGCAGGCCGAGCACGGCCAGCAGCACAAGCGGTCGCAGGATTCGCATCATGGCGCCTTCCACGGGATGACCTTGCGCTCGACCTCGATGAACAGCGTCGAGGTGATGACGCCGAGGAGCCCGATGGTGACGATGCCGACGAACATCGCATCGACCTGCAACAGCTCCCAGGACGACCAGATGAGGTAGCCAATGCCGCTCTTGGCGGCGATGAACTCGGCCGCGGTGCCGATGATGAACGAGATCGCGAGCGCGACGCGCAGCCCCGCGAAGATCAGCGGCAGCGCGCCGTAGAACACGACGCGCGTGAACATGACGCGCGGGCTCGCGCCGTAATTCCGCGCCACGTCGATATAGATTTTGTCGATATTCGCGGCGCCGGCATAGGTGTTGACGATCACCGGGAAGAACGCGCCGATCGCGACCACCACGATCTTCGAGGTCTCGCCGAAGCCGAAAGCGAGCAGGATGAGCGGCATCAGCGCGAGCTTGGGGATCGGGAACAGCGCCGCGATCAGCGGATCGACCACGATCCGCACGCCGCGCCACATCGCCATCGCGAGACCGAGAGCGATGCCGGGGATCGCGCCGATCAGGAAGCCGGCAAGGATGCGCCACAAGGTCACGACCGTATCCCAGGGCAGCTCGCCCGAAATGCACAGCAGCCAGAAGCGCTCGGCAATGTCCGTCGGTGCCGGAACGAAGCGGCGGTCGCCGAGGCCGGCCATGATGGCGAGCTGCCACAGGATCAGCAGCGCGATCGGCGACAGCAGATAAAGCAGCCGCTCTTGCCGCAGATGACGCGCCGCCTCGCCGCGGCCGCTCATGCTCATGCGCCGTCCTCGCTGGCTCGCGCCCGGTTGACTTCGTCCTCGAGCACGCGCCAGATTTTGAGCTTAAGCTCGCCAAAGACCGGCGTCACCGACAACTCCATCAGGTTGCGCGGATGAGGAAACGGCACGTCGATGATTTCCTTGATGCGGCCGGGATGCGCGGTCATCACCGCGGTGCGGTCGCCGAGGAACAGCGCCTCGTCGATCGAATGCGTGATATAGACCACGGTCTTTCCGGTCGTCTCCCAGAGCCGGACCAGCTCTTCCTGCAGGATGGTGCGGTTCTGCGCATCGAGCGCGGCGAACGGCTCGTCCATATAAAGCACCGCCGGATCGGTGACGAAGGCGCGCGCGATCGCGCCGCGCTGGCGCATTCCGCCCGAAAGCTGGTGCGGAAAATGGCGGCGGAACTGGGTCAGGCCGACGAGCCGCATCGCCGCCTCGACCCGCACCGCGCGCTCGGCCGCGGGCACGCCACGGGTCATCAGTCCAAAGCCGACATTCTCCTCGACCGACATCCAGGGAAAGAGCCCGCTATCCTGGAACACCATCGCGTTCTCGACCGCCCAGCCGGCGCTATCGACCGCGATCGTGCCGGCGGATTGGCGCTCGAGCCCCGCAAGGATGCGCAGCAAGGTCGACTTGCCGCAGCCCGACGGCCCGACGATGCAGAAGAATTCGCCGGCCGCGATGTGGAGATCGATGTCGGCGATCGCCTCCACCGTCCCGCGCGGGGTTTCGAAGATCTTGCGCAGACCGGCGATCTCGATCTTCGCTCCCTTGCGCGCGGGCTCGGTTGTCATGCTTTCCCTGCTCGGACCGGCGGCCGGCTCAAACCAGTGGGTCCGCGCCGTCGATCAGCACGAAGCAGATGCGGCACGGCTCCTTGCCGCGGTTGACCCAGGCGTGGTTGGTCGCCTGCTGCACCAGCACATCGCCGGCTTTCAAATGCACCTCGCTGTCGTCGAGCAGCATGTCGATCTCGCCCGAGAGCACGATCGCATAATCGAGCGTGCGGGTGCGATGCATGCTGGGGTGGCGCGGCGGGCGCACGCCCGGCGGCGCGTGATGCTGGTCGCCCAGCATCTTCGACATGTGATCGTTCGGCTGCGTTTTCGCTTCCGCGCCCTCGGGAGGAATGTCGAGATAGCGAATGATGGTGCCGCCCGGCGGCGGCGCGATGCGCACCTCGATGCTGGCGCGATCCTTATCGCCCGCCATGTCGACCGGGAACTTGTCGGTGACCCACAGTCGCTGCTGCAGCGTGCCCTCGCCGCGCTTCATCGTGTAGGGCGTGTTGTCGTCGATGAGGACGACCGCCTTGCCGGTCTTGTCGTGGCCGGTGATGACGCGCCTCGCCGGCGAATATGGTGCAATACCCATTGCCTCACTCCCTCCTTCTGCGGCCGCCGGAACCGGCAGCCTGTTACTCGCAAACGGCGCTGCGGCGCTTAGCGGCAACCGCGCAGCGTGCTCGCCGTGTTCGTTACCGCGAACGGTCCGAGCGCTTTCGCCGCCGCATCGGCATAGCTCGGATCGACGAGCTGCCGGGGCGTCAGCTTCTGCTTGATAAAGCCGTCCTTGAAATACCAATCCTGCACGTCCAAGAGGCTCGCCATGTTGAAGCGCCCATTGGGATCGCGCGCCTGCCACGGGAATTTGTCGAGCGAATCGTGAGTGCCGGCGACGCCGTATTTAAGCATGATCGCGATCACCTCGTCGCGGTTGGGGCCGTGATGATAGGCTTGGCAATAATCGCGCGTGCCGCGGCCGATCGCGACGAACAGGCGATGCGCGAGATCGCTATTCGCCTTCGCCCAATCGGAATTGATGACGTAATGAACGACCGTGACCGGCGCCGGCTTCAGATAGTCGTCGGTGTTGATCCAATTGACGCCGAGCCCCTTCGCGATGATCAGGTCGCCGAACGGCGGCACGTCCACCGCGGCATCGACCGCGCCGTTCTGGAGGGCGATGCCCATTTGCGGGAACGAGATGTATTTGATGTCGACGTCGTTGAAGGTCAGGCCGGCGCTGCCGAGCACCTTGTAGAGATCGTAGCCGATGATCGAGCCCGGCGCGTTGAGCGCGACCGCATGGCCCTTGAGATCGGCGATCGCCTTGATCTTGTCCTTCGCACCGAGCCCCAGCAGGATATGGTGGTTGAGCGGCGTCGAGCCGCCCTCGAACGCCATGATCACCGGCAGACCCTGCGCCACCCCGTTCCAATACGACGCGGCGAGTCCGCCTTGGGCCACCTGAATGCGGCCGCTCGCCAGAAGCGGCATCGCCGTGCTGACCGAATCGATGTTCTGGATTTCGGCATCGATGCCGGCGTCGCGCAGATAGCCCTTGGCGTCGGCGATGTAGGTCGAGGTCGAGGCGATAGTCGGCACGGTCGCGATGACGACATGGGTCAGCGGCTGGGCCGTCGCGGGCGCCGCAAGCCCGAAAACGACCAAGAGCAAGAGGACGGCCAGCAGGCCGGCAAATAGGCTGTGGATCGGGCGCAGTCGAACCTCCCCTCGGGCTTGCGCCTCACGCCGATGCGCTGCCGGTTTTACCAGCGGCGATCCTTGTTGAGGTGCAACGCCTTGTCAAGGCAACGCGCGCGGCGAACCGCAGCAGGGGTCCCGCCTCTTGACGCGATGGCAGGCGCGGTGTCTGCTCGCCGGCAAGGAAACGCCGGGATCGGGACGGCCCGCGCCGCAAGACCGGCCCGGCTTTGCGCTTGCCTCGGCGGCTAGGCCGCCGGCGCCATTATCGCGATAACAAAACCAATGGGGGAAACGTACATGACCAGCTCATCTCGAAGCGACAAGGCTTGGCTCGCGATCGCCGGTATGGCGGTCGGGTTGACGCTGGCCGCGCCCGCGGCGCGCGCCGCCGATCCGATCAAGATCGGCTTCAGCATGGAGGAGACCGGCGGCCTTGCCGCGAACGGCAAGCCGGCGCTGTTGGCGATGCAGATCTGGGCCGAGGATGTCAATGCGAAGGGCGGCTTACTCGGTCGGCCCGTGCAACTCGTCCATTACGACGATCAGAGCAACCCGGCGAACGTGCCCGGCATCTACACCAAGCTGCTCGACGTCGATAAGGTCGATCTCGTGGTCAGCTCCTATGCCACCGGGCTGATCGCGCCGGCGATGCCGGTGGTGATGCAGCACAACATGACTTTTCTCGCGCTCTTGGGACTCGCGGTGAACAGCCAGTTTCACTATCCGAAATATTTCGCGATGATCCCGTCGGGGCCCAATCCGAAGACCGCCTTCACCCAGGGCTTCTTCAACGTCGCGATGGCGCAGAACCCGAAGCCGAAGACGATCGCGATCAGCTCGGCCGACATCGAGTTCGCGCACAACGCCGCCGACGGCGCGCGCCAGACCGCGAAGGCCGACGGGCTCGATATCGTCTACGACAAGACCTATCCCGGCAACATCACCGATTGCGGACCCGTGGTGCGCGCGATCCAGGCGACCAATCCCGATATCGTGCTGTTCGCTTCCTACGTCACCGATTCCGCGTGCATGATCCGCGCGGTGAAAGAGATCGGCTACAAGCCCAAGATGATCGGCGGCGCGATGGTCGGGCCGCAGGCGACCGCGATCAAGCGGCAGCTCGGGCCAGCACTCAACGGCTTCATCACCTTCGACGTATGGCAGCCGGCGCAAACCATGATGTTCCCGGGCGTCGCCGATGTGCTGAGCAAATACCAGGCGCGCGCGAAAGCGGCCGGCGCCGATCCGCTCGGCTACTACATGGTGCCGATCAGCTACGCCAATATGCAGGTGCTGCAGCAGGCGGTCGAAGGCACGAAGAGCCTCGACCAGGACAAGCTCGCCGATTACATCCGCTCGCATACCTTCAAGACCGTGTTCGGCGACATCAAATTCGGCAAGGACGGCGAATGGGCGCAATCGCGCATGCTGATGGTGCAGTTCCAGGGCATCACCGGCACCGGTCTCGACCAATTCAAAGACCCCAAGAAGACCATCATACTCGACCCGCCGGCCTTCAAATCGGGCAATGCGGTCTATCCGTTCGGCGGGTAAGCGACGCCGTTAACCTTCGCAAAGGCCGCCAGGGCACCGAGCGACAGCTTGGTGTTTTGGCGCCCGGAGCGATAGAAAGTTATTTTATTTCAGGTGGTTGGGCCGATCGCCGCCGCCTTCGTCGAAACCGATCGGAAGGCACGAAAGAGATCGACTCGTGCCGGCGTTAACCTAAAATTAACCATAAACACCCGAGTCTATCTCCAATTATGGGGATAACTTTGTCCGCAACGCCCGGCAGCCGACCGACCTTCGTCAGCGCGACCTACACCGCGATCGCGTTGGTATTCTTCTTCGGCATCGGCCTGGCCGGCGGGACGGCCTACAAATGGCTGGCGAGCGACGGCGCGGTCGCGCAAGTCGCCGACCGGGTCGCAACGCCCCCCGTCGCGGAGCCGACCTTGCCGGCAACCGTCGCCCAAGCGCCGGGCGAGATCGCGCCCAGCATGGCGGCGCCGCGACTCGCGCAGGTCACGCCATCGGCACCGCCGAGCGTCGCGCAGCCGCCCGCGCCGGTTACGGTTGCCGCAGCAACGCCCACCCCGTCAGATGCGACGCCGCAAGCCGCAGCCGACACGCCGGCGCCGGTGCCCTACCTCGCCGTCGAACCGCAAGCGCGGGCCGCACGCTCCCATACCGCCGCGCAACATCGAGCCGCTGCAGCGCCGAAGAAGTCGCGCATCGCCGCCAAGACGGTGCATGCGGCAGCGGCACAAACCGTGGCACTGCATGCGCCACCCGCCGCGCCCGCCAACCTTGCCGGACCCTATCGGGTTCAGTTCGGCGCGTTCGCCAATGAAGACAATGCGCGGCGCGTGCAATGGGCGGTCGAGGCGACCGGGCTGAAAGTGGATGTCGCGCAGGCGCCGGGCGCCGGCGGCCATAGGCTCTACTATTTGCGCTCGCCCAGCTATCGCGATTACGCGGCCGCGCTCAGCGCCGCGCAAACCGTGCAAGATCGCGTCCAGCATTTCGTCAACGCGATTCCGATCGACTATGCAATTCTCGGCGATCGTCCCGCGATCGAGCAGCAAGCGCAGGCGCGGTAGCGCTCGTCCTATCCGGTCGGCGCGGTCTTCAGCACTTTGGCGCGGTCGGTCGCGCCCGCCATCAGGAACGGCAGGTCGTTGCCGCCGAGGATCATCCGCATTCCCATCGCGATGTATTTGCGCAGCAGATCGTCGGCATAGCAGCCGCCCATGCCCGGCCATTTGCCGGCGCCGCGGCAAGCCGCGATCACCTTCTCGTAAGCCGCGACGATCTGCGGATGCGCAAATTGCCCGGGGATGCCCATCTCCATCGCGAGATCGTTGGTGCCGATCAGCAGCACGTCGACGCCGGGCATGGCGGCGATCGCCTCGGCATTGGCGAGCGCCGTGGGCGTCTCGATCATCACCGTCACCAGCATCTCGGCGTTGACGATCTTGGCCGCTTCGCCGACGCCGAGGCCGCGATAGCCGAATTGCGGCAGCGCGCCCATCACCGAGCGATGGCCCTGCGGCGGGTATTTGACGTGGGCGACCAGCTCGGCCGCCTCCTCGGGCGTATCGACATGCGGCATGACGATGCCCCAGCCGCCGCCGTCGAGCGCGCGCGTCGCCATGTCGAGCTGGCCATGCGGCACGCGCACGATCGGCGCAATGCCGGAATCGAGCGCCGCGACCGAGATCTGCGACGCGGTGTCGAGCGACATCGAGCCATGATCGAGATCGATGAACAGCCAATCCCAGCCGCAGCTTTTCATGATGCGGCCGATCTCGGCGCCGCGCGCCAGCCGCAGCCCGACGCCGATCGACACCGCGCCCCCTGCGAGCCGCTCGCGCGCCGGGTTCTTGATGTCAGCCATTCTCGCCTCCATGACATTTCTGCAACCGCGCAACGGAATAAGATTTACCACGGGGGGCACGGAGAAGATCGAATGGGCCGCTTCGCGGCCAGATTTATCTCCGTGGTCTTCGTGTCTCCGTGGTGGTCTCATGCGCTCGGTTGAAAGCCGTGCCGTCGCGAGCTAGGGTCGATGCACCAGCGGGAGTGAAGTCGCCGCGCGCCATTCCTGCAACGGAAATCGCCAGCGGCCTCCCATCAGCGTGAGGAGCAAGCATTCATGAAATTCGTGACCTTCGATGCCAATGGCCAAGAGCGGCTCGGCGTGGTCGACGCCAAGCGCGGCATCCTCGATCTGCAAAAGGCGTCGAGCGCCCTGCCCGGCGCCATGATCGCCTTCATCGAGGCCGGCCAAGCCGCGCTCGACGAGGCCAGGAAGGTCGTCAGCGCGGCGCAGGACAAGTCCGGCTGGCTGCCGCTGCAGGGCACGAGGCTCTATGCGCCGATCCCGCATCCGCGCAAAAACATCTTTTGCATCGGCCGCAACTACAAGGCGCATATCGAGGAAGGCGCGCGCGCGCGCAACATCCCCGTGAAGTTCCCGCCGGTGCCGGAGATTTTCTCCAAGCCCTTCACCACCGTGGTCGGCCCCGAGGACAGCGTGCTGCGTCACGCCAAGAACACCGACCAGCTCGATTACGAGGTCGAGCTCGCGATCGTGATCGGCAAGACGACGCGCGACGTGACCCAGGCCCAGGCGATGGATCACATTTTCGGCTACACGGTCTTCAACGACGTCACCGCGCGCGACAAGCAGGCAGCGCACGGCCAGTGGTTCAAGGGCAAGAGCTTCGACACGTTCGGGCCGATGGGGCCGTGCGTCGTTACCAAGGACGAGTTCGGCGACCCGAGCGGCCATCGCATCACCTTGCGGGTGAACGGCGAGACGCGCCAGGACTCGAACACCTCGGATTTGCTGTTCGGCATTCCGGCGATCGTCGAGAGCGTGTGCGCCAGCCTGACGCTCCATGCCGGCGACGTGATCGCGACCGGCACGCCCTCGGGCGTGGCGCTCGGCATGACGCCGCAGAAATTCCTCAATACCGGCGACGTGATGGAAGCCGAGGTCGAGGGGATCGGCGTGCTGCGCAACCGGATCGTCGAATAGCGCGCCGGCGAGACGCGCGGGCGACGCCTCGGGAATGAACGACCCCGCGCCGGACGAAGACCAGCGCGACAACAAGACGAAAGCGACCAAACTGGCCAGTGTCCTCACCGGGCCGGTGCGGCTCTATCTGCTGGCGCGGTTCTGCGGTGCGGCGGCCTTCCAGATCGAGGGCGTCGCCGTTGGCTGGTACATCTACAATCTGACCAACAGCCCGCTCCAGCTCGGCTTCGTCGGGCTGGCCATGTTCCTGCCGACCGTGAGCCTCGCGCTGGTCGCGGGTCAGGCGATCGACCATTTCCCGCGCCGGCGCGTTCTCCTCATTGCTTGGCTCGCGCAGATCAGCGCCGCCACCGCGATCGGCCTCCTGGCGCTGCTCGGCACCGGCAGCGTGGTGTGGATTTTCGCTCTCATCGCCTGCGTCGGCGCCGGCCGCGCTTTCGAGCAGCCGGCACAGGCGGCGCTGCTGCCGGGTCTCGTGCCGGTTGCGGTGTTTCCGCGCGTCACGCCGGCGGGCTCGCTGGTCAACCAATGCGCGGTGGTGGTCGGCCCCGCGCTCGGCGGGCTGCTGTTCATCTTCGGCGCGCCGGTCGCGTTCTTCGGCGCCGCCGCGTTCTTGCTGGTGGCGGAGACCGCGGTATTCTTGCTGCCGCATCAGCCCGCGCGCGCGGCACAGCCGCTGTCCTGGACCAGTTTCTTGAGCGGCGTTAGCTTCATCCGCCACGCCGAGGCGGTGCGCGGCGCGATCACGCTCGACATGTTCGGCGTGTTCTTCGGCGGCGCCACCGCGCTGCTGCCGATTTTTGCGCGCGACATCTTGATGGTCGGGCCGGTCGGTCTCGGCTTGCTGCGCAGCACGCCGGCGATCGGCGCGCTGGTGACCGGGCTTTATCTCGCGCGCCACCCGCTCGACCGCCATGTCGGCCGGCGCATGCTGATCACCGTGGCGGTCTATGGCGCGGCGACGATCGCTTTCGGATTGTCGCATTGGCTGCCGCTGACCGTGGCCGCGCTGATCCTGATCGGCGCGGCCGATGTGGTCAGCGTGGTGGTGCGCTCGACCCTGGTGCAGACCGCGACGCCCGATGTCATCCGCGGCCGGGTCAGCGCGGTCAACTCGCTGTTCGTCGGGACGTCGAACCAGCTCGGCGAGTTCGAATCGGGCGTCACCGCCGATTGGTTCGGCGCCGTCGGCTCGGTGGTGCTGGGCGGCGCGGCGACCTTGATCGTCGTCGCCATCGCGAGCCGGCGCTTCCCGGCGCTGCGGCGCATGGACCGCTTCATCATGGCATCCGATAAGAGCTAATTTCCAAATCGCGGAGCCGGCAGGAGCAGCCGACAAGGACCGCTCCGAAGCATTCCTGCCGTGAACGCCGGCCCATAGACAAGCATGCGGTCGCGGCCGAAGATGGCGCATCTCATCACGGGAGGATGACATGCTGACCCTGTGCTATTGCCCCGGCGCCTGCTCCATGGCCTCGCATATCGTGCTCGAGGAAAGCGGCGAGAAATACACCGGCCGCCGCGTCGACCTCGGCAAGGGCGAGCAGCGCTCCGCCGAGTATCTCAAGATCAATCCGCACGCCCGCGTGCCCGCGCTCGGCCTCGATAATGGCGAGTTCATCTCCGAGAACACGGCGATCCTGCCATTCCTCGGCAAGCGCTTCGGCCTCTGGACCAGCGACCCGATCGCCGAGGCGAAGATGATGTCCTTCATCGGCTGGGTGGCCTCGAGCGTCCATCCCGCCCAGGCGCATATCGGCCGGCCCGAGCGCTATGCCAGCGATCCCGCGACCCACGAGAACCTCAAAGCGACCGGGAAGAAGGTCTTCGACGGCTATCTGCGAGAGATCGACGGCATGTATGCCGGCAAGGACTGGCTGTTCGACCAATACTCGGTCGCCGATCCCTACGCCTTCGTGCTCTATACCTGGGGCGTGCGGCGCGAGATCCCGATGCAGGAGATGAAGAGCTACACCGCCTTCAAGGACCGCATGCTGCAACGTCCCGCCGTGCAGCGCGTCGTCGCGGACGAGAAGATCAGCCTCTGAGGATCATTCGCCCTGCCATTGCGGTGGGCGCTTGTTGAGGAAGGCGTCCATGCCTTCGCGAAAATCCTTGCTCATATAGCACATGAGGATGAGGTCCTGGCCCTCGCCGGGCGGGATACGCGCCATCAGGCGATGGAGCGCTTCCTTGGTCGCGCGCAAGGTCAGCGGCGCCAGACTCGCGACGTGCTTCGCCAATTCGTCGGCGCGCGCCATCAGCGCGGCGTGGTCGGGCAGCACCTCGCTCACGAGGCCGATGCTGCGCGCCTCCTCGGCCTCGACCAGCCGGGCGGTGAAGATGATCTCCTTGGTGCGCGCGACGCCGATCAGCGCCGCCAGCCGCGCGTAATTTCCCATCGACAGGCAATTGCCGAGCGTGCGCGCCACCGGAAAGCCGAAGCGCGCATTCGCCGCCGCGATGCGCAGATCGCACGCCGCCGCAATCGCGCCGCCGCCGCCCGTGCAGGCGCCGGCGATCGCCGCGATCGTCGGCACGCGGCAATGCTCAAGCGCGCCGACCACGCGATCGATGCGTCCCTCATAGGCGATCGCGTCCTCGGCGGTCTTGAACGCCTTGAATTGCGCGATGTCGGTGCCCGAGGCGAAGGCTTTGTCGCCGGTGCCGGTCAGCACCATCGCCCTGATCGAGCGGTCGGCCTCGGCGCCATTGCAGATCTCGGCCAAGCGCTCGTACATCGCGAAGGTGAACGCGTTGCGCGCTTGCGGCCGATTGAAGGTGACGCGGGCGATGCCGTCCTTCACCTCGTAAAGCAGCTCGTCGTCCAAGGGTCTCTCCAGCAGTGAGGGGGAAAATGACGAAGAGTATGCGCCGCGGGCGGTTTCTCATCCATCGGCCTTTCATCCGGCCATCGGTCCTTCGCGCCCCGCCGTGATAGCGGAAAAGAACCGGGTCCGGAGGCCGAGTTAAGAGGACTCTTGGTGCGGTTGGCGCGGGATATCGCCAAAAGGCGTAATATCACTTCCGCCAAATCACATAACTAATTGTTTTAGATTTCCTTTCCTTCTTACCGCAGCGCAACATACGGGGAATGATGGCAAATTGATGATTTTTAGCGGGTTTGGACGGAAAGGGACTTGTGCTTTTTCGCCAAGATTGGCACGCTCCCGCCTAACAAAAACCAGGAGGCGCCTCATGGACGACAAAATGAAAATGGCTCGCTTTCCCGGCACGCCGAGTTTTAGCATGGCCGTTGTCGATGGCGGCCGCATCAACACGCGCGAATTCCTGCGGCGTAAATTGATGCGCAAGATGGTGGCGCGGCGGCTGCGCAATGCCGAGATGATTTCGGCGAAATAAGCACCAACACCGCGAGCGCTATCGTTAAAGCGATCGGTTATTCGAAAAAAGCGAGGCCCGGGAATACCGGGCCTCTTTTTTCTCCACGCGGCGACGCAACCGCATTCAGGGGATATCGATTTCCACGCGGCGGTTTTGCTGCTCGCGCGCGCCATCCCGCGTCGGCACGCGCGGATCGCCCTTGCCATGCCACGACATCGCGATGTCGCCGGGCGGCACGCCGCGCGCCGCCAGGTAGTCGCGCACGGTCTCCGCGCGGCGATGCGACAGCGCCTCGTCGTAGCGGGCCGAGCCTGAGGCGTCGGTAAAGCCGGCAATCTCGATATGGCTCGCATTGCTCTGCCGGAAGGCGGCAATGGCGGTATCGGCGACGCGCCGGCCTTGCCGCGAGAGGGTCGCGCGGCCGAGATCGAAATAGACGATAAAAGTATGCGACGCGGGCGGCGGCGGCGGTGCAACCACTATCGGCGCCGGCGCGGCTGCCGGAATCGGTTGCGGCGCGGGCGCGGCGGGCGCCGCGCCGAAGAAGTAGGAGAAGCTCGCCAGCAAATTGTGGTTCTCGATGCGGCCGTGGAACCGCGTGCCCGAGGCATCCTTGAAGGTCGGCTGCACGGTCGCGAAATAGCGATATTCGAGGCCGAGGGCGATATTGTCGGTGAGGTGATAGCGCACGCCCACCATCGGCTGGTAGGCGAAGACGATGTCGCTGCTGTTGCTCAGCGGCTTGCCGCCGACCGAGAAATTGTCGAGGCTCGCGCGCGCGGCACCGACGCCGATACCGATATAGGGCACGAACGGCGTGCCGGTGCGCAGATCCCAATAGCCGTTCACCATCGCGTCGAAGACGTGAACGCTGCCGGAGGGGCTGGAGCTGACGCCGCTGAGCGAGCCGCTGTGCAGCCGCGCGCCCAAGCCGCCATCGTTGTTGATGCCGATCGTGTCGGCGCGATAGCCGGAGAAATCAAGGCCGAGCTCGGCGCGGAGCTGGCCGAATTTCCAACCGGCCGCACCGCCGGCCATGTAGCCGAGGTCCTCGCGCGAATCGAAATTGAGCGTCGAGGCGCCGTTGCCGACCCCTTCGCCCTTCTCGTTGTTGAGGTGCGACAAGCCGCCCTCGCCGCGCAGATAGAGGCCGTTGGGGCCGGTATAGGGCTCGTCCGAGCCGAAGCCCTGCGCGTGACCGCTCGCGACCGCGAGCGCCGACCAAGCGATGCCGAGTGCCAAAGCGCGACCCAACCTCATGCCATCCTCCACTGATCGCAATCCGCGCGGGGCGGACCCGCGTTAACCATGATTTATATTTATGAAGAGAAGAACTCGCAAGATATTTAATGATTATTACTTAATGTTTCCTTCGCCACGAAGTAATATGGAAATATTTACTTCCACGATGCGTAAAGCGCGCCCCAATCCGCGCGCGTCGGTGTCAGCGCCCGGGACGGGTTGGCAGATTTTCCGGCGCTGCCGGCTCAGCGTTGGATGAGCTTGCGACACGCCGCAGGCAGGATCGGCGTGTGCGCGGGCGTCGCTGGGGTCGGCGGATGGGGCTCGAACCACCAAGCGAGCGAGGCGTCGCAGCCGTCGCCCGGCGGCACCGGCGCCTGGGTCACGCAATCGGGCGAATCCGCCGGGCAGCGCAGCCGGACATGGAAATGCGCCTCATGCCCGTACCACGGCCGGATGCGATGCAGCCAGCTTCGGTCGCCCTCGGCCGCGCCATCGACGCCGCGACACAACGCGCGCTTGATCGCCGGATTGACGAACATGCGGTCGACCAGCGGATCGCTGGCGGCGAGCCGCAGCAGCGTCACTTGCCGCCGGTCGAAATGCGCCGGGTCGATCGCCTTGCCGTCCGCCGTCAGCATCGAGGGCAGCGGCACATCCTCGCGCGCCGCCGGCGCCAGCACCGGCTTCGGGTCGAGGTTGAACCAGATATCGACATCGATGCCGCTCTGATGGCTGGCATGGCCGTTCGGCATCGGTCCGCCGCGCGGCTGCGACATGTCGCCGACATAGAGCGGCGCCAGCGAAGCCGCCGCGGCTGCGCGCCCCAGCGCTTCAATGAAGGAGACGGTCTCGGGATGGCCGAAATAGCGGCTGCGACTGAGGCGGATCGCCTGGAAGCCCGGCCCATCGAGCGGCAAGGCCTCGGCGCCGGCGAGGCACCCCGCGGCGGTCTTGCCGATCGAGCGCGCGGGACCGGGCGACGGCGTCTGCTGGTCGCTCCAGGGCGAGGCATGCGCCGCCGCGGCCGCCGCCAACCAGATCGCGGCAAGGCAGAATCCGCGGAACGTGTTTCGCATAAAGCGAATCTACCATCGCCCGCGGCAAGGTCCTAATCTCGCGGCCACGCATCAGCGAGGCAGGTTCATGTTCATCCACGTCACGAAAGATTTTGCGGTCGCGCTCGCGGAGAGCGAGGATTTCAAGCATTTCAAGCTGGTCATCGATGCGGCGCGCGGCGATGAAAAGGTCGCAGCCGCCTTGACGGGCATCGCGACCATCGACCGCGACGGACACGGCTGGGTGAGCGAGGCGTGGCTGCGCGGCCGCGACGCCGCCGCGGCATGGCAGGACGGCCTCACCGCGATGATCGCGGTGGCAAAGAAATACGGCTGGGTCGACGAGCAGCAGAAGACGATCCGCGCGCATATCGAATGGATCGACGCGGCGGCGAAGGCCTGACATGGGCAAGACGCTGCTCGTCACCGGCGGCGGTCGCGGCATCGGCGCCGCCACCGCCCTCGCCGCCGCGCGCGCCGGCTGGGAAATCGCGATCAATTACCGCGACAATCGCGCCCGCGCCGAGCAGGTGGCCGCCGCGATCGCGCACGCCGGCGGCAAGGCCATCGCCTATGCCGCCGACATTGCCGACGACGATGCGGTCGTTGCGCTTTTTGCCGCGGTCGATCGCGATTTCGGCCGGCTCGACGGCCTGGTCAACAGCGCCGGCATCATCGGGCCGCATGGCCGGATCGAGGCGGTGGATGCCCCTGGCCTCGCGCGGCTCTTCGCCATCAACGTCACCGGCACGCTGATCTGCTGCCGCGAGGCGATCAAGCGCATGTCGACCAAGTACGGCGGCAAGGGCGGTGCGATCGTGAACCTTTCCTCGGCGGCGGCGCGGATCGGCGGCGCCGGCGAAACCGTGCCCTATGCCGCGAGCAAGGGCGCGATCGACAGCCTGACCTTCGGCCTCGCACAGGAGCTGGTCGCCGAGGGCATCCGCGTCAACGCGGTCAGCCCCGGCGTCATCGATACCGAAATCCAGCCGGAAGGCCGGGTCGCGCGAGTCGGACCCAATTTGCCGATGAAGCGCGCCGGCAAAGCCGAGGAAGTCGCAAGCGCGATCCTCTATCTGCTGTCGGATGAAGCGTCCTACATCGCCGGCACGGTGCTCGACGTGACCGGCGGACGCTAGGCCGGCTCGAAGGCCATGATTGCCCAGGGAGACAAGACTCCGAGCGAGTGCGAGGTTCTCATTGGTTTCGACTCAGCGTGGACCGATAACAAACAAAAGCCCGGCGCGATCACTGCTTACGTTAGCCGAGACCCAGAATCGCCCATCTTCTATCCGCCCACGCTCGCAACATTCGATGTCGCGCTGAAGCTCGTCAACGAATGGACGTCCGAGGCCGCGTATACCTTGCTCGCTATCGACCAACCCACGATCGTCCCCAACGATTCCGGTTGTCGGCCTGTCGACCGCGTAGCAGGCAGCCTCGTATCGAGCCTCGGGGGCGGGGTACAGCCCGCACGTCGCGGTGGAACCGGCGCTCTCATGTTCGGCGAAGGTGCCCCGATCTGGCGCTTTCTTGGGGCTGTTGGTGCAATCGAGAACCCCTTTGTCGCCCGAGATGCCGGCATCGGACGTTTCGTCATCGAGGTTTTTCCTGCGCTAGCGCTGTCGGCCATCGTCCCCGAGATCTGGCGACGACACCGTGCGGCCAAGTACAACCCTGCGGCATCGAATTTTGCTTTGGCTGACTGGCAGATGGTCGCTTCCGCCGTAGGGAAGTTCGCCCGCGGTCTGGGGGCTACTGACCTCGCCGCCTGGGTCGAAACGCAGGTGGTTTTGCCGAAGCCGGTCAAGGCCGATCAGGATCGGCTCGATGCGGCAATCTGTCTATTGATCGCATTGGCTTGGCGGCGCGGCCCACGCGAGCAAATGCTCGTCATCGGCGACGAGCGAACAGGCTACATGGCCACGATCACATTGCCGCAGACCCGTGCGTTGTTAGTCAAGGCCGCTACGGAACGGGACATTGCCGTCGATCGACCCTGGATGATGAAGAACGGATCAGCCCTCGCCCGTCTCCTACTCCCGCCGCTGCCTGTCGCGCACGCGGATTATCGACACCCGGGAAGGCCCGATACGGTAATTAAGCGTTCGCGCGAACGTGCGACGGGGCCAGCCCTCGTCGATCTGGAGATATTAAGAACGCTCCTGATCGCCCGTGCGCGCAAAGCTGCGCCCATCGCCTACGGCGAAGTCGCAGAGGTGTTCGCGCAGCGCTGGACCCGGGGCTTCGGATCATCGCTGACGCGCGCTCTGAATCAATTAGCGATTCAAAATAGAACGACCGGCGAGCCCTTGTTGATGTGTCTCGTCATCAACAAGGAGACGAGATTGCCGGGCAAGGGCTATTACGACGAAATTGGTCGTGGAAACGCGGATCTCGCGATGCAGCGAAAACTCTTCGCCGAAGAAATCGAACGGTGCCGGAAGTGGCACTGGAACTGACTTTGCCGATTGGCAGAACTGAATGTTGTTGATGTCTTTCAATCGACAGTCGCTCCACTAAGCAGCCTTTTCCCAATAACGCCGCACCACCAGCGCGACGATGCCAAGCACGGCAAGCGCGGCGGCGACGCAACCGGGCCAGCCGGCGAAGGTCCAGGCGAGGCCCGCGATCACGCCGCCAACGCTGCCGCCAAGATAATAGAACGTGACGTAAAGCCCGACCGCGGAGGAGCGCGCCCGCTGCGCGGTCAGCGCGACATAGCTGGTCGAGGCGGCCTGGCAGGCAAAGCCGAAAGCGGCGGCGATCATCAGCCCGGCGATGATCGCGATCATGCTCGGCAGCAGCGTCAGCACGAGCCCGCCAGCCCAGATCGCCAGCGCAATCAGAACCATGCGCCGCCGCCCGAGCCAGGCGACGCCGCGCCCGATCAGCGGCGTCGTGACGACGCCGGCGAGATACGTCACGAAAATCGCGCCCAGCGCCGCGGTCGAAAGCCGGTAAGGCGGCGCCGCGAGGCGAAACCCGACGAAGGTGAAGATCGTCACGAAAGTGAACAGCGCGCAGAAGCCGACGCTGTAGGTCGCGACCAGCCGGCTGTCGCGAAAATGCTGCATCATCTCGGCGGTCGAGCCGATCAGCGAGGTCGAGCGCTTGAAGCCGCGCTCGGCCGGCATCGTCAGCACGACGCCGACCGCCAGGCACAGAGTCAGCAAAGCGAGGCCGAGAAACGCGGCGCGCCAGCCCCAATGCGCGGCGAGGAACGCCGTCAGGAACCGGCTCAGGAAACCGCCGAACACGCCCGCCGCGGTATAGAGCCCGGTGATGGCGGTCGCCTCGCCCGGCGGGCATTCATCGGCGATATAGGCGACCGTGGTCGCGAACAGCGACGGCACGAACAGCCCTTGCACGAAGCGCCAGACGATGATTGCGCCGAGGGTCGTCGCAAATCCGACCATCACCGTCGGCACCACCAGCGCGAACATCGCCGCGACGATGACGCGCTTGCGCCCGAAGACATCGGCGATAATTCCGGTCCAGGGCGCGACCAGCGCGATCGCCAGCGGCGGCATGCTGACCGTAAAGCTCACCGCGACCGGGCTCGCGTGAAGCCGGTCCGCAAGCAGCGGCAGCAGCGATTGCGTCGCCCACAGATCGAGGAACGAGCACAGCCCGCACAGGATGACGGCGATACGGCGGCGATCGGTGAAGAGGGGAGCGAGCATGGCGGCGCAGTATCGTGGCGGCGCGACGTTTGTTAAAGTAACTTTCGTCCTGCCAAGGAGATGCGCGCATGAGCTTCGTCCTGGAAACCGTCGATCCCGCCGCTGCCGGGTTGCGGCTCGAGCAGATCGAGCGCATGAACGGTCTCATCGAGCGCCATATCGCCGACGGCCGCTATCCCGGCGCGCAAGTCGCGATCGCGCGCCACGGCAAGCTCGCCTTCACGCGCAATTATGGCCTCGCGCGCATCGCGCCTGCCCTGCCGGCGCGCGACGAGACGCTGTGGCGGCTCTATTCCAACACCAAGGTCATCACCGCCGCGGCGATCTGGCTGCTGGTCGAGGACGGGCTCTTGAGCTTCAACGATCGTGTCGCCGAGCACATCCCGGAATTCGCGCGCAACGGCAAGGGCGGGATCACCATCCTTCAGGTGCTGACGCATCAGGCCGGCTTTCCCAACGCGCCGGTCATGCCGCCCGAATCCTGGGAGGACCATCAGCTTTTGAAGCGGCTGGTCAGCGACTACACGCTCGAATGGACGCCGGGATCGCGGCTCCACTACCACAGCTATTCGGCGCATTGGGTGCTGGCGCTGGCGATCGAGGCGCTCACCAAAATGGATTTCCGCGCCTTCATCAGGAGCCGCATCATCGAGCCCCTCGGCCTCGGCAGCGAGCTGTATGTCGGCATCGACGAGCAAGACCAAACCCGCTGCGCCGAGATGTACGAGCCCGCGCCCGACGGCAAGAGCCACAAGCTGATCGAGGCCGAGAACACGATCGCGTTCCGCCGCGCCGGCATTCCCTCGGGCGGCGGCTTTGCCACGGCGCGAGCGATGGCGGCGTTCTACCAGATGCTGCTCGCGGGCGGGACACTTCACGGCAAGCGCATCCTCTCGCCGCGCATGGTGCAATATGTCACGCGCAACTTCACCGCCGAGCGTCCCGACGCCGGCATGGGCGAGATCGCGATGCATCGCGGCCTCGGCCCGCATTCGCGCGGGATCGGCGACGTCATCCGCGGCCTCGGCTCGATCGCCCATCCCGGCACTTTCGGGCATGGCGGCGTCGGCAGCTCCTATTGCTGGGCTGATCCCGATTCGGGCACCAGCTTCGCCTATATCTCGAACAGCAAGCTGCCCGACCCGTGGCATTCGCGCCGGCTGGAGCTCATCAGCAATTGCATCCACGCCGCGATCGTGTGAGGACCTGCAGCCGATGTTACTACGAGCGCGATTCTCCCAGACTCTTCTGATACCACGTTCGTGAGAACGCCGATTATTTTCGACAAAGCCATCAAGGGGACTTACGATGTTCCGATGGATCGCGCTCGCTGCCGCGGTTGTTTTCGTGTTGGCCGTTACCGGAGCGATTGTTTTTTCACAACCATCCTCCAACCCCAGCCAGCAACAAACCGACGCAAACAACGGAGCAGAACCGGTTATCGAGAAAGGGACCAAAACTTTATGGGAAAGATGGTTTCCCGATTCTATCTCCGTGTTCACCCTTTTTCTAGTCGTTTTCAGTGCTGTACTGGCGTTTGCAGGCATCGTTCAGTTGAATTTACTGAATAGGGCTGAGCAAATTGCCGCGAGCACTGCTCAATCTGCAAAAAACTCTGCAGACGCCGCGAAAAATGCATTCGAAGTGGCCGACAGGACCTTGAAAGCTAGTCAAAGGGCGTGGATACGAGCCGAAGTCTCTATTGGTGCCCAGCCTCTACATTTCGACGAAAACAACGCAAGCACAGCCGTGTCCTTCAAAATTCACAACATCGGAAATACGCCCGCAATAAAAATCACGATACATGCGTGGCTGATCGTGTTGAAGGAGGGCGGCCCGTTCCCTTGGCAAGCCCAACTACAAAAATGCGACGAGCTTCGTCAGACTCAAATCGCTGGCGGGTTTGCTCTTTTTCCTGATGAAGTCTTCCCTAGCGCTATGGGCTTGGGTGCATATAGCGTTGGCATATCTGCGAGCCAAGATGACATCACTAAGGGGATGCTCGTTAGTGGAGACAAGAAATCCATCTCATTGTCTGTCGTTGGGTGCATCGATTACACTTTCCCGACCGATCCCAATACGCACCATCAAACGCGGTTCATCTACGATTTAATGAGATCGACGCCAGCTCCAATCCGGCCGGAAGAAGGGAACATCCCTGCCGCCAGCCTCAGACTTTCCGACAGCAGCACGATTATCGGACGAGAGGCAGATTAGTCCTAATCCCCGATCTGCGTCACGCCAGCGAGCGCGATCTTCTCCATCGGGATCGGGACCGAGAGTTGGCCCATCGCGATCAGCACCTTCATCAGATTGCCGATGAGCGTCTTCGAGACCTTGCCCGTCGTTTCAAATAACGGAATCTTGCGCGTCAGGTCCCAGCTTTCCGCGACTTCTTCCTGCGGGAGATTGCTCGCTTTCTGCAGGATCGCGATCGCCTCGGCGCGATTTTTGTCGTCGAGGAACCAGGCGAGGCTCTTGGCATAGGCCGGCATCAGGCGGTGTAGCGCAGCCATGTGCTGCGCCGCCCAGTTGCGATTCACCACCATGCCGCCGAACGGCAAATCCTTGGTGTAATCGTAAGCGAAGCCGATATTGTTGAAGCCCAGATGCTCGGCCTGGAACAGAAGCGGCGGGATCAGCAGCGCCGCATCGGCCGCGCCCGAGCGCAAAGCCGCAAAGCGCCCCGGCGTCGCGCCGATGATGGTGAGGTCGTAATCGCCCGGCTTCAAGCCATTGCCCGCCATCATGCGGTCGAAATAGACCCGCGTGATATCGGCAAGGCCGCCGATCACAATCGTCTTCCCTTTGAGGCCTTTGATCGACGCGATGTTCTTTTGCGCCACCAGCGCGTAAGGATTGGCGAGGCTGATCACGCGCGCGATCGCGATCGGCGCGCCTTTCGCGATCGCATAGAGCGGGTCGGTGAGGCCGGAGCCCGAGACGATGTCGAGCGACCCCGCGCTCACCTGCTGAATGTTGCCGGGCGCGCTCGGCGCGAAGATCGGGTCGATCTCGATGCCGGCATCGGCGAAATAGCCTTTGGCCATGCCGACGAACCACGGCCAGCCATTCGCGGTCGGCGCGCCGACGAAGCCGGTCACGATCTTGTCGGCGGCGAGCGCCGGCATCGCCGACAGAACGACGCAAGCGGCCAGAATCATCCATGTCACGCGCATCGGGTTCCCTCCCTGGGATGCGACTTTGTCGCAGCCCGCGCGCGAGAAGTCCAGCGCCGCCATGCCGTCTCCGGCGTTGAGGCGGCCAGCGGCGCGGACTAGACTGACGGCGACAAGAAAAATCGAGGCGCGCGCCATGTTCATCGATATCTACACGCATATCCTGCCGCCGGCGGTCGCCGCCGCAATCGAGCAGTTGGGCTCGGACCTCGGCATCGCCAAGCGCATGAAGGCGGTGCGCGACGTGCACGACATCGAGTCGCGCTTTCGGTCGATGGACCGGATCAAGGATTACCGGCAGATCATATCGCTGCCCAACCCGCCGATCGAGGCCTTCACCACGCCGAAACAGGCGATCGAGCTGGCGCAGGTCGCCAATGACGGCATGGCCGACCTCGTCCGCAAGCATCCCGACCGCTTCCCGGCGTTCGTCGCGGCGCTGCCGATGCACGAGATCGAGCCGTCGCTCGCCGAGGCCAAGCGCGCGATCGACCAGCTCGGCGCCAAGGGCATCCAGCTCTTCACCAACGTCAACGGCAAGCCGATCGACGCTGCGGACTACGCGCCGCTGTTCGCGCTCGCCGCGCAATACGATCTGCCGGTCTGGCTGCACCCGACGCGGACCGCGGATTTCCCCGACTACACCAGCGAGAAATTCTCGCGCTACGAGATGTGGTGGTGCTTCGGCTGGCCCTACGAGACCTCGGTCGCGATGGCGCGGCTGGTGTTCACCGGCCTCTTCGACCGCCATCCCGGCATCAAGGTCATCACCCATCACGGCGGCGGCATGATCCCGTTCTACGACAAGCGCATGGAGCACGGGCTCGCGAGCCTCGGCGGACGCACCAAGGAAGAAGATTACAGCGGCGTGCTGAAATCCTTGAAGCGGCCGTTCATGGATTATTTCCACGATTTCTATGCCGACACCGCGCTGTTCGGCGATTCGCTCGGCCTCGATTGCGCGCTCAAATTCTTCGGCCAGGACAAGATGGTGTTTGCGTCCGACGCGCCCTTCGGCCCGATCAAGCTGCACACCGACGCGATCGAGGCGCGCGATTTCGAGCGGCCGCTCCGCGAGGCGATCACGCGGCGCAACGCCGAGAAGCTCTTGAACATGGCATTCGCGTGAGCGCTTCGCCCGCGACCTTCGTTCTCGTCCACGGCGCCTGGCAGGGCAGTTGGGTGTGGGAGCGCGTCGCCGACCGGCTGCGCGCCGCCGGCCATCGCGTCTATACGCCGTCGCTCACCGGCCTCGGCGAGCGCGCGCATCTCGCCGGCCCGGAGGTCGATCTCGAGACCCACATCGCCGATGTGACCGGCGTGATCGAGCATCATGAGCTCGATAACGTCATTCTGTGCGGCCATTCCTATGGCGGGATGGTGGTCGGCGGCGCGGCCGACCGCGTGCCGCAAAAGATCGCGTCGCTGGTCTATCTCGACGCGTTCATTCCCGAGGCCGGCAAATCGCTGTGGGATTTCCTGCCGCTAGAGGCCGCCGCCGCGCAGCGCGCAAGCGCCAAGGATGGCTGGCGGATCGCCCGCATCTCCGCTAGCGAATTCCGCGTCCAGGGCAGCGACGATATCGCGCGGCTCGACCGCCGCGCCGTCGACCAGCCGATCGCGACCATGGACCAGAAATCATCCGTCACCGGTGCCTGGAAGAACATTCCGCATCTGGTCTACATCCGCGCCGCGGGCCAGCCGCGGCCGACCTTCGCGCAATTCGCCGACCAAGCGCGCAGCGATCCGAAATGGCAGTATTTCGAAGTGCCCTGCGGCCACAACGTGATGCTCGACCTGCCCGACGCGTTGACCGGCATCCTCCTCGGCTGCGCGGCAAAAGGGGCGAAATGAGCGGCGAGAGCTATCGTTCCGCCGGCGTCGACATCGATGCCGGCGACGCGCTGGTCGAGGCGATCAAGCCGCTCGCCAAGGCGACCGCGCGCGCGGGCTGCGATGCCGGGCTTGGCGGTTTCGCCGCGCTGTTCGATCTCAAAGCCGCTGGCTTCCGCGACCCGATCCTCTTGGCAACCACCGACGGCGTCGGCACCAAATTGAAGATCGCGATCGCCGCCAACCGCCACGCGGCCATCGGCCAGGATTTGGTGGCGATGTGCGTCAACGATCTGGTGGTGCAGGGCGCCGAGCCGCTGTTCTTTCTCGACTATTTCGCGACCGGCAAGCTCGAGGTCGCGAAGGCGACCGAAATCGTCGCCGGCATCGCCCGCGCCTGCCAAGAGGTCGGCTGCGCGCTGATCGGCGGCGAGACCGCCGAGATGCCCGGCCTTTATGCCAAGGGCGATTACGATCTCGCCGGCTTCGCGGTCGGCGCGGTGGAGCGCGGCCAGGCGCTCGACGGCAGGCAGGTCGCGGCCGGCGATATCGTACTCGGCCTGGCGTCGAGCGGACTGCATTCCAACGGCTTTTCGCTGGTGCGGCGCGTCGTCGAGGTCGGCGGCTACGATTATGCGGCGCCCGCGCCGTTCGCGCCCGGCATCAGCCTTGCCGAGGCGCTGCTGGTGCCGACGCGGCTCTACGTCAATGCCTGCCGCGCGGCGATAAAGTCGGGCGGCGTCCATGCCTTCGCGCATATCACCGGCGGCGGCCTCATCGACAACATCCCGCGCGTGCTGCCCGATCATCTCGCCGCCGAGCTCGATGCGACCCGCTGGCCCCTGCCGCCGGTGTTCCGCTGGCTCGCCGAGAGCGCGTCGATCGCGCGCGACGAGATGGCGCGCACCTTCAATTGCGGCATCGGCATGATCGCGATCGTCGCACCCGCGTCCGTGGATGCGGCACGCGCGGCGATGGAGCAAGCCGGCGAGCGCGTCGTCGAGATCGGGCACATCGTCAAGCGTCCTCCCGGCAATGAAGGCACCATCCTGCGCGGGACGGAGAGCGCGTGGCCCGGCTGAAGATCGCGGTCCTGATCTCGGGCCGCGGCACCAATCTCGACGCCTTGATCCGCGCCTGTGCTGCCGCGGATTTTCCCGCCGAGATCAAGCTCGTCATCAGCAACCGCGGCGACGCGGCAGGCTTGCAGCGTGCGGCACAGGCGAATATCCCGACGACGGTCATTCCGCATCGTGATTATCCGAGCCGCGAGGCTTTCGATGCCGCGATCACCGCAGCGCTCCAAGCGGCGCAAATCGAGCTCGTCTGCCTTGCGGGATTCATGCGGCTACTCACCGCGGGCTTCGTTGCGCAGTGGCGCGACCGGCTCATCAACATCCATCCCTCGCTGCTGCCGGCCTTCCCGGGGCTCGACACCCATGCGCGAGCGCTGGCCGCAGGCGTGCGCTTCGCCGGCTGCACAGTGCATTTCGTGCGCGCCGAGATGGACCACGGCCCGATCGTCGTCCAGGCAGCGGTGCCGGTGCTGCCGGGCGACGACGCGGCGACGCTCGCCGCGCGTGTACTCGCCGCCGAGCACCGCGCCTATCCCCTCGCCCTGCGCCTCATGGGCGAAGGCCGCGTGAAGATCGTCGGCGAGCGCGTCGCCATCGCCGGCGCCGCCGGCAGGATCGCGACGCTGCTCAACCCTTCGGACGAAAGCCAGGCGTGAGCACGATCGCAAAGCTCGGCGCGATCATTCTGTTCTGGCTCGCGATCGGCCTCATCCAGACCTTCAACTGGGGCAGCGGCGTTCCCAAAGCCGTGGTGATGCTGCTGGTGCTCGCCGCGGTGCCGTTCGCGCTCGCCGCCGCGCGCAAGCCCGTGGCGCCGCTTGCGCCTGCGCTCGCCCGCACCGTCGCGATCGCGTTCTGGCTATGCCTCGCGCTCAACCTCGCCTATTTCGGCGCACGCATCGTCGCGCCGCATGTCATCGACATCGCGACCACGACCCTCGCCGCCGGCCAGGCGCTGCTGCACGGCGCGAATCCGTATGCGCTGCCGATCGATACCGGGCCCGAAGCGGCCGGCTTCACCGGCTACAAATATCTGCCGGCGATGATCGCCGCCTATCTGCCGCTCGGGGCAAGCTTGGGCGAGCGCGGCGTGCTGCTGACCAATCTGGTACTGCTGCTCGGCTGCCTGGCGTTGATGCGACAGCTCGCCGGCGCGCGGCTCGCGCCGCTGCTGCTGCTGATGCTGCCGCTGGTCGCCGAGCAAATCTTCGCCAAAGGCGCGACCGATCTGGCTGCGGTCCTGCCGCTGCTGGCCGGCTTGGCGCTGGTCGGGCGCAGCAGCTTTTGGTGCGGCGTCTGCGTTGGATTGTCGATCTCGACCAAGCTGCTGCCGGGCGCGGCGATGCTGCCGGCGCTCATCCCTGCCGAGCGGCGCGGCCATTATGCCGCAGGCGTGGCGGTCGGCTTGCTGCCGATCCTGCCCTTCCTGATCGCCGGGCCGCGCAGCTTCATCGACAACATCGTGCTGTTCAACCTCGCCCGCTTTCCCGACGATACGAGCTGGCTGCATGCCCTCCCGCCCGCGATCGCGACCGTAGCGCATGTCGTCTTGGCTGCCGGCATGGTGGCAGCGGCGCTTTACGTCTGGCGCAGCAACCCGCCGATTGCCGCGCGCAGCGGCATCGCCGCCATGCTCGGCATCGCATCGATCCTGGCGGGGCCCGGCGCGCATCACAATTACCAGCTCTGGTGGCTGCCGTTTTACGCGATCCTGCTGTCGCATGCCCTTGCTCCGCCCCGCGGCGAGGCTTGCCAAGCGCGCCGCTTTGGCTATACCAGCGGCGCCGAAGCCGATGCGAAAGGTGTCTAGGAATGGCCGTCGATCTTGAATTTGACCGTCACCGCGCGACCTGGCTGGGCTTTGCCCGGCTGATGCGCTGGACCTTGGGCTTGGTCATCCTGATTTTGGTCGGACTGGCGGTCTTCGTCGCCTGAACCGAGCGCAGCAAAGCCGGCGCCCGAATCTTTAGGGCGACGGCGTCTTGCGAAGCCTCTTAAGAAGTGGCTCCGCACGACGGTCGACCCGGCCGACCGCTCTTCGCGATCGGCCCCTTCGGGTTCACGCGCGAGGAGCGCGTGAACGGAGTCGACCGCCTAAAGATTCGGCCCTCGCCTGTGCTACGCTCTCTAAGCGCTCAGGCGCGCCCGATTGCCCGACCCCGAGGCGGAGAGATTGCGCTCCGCGGGAATGACCACCGTGGCTACCGTGCCGCGGCCCAGCTCGCTCATCAACAGCACGCGGCCGCCATGCAGCCGCATAAGCCGGTCGCAGATCGCGAGGCCGAGGCCGGTGCCCTCGTGATTGCGCGCGTGGCTGGCATCGGCTTGATGGAAGGGCTCGAAAGCGCGCGCCACATCGGCCGAGGACATGCCGATGCCGCTGTCGCGAATCTCGATCCGCGCCTCGCCGCCGGCGCTCGTCAGCGCGCGTACATCGACGCGGCCGTCGCGCGGCGTGAATTTGATCGCGTTGCCGATCAGATTGACCAGCACCTGCCGCAGCCGCGTTTCGTCGCCGAGGATGCCCGTCGGAACATGGGCAAGATCGGCGCTCAGGCGGACGCCGCCCGCTTCGGCGCGCGGCGCCATGTAGCGCACGGCGTCCTCGATCAGCACCGGCAGGTCGAGCGGCTCGTCGCGCAGCGCCAGCCGGCCGGATTCGGCCCGCGCAAAGTCGAGAATGTCGTTGATGAGCATCAGCAGATGCCGGCCGCTGGCGAGAACATCGCCGGCATAGGTCTTGTAGGACGGCACGCCGACCGGCCCGAGCAGCTCGCCCGAGATCACTTCGGAAAACCCGATGATCGCATTGAGCGGCGTGCGCAGCTCATGGCTCATGGTGCCGAGGAATTCCGATTTCGCGCGGTTGGCGGCCTCGGCCGCTTCCTTGGCGGCGCGCAGCTCTTCCTCGACGCGCTTGCGCTCGGTGACCTCCTCGACCATGCCTTCGTAATAGAGGAACCGCCCGTCGGCCGCGCGCACCTCGCGGCAGCTTTCCGAGATCCAGATCACGCTGCCGTCGCGGCGGCGGATTTGCGATTCGAATCCCGACACCACGCCGCGCGCGCGCATCTGCGCAACGAACGCATCGCGGCGCGTCGGATCGACATAGAGCTGGCCGCCGATATTGGTGAGCGCCGAGAGCAAGGCGTTCGGCGTCTCATAGCCGTAGATATGGGCGAGCGCCGGATTGGCCATCAGGTAATGACCGTCGGCCGTGGTCTGAAAAATGCCCCAGATCGAATTGTCGAAAATGCCGCGATAGAACTGGGCCTGCTGATGGGCGGCACGCTCCATCTCGACCAGCCGCGTCATGTCCTGGACGATGCCGACCAGCAGCTCGAGCCGGCCGCGCCGGCTCAGCGCGACGCCGCTGCGGCCATAGATCAGCGTGCCGCGGCGCTCGTCGCCAGCGAGGCGGAAGAAGCATTCCTCGGTCTTGGGCTTGCCGCCTTCCGGCGGCGATAGCCACAAGGCCAGCGCGGCGCGATCGTCGGGATGAACCGAGGCCAGGATCAAGGCGACGGTCGGAACCACGGCGCTGCCCCAGCCGAAGATGCGGCGCGCCTCATCCGAGAGCGACAAACGTCCGGTGCCGAAATCCAGTTCCCAACTGCCGAGCGCGGCGATCGCCTGCACGCGCGACAATTGCGGCCCGGGATGCGGCGGGTGGCGCGACCGCAGCGGGGCCGCGCGCGATATGTCCGCGCCGACATGCCGGCCTGCTCCCTGTTTACGCGCACGCAACTTCATGCGCCTGTCTTAGGGCCAGACGGCTAAAATCCGATAAATATCAATTGCTTATTTTCTAGGCACCCGGCCGCGGGCGTCGGTTTTTACGGGCAAATCTCGGTCCCGGCAAAGAGGAACGCGATCTCGGTGGCGGCATTTTCCGCCGAATCCGAGCCGTGGACCGAATTCGCTTCGATCGATTCCGCGAAATCGCGCCGGATGGTGCCGGGCGCGGCCTTCTTGGGATCGGTCGCACCCATGATGACGCGATTGGCCGCGACCGCGTTCTCGCCCTCGAGCACCTGGGCCACGACCGGCCCCGAGATCATGAACGAGACCAGCTCGCCGAAGAACGGCCGCGCCCGATGCACGGCGTAAAAGCCTTCGGCCTGGGCGCGCGTGAGCTGCAACCGCTTTTGTGCGACGATCCGCAGGCCTTTGCCCTCGAACCGGGCATTGATCTGGCCGGTGAGATTTCGCCGGGTCGCGTCCGGCTTGATGATCGACAGGGTACGCTCAATCGCCATGAACTCGTTTTCTCCTTGTGCGGGCGGGTATAGCGAGCGCCGCGCGGCGCTTCAACCGGCCCCGCTGGAATCCGGCCCGCTGGAATCCGAGTCCGCGGCGCGCTTCACCCAGCCGGCGCCGGTCTGCTCCCAATAGGTCAGGGTGTGGCCGGCAAGCTTGGCTTCGCGCCAGCGCCGCCGGGCATCCTCGACCGCGGTCTCGTCATTGCCGTCGAACATGTCGCAGACGCGCCGGTACTCCTCCAGCGCCGTGACGCGCGCGCCATCCACCAGGACCAGCATGGTCGCGGCATTGGGATTGCCCTCGTCCGCGGTCAGAAAGATTGGCTGACGCTCGGCATTGCCGTCGCGGGCGCTGCCATGCGGCAGGAAGCTCGCCTCCTCATAGGTCCAGAGGAGCTGGTTCAGATGCTCGACCCGCTCGCTCGAGCCGGCGACGATCTGGATGCGATAGCCGTCCTTCAGCGCCCGCTCCAAGAGCCGCGGCAACGCACGCTCGAGCGGCGTCACCTTCAAATGGTAGAAGCCGATCTCGGCCAGCCTCAGGTCCCTCCTATTTGCCTTCGCAATGATCGGCGACGAAGCGGTCGAGCAGCCGCACGCCGAAGGCGGTGGCGCCTTTCGGCACGGTCGGCGCGTCTTTCTTCGACCAGGTCGTGCCGGCGATGTCGAGATGCGCCCAGGGCAGGCCATTGACGAAGCGCTGCAGAAATTGCGCCGCGGTGATCGAGCCGGCGTCGCGGCCGCCGATGTTTTTCATGTCGGCCGCGTCGCTGTCGATCATCCGGTCATAGCCGTCGCCGAGCGGCATGCGCCACAGCTTCTCGTCGACCGATTTGCCGGCCGCGATCAGGCGATCGGCAAGCTGGTCGTTGTTCGAGAAGATGCCGGCCTGCTCGTGGCCGAGGGCGACGATGATCGCGCCGGTCAGGGTCGCGAGATTGATCATGAATTGCGGCTTGAAGCGGTCTTGGCAGTACCACAGCGCATCGCCCAGCACGAGCCGGCCTTCGGCGTCGGTGTTGATCACCTCGACCGTCTGGCCCGACATCGATTTGACGATGTCGCCCGGCCGCTGCGCCGTGCCCGAGGGCATGTTCTCGACGCAGCCGCAGATGCCGACCGCGTTGACGCGCGCCTTGCGTCCGGCCAGCGCCTTCATCAGGCCGATCACGACGCCGGCGCCGCCCATGTCCCACTTCATGTCTTCCATGCCGGCGGCGCCCTTGATCGAGATGCCGCCGGTATCGAAGGTCACGCCCTTGCCGAGGAACGCGACCGGCGCCTTGTTGCGCGCGCGCGGATTCCCCTTCCATTGCATCACGACCAGCCGCGCCGGCCGCGCGCTGCCCTGGGCGACGCCCAGAAGCATGTTCATGCCGAGCGTCTTCATCTGCTTCTCGTCGAGCACCTCGACCTCGACGCCGAGGCTGGCGAGCTTCTTCGCCTCTTGCGCCAGGGTTTCCGGATAGATGACGTTGGCCGGCTCGGAGACCAGATCGCGGGTGAAGAACACCGCCTCGGCGATCTTCTCCAGCGGCTCGAATTCGCGCTCCGCCGCTTTGGGGCCGTCGACCAGGAAGGTCAGCTCCTTCAGCGACGGCTTGTGCTCGGGCTTTTCCTTGGTGCGGTATTTGTCGAAGCGATAGGAGCGCAGACGCGCGCCATAAGCGAGATCGGCCGCGGCCAACGCGGTATCTTTGCCTTTGAACGCGTTGACGAAGAACGCGGCGTTCTGCTCGCCCGCGGCGTTGAGCGCCGCCAGCACGATGCCGCCGCGATTTTGGCGCACGCTGCGCTCGCCGGCGCGCGGCGTGCCGACGCCGACCAGCAGCACGCGCGAAACATCGAGATTGGCCGGCGCCAGAACCATCAAGGTCTCGTCGCTCTTGCCGGTGAAGCGGCTGGCTTCCATCGCGCGGCGCAGCGCGCCGCCGCTGTCTTTGTCGATCTGCAAGCCGGCGGGCGAAAGCTTGCGTCCTTCCATCGCCGCGCAGACCACCGTGCCCGAGCGCGGCATGCGCGGCGCAGCGAAGCTGATCTTCATGGAACCGCCCCGAATGCTTGTTTCCTTGCGAGCCGCGATAGACCCTCGCCGCGCGCGAGTCAACCGGCGGGGGCGCGCGCTTTGGTATCGGTCGGCGTCAAGCACAACGGCGCCAGCGCGAGCACATGCGACCAGCGTGCCTGCGCGGGAGGCGGATCGTAGGGCCAGATCGCTTCGGCCTGCCAAGCCTCGCCGACCCGCTGCAGCAGCGCCGCGTCGCCGGCAGGAACCGTATCGAAGCCTGGCGGCACGCATGACAGCAGTGCGCGCGCATAGCCCGGCATCGCAAGCCCGGCCGCAACGTCGGTCGCGACCCCGAACTCGATCGCGGGATGACGCGGCGGCAAATATCGCAACACGCCCTCGAGCGTCGGCGGCACGGTGCCGTTGTCGCCCGGCAGGATGAGCAGGAGGTGCGTCGCCCCGCCGATACGCAGCGCCGCCTCGTGCGCGAGCTGGAACGCGCGCAAATTCGGGGGCTCGAGATCGAAGCGCAGCATGCGCAGGAACGGCAACGGGACGAGCAAGATCAGCAGCACGAGAACCGCCGGAACCGCACGCCGCCAGCGCCCGCCGAAATCCGACCAGCGCCAGTCGCGCGCCAGCAGCACGAGCGCCGCCATCAGCAGCAGCCCGAGATGCGTGCTGTAACGAAAATAGGAATGCGCCTCGATGCCCATGCCGCCCTCGAAATGGGCGACATAGGCTGCGATCAGCGCGGCGTTGTAGACGATCGCGGTGCCCAGCAGCATGGCGGCGAGCCGCGTCGCCAGATCGAGCTCGCGCCGCAGCAGCCGCCATGACGCCGCCGCAAGCGCCGCCAGCAGGATCGCGAAGAACAATATCTTGCCGCCGGCCGCGCGCAACATGTTGAGAATGATCTGCGGCAGCTCGAGGATATGCCATTGCGCGAAGGGCAGGTCCTTGAGCTCGCCGAGCGCGAAATGCTCGAGCACGTACCAGCGCCAGCCGAGATAAAGCACCACCGCCGGCAGCGTCGCGAGCGCGATGCCGAGCGCGGCCTCGCGTCGCCGCGCCCGCGCCAAGAGCGCGAGCACGCAGGCCGATACGACGACGCCAAGCGCGAGTGCGACGCTTTCCTGCTTGATGTTGACGAGCGCCGCGAGCGTCAGGGCCAGCAGCCGGAAATCGAGCTGGGCATCGCGGCCGCCGCCGGCGCGATCGAGCGCGCGCGCCGCGTGCCATCCAGCGAACGCCAGAGCGACCGTTACCGACGCCTCGCTATAGGCGGAGAGGTGATAGCGCGGATCGAAGCCCGGGTTGAGCGCGGTCGCAAGCAGGATGCCGAGCGCGGCGATCGCCCAGCCCGGCGCGGCCGCGTCATCGCCGGTCGCGAGCCGCGCCAGCAGCAGGCCCGCGGCGAGCTGGAGCACGAGGTTGAAATCGATCATCGCGCTGGCCGGGAAATTGGGCAGCACCAGCCCGGCCATCAAGCTTGCGAGCTGCATATTGTAGGGCGCGCCGGCGATGAAGGAATAGGCCGGCGGCCGCGCATCGGCCGGGAAGAATCCGTGATCGTAGAGATAGGCCGCGTTGGGCAGGAGGTTGAGCCAGGTATCGGGCAGGCTTGGCCGCGCGCTCGCCATGATCGCGAGTAGCGGCAAGGCAAGCGCCGCGACCCGGCCGAGCGCGCGCCAATCGCGACCGCCGAGACGCAGCCGCGGCCAAAGCTGCGCGACGAGGCCGAGCGCCATCAGGGCGAGCCCCGGCACGCGCAAGCTGGCCGCGGTGGCGATCCCCCACGCCGTCAGCACCAGCACGCAGCCGCCCCAGCCGGCGATGAGCGCGGCTTCGGGCGTCGCGCGCCCACCGGTCGCCAGACGACCGACACCGATCATGGCAAGGCTCGCCAAGATCACGCCCGCCCAGCCGGCGAGATCGAGCCACGACGGCACAAGCAGCGCGAGCGCGGGCATCAGGATGGCGGCGACGCGGCGGCAACGCGATAGATCTTAAAGCGCGGCGTCACGAACAGCGGCACCAACCCTGCGGTATTCTTCAACGCGAAGGGGTGCGGATCGACGAAAGCGACATGACCGCATTCCGCCAGCGCCGACGACGCGGCCGGCGAGAGCGGCGTGCTGTTTTCGACGAAGGCGTACCACAGCCCGTCCTGCGTCAGCAGCGTCGCCAGGCGGGCGGCTTCGGGTTGCAGCGCGATCGGCTGCTGCTCGGGATAGGCGAACAGCGTCGTCACGAAATCGTCGCGGCGCAGCAGCGCCAGCACCGGGAAATGGGTCAGCGGCGCCTTCGCGACCTGGATGCTGTCCTTGCCAAAGCCGACGGCAAGGCATCCGCCGCGCGGCAGCGTGTCGAAGCCCGGCAGCAGCTCGGCATAAAGCTTTCCCGCATTGTGCCAGACCGCCACGATGACCCCGAGACGCGCCGCGAACATCGCGGCCGCCCCGGCCATAAAGAACGCCTCGCGGCGCGCGAACGCCGCTTGCCAGCGGCTCCCGCCGATCAGCACGAGAAAGATCATCAGCGGAATGCGGCGCTCGACCCCGGCGGCGGTAAAAAGCTGCGACGGCATGGCGAGATAGACCGCGAGCAAACCGAGCAGCGGCAGCACCAGTTCCGGCGCGAGCCGCACCCACCGCCGCCAGAACACGAAGCCGACCGCCAGCACCGCGATCGCGAAGCACGCGACATCGAACGGCCGGCTATAATCGTCGAACACGCTGAACAGCAGATCGAATTTGCGCAGCGGATTGCCGTAAACGATGCGGCCGGCCGAGGAATTCATGCTCATCAGCACCAAGGCCGGCAGGAACGGCACGCCGCCGATCGCCAGATCGCGCACCGCGGCGACAATCGGCTTGCGCAAGCGCCATACCTGCCCGAACTCGTAACCGGCGACCATCACCGCATAAAGGCCGAACGCGAGGAGATGCGCGAGGTAGACGGCAAGCGCGAACAGGCAACCGACCGCGGCACGGACGGCCCAATGCCGGTCTTGCAAGGCGATCCAAACGGCAAACGCGACCATCGCCAGGCCGCAGCCGAACAAATAGCCCATGAAGCCCCACAGCAGCAGCCGGGTGTAGAGCAGCAGGAAGGCGAGCAGCGACCAAGTCGACCAGCGGCCATACAGCACCCGATGCAACGCCGCCGTCCCGCCTGCGAGCAGAACGAATGTCAGGGCGATAAACAGCTTGCCCGCCCATTCGAGCGGCATGACGAGGGCGAGAAACGGCACGACGCCGTCCATGCCGAGATTAGGCAGCGGCGCCCAGCGCGCCGCGACATAGCGCTGCAGGTCGGCGGCCGGATGGCCCAGCAGCAGCGACATGCGCGCCAGATGGTTGGGATAGTCGAGCAGCGGCGGCAGCGCGGTCAGCAGCAGCGGCACGCAACTCAATGCCATGAGGATCGCGAAGCAGATCGCGAACCCGCCATAACGCGGGCGCGCCGGCGCGTATTCTTCCCCCATGCCGAACCTGCTCCGACCTCAACCGCCCAGTCCAACGATCGCCGCAGAGTTCCACGGCAGACCGCTCGCCGCAAGCCGCTCGCGCGCGACAAAATGCGCCACGCGTGGCGAGGACGCGAATTCGGGGCTAGGCTCGGCGCGCGGGCCGCTTCTATAATCCACGCCCATGACGGGCCTCACGCGTTATATGCTGCGCCAGACCGTGCTGGTCATGGTCTCGGTCTGTCTGGTGTTCAGTTCCGCGGTATGGCTGGTGCAGGCGCTGCGGCTGATCGATCTCATCGTCAATCGCGGGTTGGCGATCGGGGTGTTCTTGCACCTCGCGATCCTGATCATGCCGCGCTTCATCGATGTGGTCCTGCCGATCGCGGTCTTCGTCGCGGTGCAATTCGTCTACAACAAGCTGATCGCCGAGAGCGAAATGGTCGTGATGCGGGCAGCCGGCGTCAGCCCGATGTCGCTGGCCGGCCCCGCGCTCATCACCGGGCTGATCGGCACCGTGCTGCTCTATTCCCTGTCGCTCTACCTGCTGCCGGCGGCCAATCGCGCTTTCAAGGACCTGCAATTCGAGATTCGCAACCGCTTCGCCTCGGTCTTGATCCAGGACGGCGTCTTCAACATGCTGTCCGACAAGCTGATGGTCTATGTCCAGAGTCGCGACGATAACGGCGACCTCGTCAGCATCCTCATCTACGACGAGCGCCAGCCCGACAAGCCGGTGACCGTGTTCGCCGAGCGGGGCGCCGTCGCCAACACGCCCGAAGGCCCGCGCTTGCTGCTGGTCGACGGCACGCGCCAGCAGCGCGACGATACCAACGGCCATCTCTCGGTCCTGACCTTCAAGAAATACACGTTGGAGCTCGACAATCTGGCCGGCGCGCCGGGCACGCGCGACCGCCAGGTCGACGAGCGCTACACCGGCGAGCTGATCAACGGCATGGGGCCGAACCAGGATCCGGATTGGCGCCGCGCGGTCATGGTCGAGCTCAACATGCGGCTTGCCGGCCCGCTATTGGCGCTCACCATGGCCGCGCTACCGGTCGCTTGCCTGCTGACCGGCGAATTCAACCGCCGCGGGCAGGCGCGCCGCATCCTGCTCGGCGTCGGCCTTGCCTTCGCGGTCGAGGTCGCCGATATCGCGCTGAAGAATCTGTCGGCGCGATCGGGACTCGCGATCCCGCTGATCTACGTCAATCTCTTGCTGCCGCTGCTCGTGTCGCTGTGGCTCCTGTGGCGCGAAAGCGGAACGCCCTTGCTTCGGCGCTTCGCCGCACAGCCGGCGGAGTAGCCGATGTCGCCGTGGAAGACGCTGTTCCGCTACATCGCGCGCCAGTTCTTCGGCTGGTGCACGACCGTCTTCCTCGCGATGATGAGCATCGTCTTCCTGCTCGACTATATCGAGCTGATCCGCCGCGCCGGCACGCGGCCCGAGGCGACCCTCTTGATCCTGCTGGAGATGGCCGCCCTGAAACAGCCCGATATGGCTCAACAGGTCATGCCGTTCGCGATCCTGTTCGGCACGATGATGGCCTTCTGGCGGCTCACCCGCAGCCACGAGCTCGTGGTCGCGCGGGCCGCCGGCATTTCCGCCTGGCAATTCCTTGCGCCGCCGCTGTCGGGTGCCTTTCTGGTCGGCGTGCTGGTGGTCACGGTCTTCAATCCGATCGCGTCGGTGATGCAGGCGAGCTACGAGCAGCTCGATAACCGGATTCTCCGCGGCGGCGGCGACCAGCTCAGCCTGTCGCGGACCGGCTTCTGGCTGCGGCAAAGCGACGCCGCCGGCAACCACTCGATCGTCCACGCCAGCGGATTCGTCGTCAACCGGCGCGCGCTCGACAATGTGATGATCCTGTTCCTGGCCGGCGACACCAAGCTGGTCCGGCGCATCGACGCCAAGCAAGCGCTGCTCAAGAACGGCGTCTGGGAGGTGCATGACGGCACCCAATGGGAGCCGGGCAAGCCGCTCCAGTCGTTCGATACCATCGACGTCGGCACCAACCTCACCGCGAACAAGATTCAAGAAAGCTTCGCCTCGCCCGAGACAATGTCGTTCTGGGAGCTGCCGGGCTTCATCCGCCTGCTCGACAATTCGGGATTTTCCTCGCAGCGCCATCGCCTCTATTTCAATGCCTTGCTGTCGCGGCCTTTCCTCTACGCGGCGATGGTCCTGATCGCGGCCAGCTTCAGCCTCCGGATGCAGCGCCGCGGCGGGGCGACGCTGATGATCGGCGCCGGCGTCGCCAGCGGGTTCGCGCTCTACTTTCTGTCCGATGTGGTTTTCGCGCTCGGGCTTTCCGCCAGCATCCCGATCTCGCTCGCCGCCTGGACGCCGACCGGCATTACCTGGCTGCTCGGCGCGACGCTGCTGCTTCATCTCGAGGACGGCTGAGTCTGCATGAGACGCATCCGGATTCTGGCGCTGGTCGGAAGCTTGCTCGCTTCCTGGGCGTTTCCGTTTGTCGCGCATGCCCAACAGGCGGCGCCGACGCAACCCGGGAAACCGGGCAACGAGAAGCCCGTGCTGGTCACCGCCGACGAGCTGCAATACGACCAGGATCTCGGCCTCGTCGTCGCCAAGGGGCATGTCGAGCTCAGCCAGCAGGATCAGATCCTGCTGGCCGACACGGTCACCTACAATCAGCGCACCGATACCGTCACGGCCTCCGGGCATGTCAGCCTGACGCAGCCGGCCGGCGACGTCGCGTTCGCCGATTACATGGAGCTGCGCAACAATTTTCGCGACGGCTTCATCAAGGACGTCCGGCTGCTGCTGTTCGATGGCTCGCGCCTCGCGGGAAATACCGCGCGCCGCTCAGCCGGCACGCGTACCGAGGTCAAGCGCGCCGTCTATTCGCCGTGCGAGCTGTGCGCCGCGGATCCGACGCACCCGCCGGTCTGGCAGATCAAGGCCGCAGACGCCGTCGACGACAAGGAATTGCAGATCGTCGAATATCACGACGCGATCATGGAGATCGACGGCTTTCCGGTCTTCTATTCGCCGTATTTCTCGCATCCTGATCCGTCGGTGAAGCGCGCGAGCGGCTTCTTGCCGCCGGTGATCGGCAACGACGCGTCGAACGGCTTTCGCATCGGCTTGCCCTATTATTTCGTGCTCGGGCCCGACAAGGACGCGATATTTCGCCCGATCTTCACGACCCAGGGCGGGACGATTCTCGACGGGCAGTATCGCCAGCGCTTCGGCAGTGGCATGCTGCTCGACGACACCAGCCTGACCTTCGGCAGCAAAAGTGTCGACCCGCAACTGTCGGACGTCAACGCGAGCAGCAACGCGGTGCGCGGCCATATCGCGGCGACCGGGGTCTGGGATTTGACGCCGAGCTGGCGTGCCGGATTCGATGGAACCGCGACCACCGACCAGACCTACCTCCAGCGCTATCACTTCCCCTATGCGACGAACTTCCTTACCGACCACGTCTATGCCGAGAATTTCGGCGCGACGAGCTACGGCAACATCAGCGCCTACGCCTATCAGAACCTCAATCCGCTCTACAGCATCGCCAGCGAGCCTTTCGTTCTGCCGGAGGCAACCTACACTTTCACCACGCCGCCCGACGCGCTCGGCGGCCGCTGGCAGATGACCGGCAACCTGCTCGATCTCGCCAAGCGCGACAGCGTCAACGAGCGGCGCCTGTCGCTGGGCGCGAACTGGCGCTTGCCTTTCAACGGGCCGCTGGGCGATCGCTATCAATTCAGCGCGACGCTGCGCGGCGACGGCTACGACAGCAATTTCAGCCGGGCCTACGGGATCTCCGCCCAGCCCGAGACCAAGGCCACGGGCCGCGTGTTTCCGCAGGCGGCGTTGAGCTGGCATTACCCGTGGGTAAACACCGACAGCAACGTCACCGCCCTGATCGAGCCGATAGCCGCCGCTTTTGTCGCACCCACCGGCGGCAATCCGGCAGGGATTCCCAACGAAGACGCGCAGAGCTTCGAATTCGACGACACCGACCTGTTCGTCGGCAACCGCTTTCCGGGCTTCGACCGGGTCGATGGCGGGCAACGCGTCGATTACGGTATCCACGCCGGCGTTTTCAATCCGGTAGCGGGCAGCACGCAAATCCTGGTCGGCCAGAGCTATCGCTTTCAGAGCAACAGCCAGTTCCCGGTCGGGACCGGTCTCGACCACCGGCGCTCCGACGTCGTCGGACGCGTGACGGTCGCGCCCGATCCGCATTTCAACCTGTTCTACCGCGCGCGCCTCGATAGCCAGGACTATGCGATGCGCCGCCAGGAAATCGGCACCACCGGCGGCGACGCCAACCTCAACGGCACGCTCAGCTACATCGCGACCTCGGCCATCCCCGGCTTGCCGTCGGTGCTACCGGCTAGCCAGGTCAGCGTCGGGATTAATTTCGCGCTCACCGACACCTGGTCGGGCCAAGTGACCAAGACGCAAAATCTGAACGGCGGCCTGACCAGCATCGATTCCGCCCTGCGCATCACCTATCGCGACGATTGTCTGGCGGTCACCGGAACCCTGCAGCGGAGTGGCATCACCCTCGGCGACATCCGACCGGGCACCTCCTTCGTCCTGACCTTCGTTTTCCGCGATCTCGGCGATGTCTCGGTCTCGCCCTTCGGCGGCTGAGACCGGGCAAGAACGCCGATCTGCCCTCTTGGGCATTTCGCGCTTTCGACCTATATAGACGCCGGTTCATCCCATCATATTTGCATTACCCATGAAATGGTTGCTCGGTCTCGGCTTCATCCTCGCGCTGGCCACGGCTTGCCAGGCGCAGGAGACACGCATCGCCGCCGTCGTCAACAACGACATCGTCACCGCCGACGATGTCGGTGCGCGGCTGGCGCTGCTCATGAAATCCTCGGGCATCCCCGACACGCCCCAGAACCGCCAACAGCTCCAGCCCCGGGTTCTCCGCCAGCTCATCGACGAGAAGCTCGAGCTTCAGGAGGCCGCGCGCTACAAGATCACGGCCGACAAAGGCGAGGTCGACAAGGCCCTCAGCAACATCGAGGCGCGCAACAACATGCCGAAGGGCGGCCTCGATCAATATCTGAAGGCGGCCGGCATTCCCCGCAGCACCTTGGTCGATCAGGTGACCGCGTCGCTGCTGTGGAACAAGGTCGTCGAAGGCCGCTATTCCTCGGATGTCAGCGTATCCGACGCCGAGGTCAAAGACGAGCTCGCGCGCATGAAGAGCGATATCGGCAAGCCGCAAAGCCACGTCGCCGAGATTTTCCTCGCTATCGACAATCCGACCCAGGAACCCGAGGTGAAGCAGCTTGCCGACCGGCTCATCACCCAGATTCGCCAAGGCGCGGCATTCCAGGCGGTGGCGCAACAATTCTCGCAAGCGCCCAGTGCCGCGACCGGCGGCGATATCGGTTGGGTCACGCCGAACCAGTTCGGCCCGCCGCTCGACGAAGCGATCGCCAAGATGAATCCGGGCGAGATCTCCTATCCGATCCGCACTGCGGCCGGCTATTACATCTTCTATCTGCTCGAGCGCCGGACGCCCGGACAAACGACGGTCGACGACACGCAGCTTTCGCTGGTCGAAGTCGTGTTCCCGCTCGCGCCGACCGCGCCGCCGCAAGAGCAAGCCCGCGTCATGGCCGAGGCCCAGCACGTCACCGCCACAGCGAAGAGTTGCGGCGACATGGGAAAAATCGCGCAGACCGAAGCCCCGCAACTGTCGACCCAGACACCGAAAGTCCGCGCCGGCGACCTGGCGCCCGAGGTGAAGAGCCTCGTCCTCGGCCTCAAAGTCTCCGAGCCGAGCAAGCCGGTGCCGGCGCGCGGCGGCATCGGCGTAATCATGGTCTGCCAGCGTGTCGATCCGGCCGCGGCGCTGCCCTCGACCGATCAGGTCTACGACCAGATTATGCATGCGCGCATGGATCAGATGTCGCGCCGTTACCTGCAAGATTTGCGTCGCAGCGCCTATGTGGACATTCGCTGATGACCGCTCCGCTTGTCGTGACCATCGGCGAGCCGGCAGGAATTGGCGGCGAGATCACGCTGAAAGCCTGGACCGCGCGGCGCGCGAACGGCCTGCCGCCGTTCTTCGTCCTCGATGGGCCCGAGCGGCTGGCGCGGCTTGCCGCGATGCTGCGCCTCGACGTGCCGATCCGCGCCATCGCGGCTCTCGAAGAAGCGGCCGCGATCTTCCGCGACGCCCTGCCGGTGTTGCCGATCGCGCTGCCGGCGCCGGTCGTGCCGGGCAAGCCGGACCCGGCCAATGCGCCGGCCGTGATCGGCGCGATCGCCGCCGCGGTTGCATTCGTCCAGCAGGGCCGCGCGGCGGCGATCGTCACCAACCCGATCCAGAAAGAGACGCTTTACGCGGCCGGCTTCCGCCACCCCGGCCACACCGAATATCTCGCCGAGCTCGCCGGGAATGTGACGCCGGTGATGATGCTCGCCGGCCCGGGACTGCGGGTCGTGCCGGTGACGATCCACCGCCCGCTGGCGGAAGCGATCGCGCAGCTTCGCACCGCGGACATCGTCACCGCAGGACGGATCACGGCGGCGGCCTTGCAGCGCGATTTCGGCATCGCCCGGCCGCGATTGGCGGTCGCCGGTCTCAACCCGCATGCCGGCGAGAACGGCACCATCGGCCGCGAGGAGATCGACATCATCGTACCGGCAGTTGAGGCATTGCGCGATCTCGGGATCGAGGTCAGCGGGCCGGCGCCGGCGGACACGCTTTTTCACGCAGCCGCGCGCACGCGCTACGACGCGGCGATCTGCATGTATCACGACCAGGCGCTGATCCCGCTGAAGACGATCGACTTCGATCGCGGCGTGAATATCACGCTGGGCCTGCCGTTCGTGCGCACCTCGCCGGACCACGGCACGGCGTGCGACATCGCCGGCCAAGGCATCGCCAATCCCGCCAGCCTGATCGCCGCGCTCGCCCTGGCCGGCGAGCTCGTCGAGCGCCGGGTCGCCGAACCTGTCGGCGCCTGAGCTTCCGCCGCTTCGCGAGGTTATTCGGCGCTTCGAGCTCGGGGCGCGCAAATCGCTCGGGCAGAATTTCCTGCTCGACCTCAACCTGACGCGGCGCATTGCGCGCGCGGCAGCGCCGCTCGACGCGGCGAATATCATCGAGATCGGCCCGGGCCCCGGCGGGCTGACGCGCGCGCTGCTGCTTGAAGGGGCCAAGCATGTGACGGCGATCGAGCGCGACCCGCGCTGCATTGCCGCGCTGCGCGAGCTCGACGCGGCTTTTCCCGGCCGACTGACGATCGTCGAGGGCGACGCGCTCGGCGTCGATCCCGCGCGCCTGGTCGCCGCGCCGCGCAAGATCGTCGCCAACCTGCCCTACAACATCGCGACGCCGCTGCTGATCCGCTGGCTCGGCGATGCGCGCGCTTACGAGAGCATGACGCTGATGTTCCAAAAGGAAGTCGCCGAGCGCCTGGCCGCCGCGCCCGGCAGCGACGCCTATGGGCGGCTCTCGGTGCTGGCGCAGTGGCTGTGCGACGTGCGTCTGGCCTTCGACGTGCCGCCGCAGGCTTTCGTTCCGGCGCCGAAAGTGACTTCGACATTGGTGCATCTGATCCCGCGTGCCGCGCCGCTCGCGCCTTGCGACCAGGCGGCGCTCGAGCGCGTCACCGCTGCCGCCTTCGGCCAGCGCCGCAAGATGCTGCGCCAGAGCCTCAAATCGCTCGGCGGCGACACCGCAGCGCTGCTCGCGGCCGCCGGCGTCGAGCCGACCGCCCGCGCCGAAACCCTATCGGTCGAGCAATTCTGCGCGCTCGCCCGTGTCGCTAAGGCTGACCCCGCAGGCGATTGACGAAATCGTAGAGACCGACTTGGCGCGTGCGGCGCTTGCGCTCGGCATCGAGGATTGCCTGCACCTGCCGCACGCTCTCGTCGAGGTCTTCGTTGACGATCACGTAGTCGTATTCGGCCCAATGGCTCATCTCGTCGGACGACTTGGCCATGCGCGCCCGAACGACATCTTCGCTGTCCTGCGCCCGGGCTTGCAGACGCTGCTTCAGCGCCTCGATGCTCGGGGGCAGAATAAACACGGCAACCACATCGTCCGGCACGTTCTGCTTGAGCTGCTGCGTTCCTTGCCAATCGACGTCGCTGATGATGTCGTTGCCGGCATCGAGCGTCGTCATCACGGGAGCGCGCAGCGTGCCATAGCAATTCTCGAAGACAGTCGCGTGTTCCAGCAACTCGCCTTTAGCGACCATCGCGTCGAATATCGCGCGCGCGATGAAATGATAGTGCTTGCCGTCGACCTCGCCCGGCCGGCGCGGCCGCGTCGTGACCGAGACCGACATGCCGAGATGGCCGTCTTGATCGAAGAGCTTGCGGCTGATCGTGGTCTTGCCCGCGCCCGAGGGCGAGGACAGTACGAGTAGCAGGCCGCGGCGCTTGATCCTGGGCTCGGCCATGATCCGCTACTCGATGTTCTGCACTTGCTCGCGCAACTGCTCGATCGCCGCTTTCAAGCCGAGGCCAATGCGGGTGAGCGCGAGATCGGCCGATTTCGAGCACAGCGTGTTCGCCTCGCGATTGAATTCCTGGCACAGGAAATCGAACCGCCGGCCGATTGAACCGCCTTCGGCGAGAAGACCGCGAGCGGCACTCAGATGCGCGCCGAGGCGATCCAGCTCCTCGCGGATATCGGCTTTGGCGACGAGCAACGCCGCCTCATGCGCGAGCCGCTCTTCGGGCAGCGCGGGCACGGCATCGGTCAGTGCCGCGATCAATTGCGCGAGCCGCGCCTTGATGGCCGCGGGCTGCGCCGCTGCGGCGCCCTCGGCCTCTGTGACCAGCGCCGCGATCTCGTCGAGCCGCTCGGCCAGAACGATCTCGAGCCGCCCGCCTTCGCTCCAGCGCATCGTCGCCAGCCCGCCGAGCGCGTGCTCGAACCCCGCGGTCAGCAGCCCGACCTGCCGCGCGCGCGCCGTCTCGTCGAGCGCGTCGTCGCCGCTTTCGAGCACGCCCTTCAGCGCCAAGAGCCCGTCGATGCGCGGCGGCGCCGCTTCGACCTCGGCGGCCAGCTCGTTGGCGAGCCGCACCACCATCGCCAGCGCCTCGCGGTTGACGCGCAAGCTGCCCGCGCCGCCGCTGCGCGCGACCGAGAGATTGGCGGTCACCGACCCGCGCTTCAGCTTTTGCGACAACAGCCCGCGCAACGGCAGCTCGAGCGCATCGAAGCCCGGCGGCAGGCGGAAGCGCAGATCGAGCGATTTGGCATTGACGCTCTTGAGCTCCCAGGCCCAGCTCAGCAGCCCATCCTGGCCTTCGGCGCGGGCAAAGCCCGTCATGCTGGCAATCGTCATGCGGGGGGTTATAGCAAGAAACGGGCGGCGAGAACTATCCGCCGCCGCCCTGTGCGCCGCGCAGCTTGGCGACGTTGCGATTGTGCTCTTCCAAGGTCTTGGCGAAAGCGTGGCCGCCGGTGCCGTCGGCGACGAAATAAAGGTCGCCGCGATCGTCGGGCTGCAGCGCCGCCTTCAGCGAGGCGAGGCCCGGATTGTCGATCGGCGTCGGCGGCAGGCCCTTCGCGAGATAGGTGTTGTAGGGCGATGCGACAGCGAGATCGTCGTGAGCGAGCGGGTGGCCGAGCGGAACGACACCCCCGTCGGTCAGCGCGTAGATCACGGTCGGATCGGCTTGCAGCTTCATGCCGAGCTTCAGCCGCTCGATATAGACGCCGGCGATGCGCGGGCGCTCGTCGGGCTTGGCGGTTTCCTTCTCGACGATCGATGCGAGGGTCAGCGCTTCGGCCGGGCTGGCGAGCGGCAGGTCCGGGGCGCGCGCCGCCCAGGCCGCGGTCAGCGCCTTCTCCAGCGCCCGGTGCATGCGCTCCAACAGTTCCTGCCGGGTGTTGCCCATCACATAGAAATAGGTGTCGGGCAGCAGCGTGCCTTCGGGCGGGTCGGCATCGATCGTGCCGTCGAGCGCCGGCGCCGCGTCTACCAGCGCCACGATTTGGGCACTGGTCAAGCCTTCGGGAATGGTGAGCCGGTGGCGCACGACCTTGCCGCTATCGATCAGCTCGGCGGCGGCGGCAGGGCTGATGGCGGCGGCGAATTGATACTCGCCGGCCCGCAAACCGCGCGCCCGACCGGTCAGATAAGTGCCGGCGGCGAAGACATAGCCGTTGTCGACGATGCCGGCGGCCGCGAGCAGCGTGCCGACCGCGCGCGCGCCGGCGCCTTTCGGGATGACGATGATCTTCGCGGCCGGCAACGGTCCCGGCGCACGGTAATCGCGCGCGCCGATCGCGAGCGCGCCGCCGACGAGCAGCAAGACAGCCACGAGCCCGCCCGCCGCGCGCGCCGCTTTCCGCATCTCAGGGCGCCGGGCCGAAGATCAGGCAGGCGTTGGTGCCGCCAAAGCCGAAGGAATTGGACAGCGCGAACCGCACCTTGCGCTCCTTGGCCTTGAGCGGCACGAGATCGATGTCGCAGGAGGCGCTCGGCTGCTCGAGATTGAGCGTCGGCGGCACGACGCTGTCGCGCATCGCGAGCATCGAAAAGATCGCCTCGACGCTGCCCGCGGCACCGAGCAGATGGCCGATCGCCGATTTGGTCGACGACATCGACAGCTTGTAGGCATGATCGCCGAACAGGCGCTTGACCGCGCCCAGCTCGATCTCGTCGCCCAAGGGCGTCGAGGTGCCGTGGGCGTTGATGTAGTCGATGTCCTCTTTGGCGAGGCCGGAGCGCTTCAGCGCGTTGCGCATCGCACGGAATCCGCCGTTGCCATCCTCGGCCGGCGCGGTGATGTGATACGCGTCGCCCGACATGCCGTAGCCGATGATCTCGGCATAAATCTTGGCGCCGCGCTTTCTCGCATGCTCGAGCTCCTCGAGCACCACGATGCCCGAGCCCTCGCCCATCACGAACCCGTCGCGCGCCTGGTCCCAGGGGCGCGAGGCGCGGGTCGGCTCGTCATTGAAGGCGGTCGATAAGGCGCGCGAGGCCGCAAACCCGGCCACGCCGAGCCGGCATACCGCCGCCTCGGCGCCGCCCGCGACCATGACATCGGCGTCTTCCCATTGGATGAGGCGCGCGGCGTCGCCGATCGCATGCGCGCCGCTCGAGCACGCCGTCACCACAGCATGATTGGGACCGCGGAAGCCGTAGCGGATCGAGACATGGCCCGAAGCGAGATTGATGAGGCAGGACGGAATGAAGAACGGCGAGATGCGGCGCGCGCCCTTTTCGTGCAAGGTCATCGCCGCGTCGGTGATGCCGGGCAGGCCGCCGATGCCCGAGCCGATCATCACGCCGGTGCGCTCGCGCGATTCTTCGTCCTGCGGCTTCCAGCCGGAATCCTCGACCGCTTGCGTTGCGGCGCCGAGCGCGAAGACGATGAACTCGTCCATCTTGCGCTGGTCTTTGACCGGGACCCAATCGTCGACATTGAAGTCGCCGGCCGAGGTCTCGCCGCGCGGAACCTGCCCGGCGATCTTGGCGGCCAGGTCGGAGACGTCGAAACCCTGGATCGCGCGGATGCCGGATTGGCCCGCGATCAGGCGCTTCCAGACATGCTCGACTCCTACGCCCAAAGGCGTGACCAGACCGAGACCGGTAACGACGACCCGTCTCATGATGGTGCGATTGTCAGGCCGGGTGGGCTTCGATGAACTGGACGGCGTCTTTGACGGTGACGATCTTCTCGGCGGCGTCGTCGGGGATCTCGCAGCCGAATTCTTCCTCGAACGCCATCACCAGTTCGACCGTGTCGAGACTGTCCGCGCCCAGATCGTCGATGAAGCTGGCATTGTCGGTGACCTTGGACTCGTCGACGCCCAGGTGCTCCACGACGATTTTCTTTACCCGCTCGGCGACATCGCTCATCACTCGTTCCTCGACAAAATTGACGCGCAAATCTTTGCTGTGTGTGACTTCCGTTCGCTCGGCGACGGGCCGGAGCCGGAAGGGCGGTTAAGTAACATAGATCGCCGGCCATTACCAGCCGGCGGCCCGGTCTCGACCGCGAGGCCCGCCGACGGGGCTAGATCATGGCCAACCCGCCATTGATGTGCAAGGTTTGGCCGGTCATATAGCGCGCTTCCTCGCTTGCGACATAGAGGACGCCGGCCGCGATTTCCTCGGGCGTGCCGACCCGGCCCATCGGAATCGCCTGCGCGATGCGGGCTTTCTGCTCCTCGGTCAGCCCCTCGGTCATCGCGGTCGCGATGAAGCCCGGGGCGACGCAGTTGACCGTGACGCCGCGCTGCGCGACCTCGGCCGCGAGCGCCTTCGACATGCCGACCATGCCGGCTTTGGCGGCGGCGTAATTCGCCTGGCCAGGATTGCCGGTCGCACCGACGACCGAGGTGATGGCGATGATCCGGCCCCAGCGCCGCCGCACCATGCCGCGCAGCGCCGCGCGCGCGAGGCGAAAACCCGCGGTCAGGTCGACGTCGATCACCTTCTGCCAATCCTCGTCCTTCATCCGCATCGCCAGCATGTCGCGCGCGAGCCCGGCATTGTTGACGAGGATGTCGAGCTGTCCCATCGCCGCGTCCGCCGCCTTGACCAGCGCATCGGCCGCGGCCGCATCGCCGAGATCGGAGGCCGCAACGAACGCGCGCGTCCCCAGCTCGGCCGCCAGCGCATCGAGCGCGGTTTGGCGCGTGCCATGCAGCAGCACCGTGGCGCCGGCGCCGTGCAGCGCGCGGGCAATAGCGCCGCCGATGCCGCCCGAGGCGCCGGTGACGAGCGCGGCCTTGCCGCTCAGATCGAACATCGCTGATCCTTCGAATGAGGGCTTCAGATGGTCTTGAGGAAGGCTTCGATTTCGGCCGGCGTGCCGATTGCCGAGCCGACCAGTTCGCGATCGATGCGCTTGGTGAGGCCGCTGAGAACGCGTCCGGCGCCGAGCTCGACCAGCTCGTGGACGCCGTGCTCCTTCATCGCCAGCACCGATTCGCGCCAGCGTACGAGGCCCGTCACCTGCTCCACCAGCAGCCGCTTGATCGCGTCGGGATCGCGCACCGGCGCGGCGCTGACATTGGCGATCAGCGGCACCAGCGGCTCGCGCAGCGTCACTTCGGCGAGCGCCTCCGCCATCGCGTCGGCGGCGGGCTGCATCAGCGCGCAATGGAAGGGCGCGCTCACCGGCAGCATGATCGAGCGCTTGATGCCGCGCTCGGCGGCGATCTCGACCGCGCGCTCGACCGCGGTCTTGTGGCCGCTGACCACGACCTGGCCAGCGCCGTTGTCGTTGGCGGCGTCGCAAACTTCGCCCTGCGCGGCCGCCGTCGCGATCTCGCGCGCGACATCGATATCGGTCCCGAGCAGTGCCGCCATCGCGCCGATGCCAACCGGCACCGCACGCTGCATCGCAAGGCCGCGGCGCTTCAGAAGGCGCGCTGCGTCCGCGACCCCGAGCGCCGAGGCCGCGGCCAGCGCCGAATATTCGCCCAGCGAGTGCCCGGCGACGAAGGCGACGTGGCGCTTCAGATCGAGCTTGCCATCGATCTCGAGCACGCGCGCGACCGCGAGGCTCATCGCCATCAGCGCCGGCTGCGCGTTCTCGGTCAGGACGAGGTCGCTCTCCGGCCCCTCGAACATGATGCGCGAGAGACGCTGGCTCAGCGCGTCGTCGATCTCGGCGAACACGTCGCGCGCGGTCGCGAAGGCGCCGGCGATCTCGCGCCCCATGCCGACCGCCTGCGACCCTTGGCCCGGAAACACCAGGGCGCGCGTCATCCCGCCTCCCGTTCGATCATCGTGCCAATGCTAGAGAAGATTTGCCCAGTCCATATGGACGAAATCGAAATTGATCCGGTCGTAATGCCCGCAGCGCAGCTTCCGGTCGACGAGTTGCTGGCTCGCTTGCGCCGGCTGCACGGTCGGGGCGTCGGCGCGAAAGCCGGTCGTACAAACGGCTTTCGACTTGGTATCGAGCGCGGCAAGCTGAGGATCGCCTGACGGCGCAGCGCCCGCATCGGGCCGCGCCGTCGAAACCCCGAACTTGTCGCGCGACGGATCGCTATGGATCGGTACGCACCCCGCCAAAATCCCAAGCAAAACAATCAGATAAAGCGACCGGCCCATTCCGTCCTCCCGGCTGTCAGGGTGCGATAACATTCCCGGCGCAACCTGTCCAGCGGGGTTAGGCGCGGCTCAGGGCACGAAGGCCCGAGCGCCCAGAACCGGCCTCATAACCTCACCCTTATAAATTCAGCAAGGGCGCTAAGCGGGCATCGATCTCATCGAGCACCTCACGCGGCGCCTGGCCGATGACTTCCATGTGTCGCGCTTCGCGATCCACACTCTTGATGTGATCGACGAGCACGACGCCCGATATCCGTAGTCCTGGTGGCAGAGCTACTTCCATTGGCCAGCCGCGAATGCGGCTAGTGATCGGACAAACAATCGCAAGACGCGATCTTTGATGATAGGCCTCCGGCGTCAGAACGATGGCCGGACGTCTGCCTGCCTGCTCACTGCCCGCGTGCGACGAAAATTCCAGCCAGACAAGGCTACCGCGGTCTGGTAGCTCGCTCAAAGCGCCTCCTCACCGCG
>DATLUE010000027.1:0-2838 GCA_035533255.1 Allostellaceae bacterium | reverse complement strand
AAGCATCGAACGCCTGATGACGAGTGCCTAGGAGAGTTGGACCTGACGATCTTCAAACTGCCGGCACTCGAGTGTGCTGCTCGATCGCGGAGTGAGCCATGGAAAAACAAAAAGTGCGCATCGATGCTCTGGCCGCCGGCGTTGCAGCCCACGATCTCGTTCAGAAAATCTTTCTTCTGCTTATCGAACGAGGCGCGCTGAGCGTTGAGGACGCGCAGGTCATCCTGCGTGATTCTATCGAGACCCAGACGGGCATCATGGACGCGGAGTGGGCGCCGGTTAATGAAGCCGCAGCGCTTTTATTGACGCGCCTTTCCGAGGCTGTGCAGCGGCAACATGGAAGCAACCTGGAACCGGTGCGTCTCGATGGCAAATGAAGCAATCGGGAAGCCGATCTATCTCGACTACAACGCGAGCACGCCTGTCGACCCGGCGGTGGCGGCGGTCATGCGGCCGTTCCTTGAGACGGACTACGGCAATCCGTCGAGCGGCCATTGGGCAAGCGTACCGGCGGCAGCCGCCTTGGAGGGCGCGCGCCGTCAGGTCGCGGAATTCTTCGGTTGTGCCGTCGATGAGATCGTCTTCACCAGTGGCGGTAGCGAAGCCAACAATCTTGCGGTCAAGGGCTTATTCTTTTCGCGCCGCGATCGACCGTCGCACATCGTCACGTCGCAAATCGAGCATCCCGCGATCATAGCGCCATGCAGGTTTCTCGAGCGACTTGGTGCGACCGTGACCTACGTTGCCGTCGACGGGAGCGGCCTTGTCGATCCCGACAACATCCGCAAGGCGATCACCAAGGACACGTTCCTGATCAGCATCATGCACGCGAACAACGAAATCGGCACGGTCCAGCCGATCGCCGAAATCGCCGAAATCGCCCGCGCGCACGGGGTTGCTCTGCATACGGACGCGGCGCAATCCGTCGGCAAGATACCGACCAAAGTCCAAGAGCTCGGCGTCGATCTGCTCTCGGTCGCCGGCCACAAGATCTACGCGCCGAAGGGCATAGGCGCCCTCTACATCCGTCGCGGGATTGCGATCGAGCCCTTGATCCACGGCGCCGGACACGAGCGCGGGCGGCGCGCCGGCACGGAGAGCGCGTTGCTGGCGGCGGGCCTCGGCAAGGCTTGCGAGGTTGCACAATCCGGGATCGGCATGCCGGTGACGCGGCGTCTGCGCGACCTATTCTGGGATCGTCTTCGCGCCGCTTTCGGCAACCGCGTTGCCCTCAATGGCCATCCCGACCGCCGTCTGCCGAATACGCTCAACGTCTCGTTTGCCGGCCATGTCGGCGGCCAGATCCTGGCGGAGATGCCGAATGTCGCCGCGTCGACCGGCTCGGCTTGCCATTCCGGTCACGTTACGTTGCCGCCGGTCCTTGAGGCCATGGGCATTGCTCCCGAGATCGGCATGGGCGCTATCCGCTTCAGCCTCGGGCGCGGTACGACCCAGGACGAGGTCGAGGAGGTCGTCGATCAATTGCGCCGGGTTCTTGCATGAGCATGACGACCGCGCCGACGACGATTGGTCCGAAAATCTACGAATCCTGGCGCGCGACACCGCTAGGCGCCGTGACCGAGGCGATCGAGCAATGCTTGATCCTCGATCTGATGGGCGACCTCGCGGGCGTCCACGTCCTCGACGTGGGCTGCGGCGACGGCGCGCTGGTCTGCGCCGCGGCATCGCGCGGCGCGGAGGCGACCGGTGTCGATCCCGATCCGGCGATGCTTGCCGCAGCTCGCACGCGCGCCGACAAGGATGGAATCACGGCGGCGTTTCTCGAAGGGCGCATCGAGCGGCTTCCTTTTCCCGATGCTGCCTTCGACGTGGTGGTCTCGATCACCGTTCTCTGCTTTGTCCCAGACGCGTCTGTCGCAATGCGTGAGATGGCGCGTGTGCTTCGGCCGGGCGGGCGCCTCGTCCTCGGCGAGCTCGGGCGATGGAGCCTTTGGGCCTTGATCCGCCGTTTGCGTGGCTGGCTCGGCTCAGCGACCTGGAAGGCAGCACACTTCCGTACCGGGACGGAATTGCGCGCGCTCGCCAAGCAGACGGGACTATCTGTCACCGCGATCCGCGGCGCCGTGTTCTATCCGCCGGTCGGCATACTGGCACGGGTCTTGGCGCCGCTGGACTCTTCCCTGGGCCGCGTTACGACCGTCGGCGCTGCGTTCATCGCGCTGAGCGCTGTTACGGTCGCTGATCGTGCGAGGCGATGAGCATGCCGGCAGAATCATCCGCCCCTGCGCCTTCGGAAATCCGGCTGGGCCTCCGCGAAAACTGGCAGCAATTCTCGCTGCTCGTCGTCATCAATGCCTTCGTTGGTGGCATGGTGGGATTGGAGCGGACAGTGGTTCCGCTGATCGGCTCCGAAGAGTTCAAGATCGCATCGACCACCATCGTCGTCTCGTTCATCGTCAGCTTCGGCGTGGTCAAAGCCCTCGCCAACCTCGTCTCGGGGCATTTCGCCGACCTCTACGGCCGCAAGCACATGCTGGTGCTGGGCTGGCTCGTCGGCCTGCCGGTCCCTTTCATGATCGCCTGGGGGCCGAGCTGGGGCTGGATCATTGCGGCCAACGCGCTGCTTGGCATCAACCAGGGCTTCGCCTGGTCTATGACCGTGATCATGAAGGTCGATCTCGTCGGGCCCAAATCACGCGGTCTCGCGGTCGGCCTCAACGAATTCGCGGGCTACCTCTCCGTCGGCGTTACCGCCTTCCTCACCGGATATATTGCCCAGCGCTACGGCCTCCGGCCACAGCCGTTCTATCTCGGAATAGGCTATGCCGCGCTTGGGCTCATTCTGTCGGCGCTCCTCGTGCGAGACACGCGGGATCA
>DATLUE010000026.1:0-4415 GCA_035533255.1 Allostellaceae bacterium | reverse complement strand
CACGCGCCACGCTTACGTTCTGCTCCGCCTTCTGCAAATCGGCATCGTTGCCGGCGCAAGCATTGAGGGCCAGCATCGTTGTCGCGACGACGGCGAGCCGGGCGGCGCGAGTGTGGAAAAAAAGACGTCTCCGGCTCATGTCGGTTCTCCATGACCGCCGTCGGAATGATATTCGCCAATGTGCGACGCGATCGGGATGGCGGCCGGAGGCTCGATGTCCTCAAACCGTCCGCGGAATTTCTAGCATGGATTACCGACCGGGGATGCTCACCGTTATGTGAGCCGCTTGCTCCGATCCCCAGTTGGGGACAGGAGATCGGGTAAGGACCTCAATCAGGTCCTTACCCGCCTTCTCCGATAATAAGGCGCTGCGGTGCCGCTATTGCGGCGCGTAAACGATGACGCAGCCGCAGCCGCCGAAGGTGCCGCCGGCGCTGGGCACGAAGACGTGATGATTGTTCACATCCACCGCAACCGAGTGAGCGAGGCCGGTGGTCGGGATTTTCTGAATGATCTTGGCCGTCTTCGCATCGATGACGGCAAGCACCGGGCCGGGATCGGGATTGCCGACCGAGGCGGTGTAATATTGCCCCAGCTTGTCGTCCGCAGCCGCCATGTCCGAGCCGCCGGCGCCGGGGATGTAGGCCTTCACCTTGTCGGTCGCGGTGTCGAAGATCGCCTGTTGCGGGGTCAGCCCATCCTTGGTCCGCGTATTGCCTTCGTTGCAGCCGAGGATGAGGTCCGGGCCCAGCCCGATCGCATTGCCGTGGGGAATGCAGTTATCGACCGGATACAAAGCCACGCGCTTGCCGGTCTTGGGGTCGGTCTTGAGCATCCCGCCCTTGGTCTTCACCTTATTGAGCTGCGGGACGACGGTGTAGAACATGCCGTCCCTGGGTTGATAAATCGTCTGCTCGAGCCCGTCGGTGGCCTCGGGCACGGCGACCTTGGCGATGATCTTGTGGCCGGGCTCGGTCGAGATCAGCGTCAGGAACGGCGGATCGTCGTCGCCGTTGGCGACCGCAAAGACATGGTCCTTGGGATCGTACGCGACCTCGTCGGCGCGGGACTTGCCGCCGGTCGAGATCGTATCCGTGACCTTTCTCGCCTTCAGATCGACCACCTTGACCGTGCTGTCGCCGTCGGAGACCCAGGCTTCCTTGCCGGGCTTCGTTACCACGACGCCACTCGGATGCTTGAAGCCCGGAATGGCCGCGATCAATTTGTTGGTCTTGGCGTCGATCGCCAGCAGCACGTTGTTGCCGGGATGAATGACTTTGGGATCGAAGAAATGCGCGCTGCTCGTGAGATAGAGCGTATCGGTCGAAAGATCGACATAGCCGATGTCGAAGCCGTTGAGCGGAATGTCGAGGACGACCGGAATGCGCGCGATTTCCTTGAGCGGACCCGCGGCGGCGATACCGCCTCCCGCGACCATCGCGATCGCTGCCGCGATCGCGATTTGCATATGACGAGACATTGGAATTCCTCCCCAGATTGAGACGCTTTCGGGAGGCAAGATAATTTTTCCGCTCGGTCCGCGCAACAACTACGGCAATCGGTGCGTTGCCCCTCAGCCGATCAACAGCGCATTTTGCGCCAGATTGTCGAGCGCGTGATCGACCAGCGCCGCTGCCAATGCGGCTCCGGTCGGCGGTACCATGCCGGGCGTGATCTCGTAACGGCCCGCCGGCTCGCCGCGCGCGATCGCCCCAGCGAAAAGCGCGACCAGCGCCGCGCGGTCCGACGTGCCATCGAGCCGCGGAAGGATAAACTGGCACGCTTGATCGAGCATCACGACCTCGTGCAGCGCATTCGGGACGCCGGCGGATTGCTTGGCGAGCGCGCGGGCGACCGGCAACGCGATCGGCCGCGCCGAGATGGTCGCAACCTGTCTTCCAGGATCCGACCGGAGGACGATGGCCCGCGAGAGTGCGAGGCGCAGCGCGAACTCGCACAAGCGGCGGCGCAGCTCGGCCTCGGGCTGCGGCAACGCGTAGCGGTGCTTCGCTTCGGCGACGATTTCGCTCACCGTCATCGCCCGACCCTGGTTTCGGAACAGCGTCAGCAATGTCGCCGCGCCGGCGGCATCGTGGGTTGCGAACCGAATGCGATTCGGACAGACAAAGTTCACCGTGACCGTCGGCGCGAGCGGGGCCGTCGGCTCGGGACCCTCGGGCCGCGCCTCGCTCTGCAGCCAGAGCTCCGCGACGCGGGCGGCGTCGAAAGTCCGCTCGATGGTCTGTTCCTGATGAACGACAATGGCGCGCCGGAAGCGCGTGTTGTTGACGAAGTCGAGATACTGCTCGACGCGCAGCGGGTTGCTCATCGATCCGACAAACTGCCTCACGCCGGGGGCATAGTTGGCGAGGTGCATCAGTCCCAGATCGCTGTCGCTCAGATGGGCGAGGCGATGCTCGCTCGCCATCGTCACGAATTCCTGAAAATAGAGCGGTCGGTTGTTGTCTTCGAGGTATTCGTGAAAGACGTATTCGTCGCGCGACGTGCGCATATTCGCCAATTCGCTCTGGACCATCGCGCGATAGCCTTCGGCGTCGCTGACCTGCGCCTCGGCGATCATCTGCAAGAGCTTGCGCGACTCGCCGATCTTTTCGATCGGCGTCGGGCATGCGGCGGTATGGAACAGCATCATATCGCGCAAGACGCTGGGCCCGTACCAGCCGGGGAACGTGTTGTAGCTGATCAGAGCGAGCCCGTTCGGGGCAAGGTGCTGGCGGATGATCGCCAAAATCTTGGCGCGGACATCGGCGGGAACCCAGGAAAACGTGCCGTGGCAAATGATGTAGTCGAAAATTCCCGCGGATGGGGGGAAATCGAGGATCGATTCGGCGCGCAGCACGATGTTCGACAAGCCGAGCTCGGCGATCAACGCTGCGCCGTCGCGGATTTGTCGCGGCGACAGATCGATGCCGACGAAACGGCTGGCCGGATATTGATCGGCCATCGGAATGAGGTTGCCGCCGGCAGCGCAGCCGAGCTCGAGAACGCGCGCCTGCCTGAAATCGGTGGGCGCAAGATTGTAGAGCCGCCCGACCGTGTGGAGATGCGCGATATGCGTCTGGTAATAAGGGACGCTGGTATAAGGCAACGATTCGTATGAGTTTTCTGCCATCGCCTACGCTGCCACGGGGTTGCCGGAGGATGAAGCGGGCCTTCGCCGGAAGATGATGGCCGGCGGGCGGCGCCAGCGTCGGCGACGACGCCAGGGGCGTCAAGCGAAATTGCCGGCGTCGGACTGCGCCGCTGAATTCGCGCTGGATCGCTGCCGGAATGCCGGCAATCGCGGCGGCGGAGCGCTGAATCGAAAGCGGCATCGGGAGTCAACCGACGCGGTGATCCGGGCGTCCCACTGGGTTGATGCAATTTTGCAACATTCCCCACTTTTTTGCTTTTGCCCAAAACTTGGTCCTTGCCTTGGGGAAACGGCTTAATTTAGGTTCATGACAGTTTCGTTTGGCTAACCGTCGTTCCCGCAAGGGACCGCGCACGGGGCCTTTTTAGGGGGGAATGATGAAGCGTGATCTGCTGAATACGACGGCCTTGGTGACCGCGATGGTAGTTGCCGGAGCGTTCGCCGGATCGAACCAGGCCAAGGCGCAAGCGCCCGATTGTCCGCCGAATTTCACCGGCACGGGCAACGTCTCGAACGCCATTTGCAACGCGATCGGGACGACCATCCCCTTCACCGCGACCATGCATCTCGATGTGCAGGACAGCTTGGTGGGCGAGGCCGGCCGGAATCCGAGCGGCGTCAACACCCCGGTAGCTGGCAACAACGCCGGCACGGGCCATCGGGATTTCGGCCTGTCGCAGGACGCCTGGGCGCGCTTCAAAGTCGATGCGCCCGCCGGCAAGGATCATTACGGCTTCAACTTCAATCTCCTGCTCAACTCCAACGAGCAGCCGACGATCTTTGGCAAGCAGGCATATTTGGCTGGAAAGCCGAGCGCCCCGGTCAACAACGCGGCATCGCATTCGCCCAGCCAGATCGACCGCGAATGGGCCTATTTCAAGGACCCGCAATGGGGCGAGTTCCAGGTTGGCGAAGGCGGCTCGCCGGTGACCTCCGGCTTCCCCTATGGCGCCGTGAGTTACGGACCTCCGGGCTCGTCGCTGCAAACCCTCGGCGTCAACGGCGGCATCGAATCGCAGGTGATCAACGATGCCACGGCCTACCAGCTCGATGCCGATATCGGCATGCTGGGCGGCGGCGGCCGCGGCACCAAGGGCACGATGGGCGTGCGGTGGATTTCGCCTTGGATATTAGGGCGTTCGCCGGGTCACGGCGTCCGCTTCGATATCAAATTCTCGCCCGATGGCCGCGGCCATAACGAAGGCAATATCGCCCTCGACACTGCGGGTGTGAATCCCAACGTCGATCTCGGCGAGTCGGT
>DATLUE010000025.1:0-9298 GCA_035533255.1 Allostellaceae bacterium | reverse complement strand
ATATCGAGATCGGCTCCTACCCGATCATGCGGCGCGGCGCCTTCGGGGTGAATCTCGTGCTGCGCGGGCGCGAGCCGTCGCGGCTTGGCGTCGCGGCCGCGGAAGTCGCGGCGATGGTGCGCGCCCTCGGCGACACGCCGGTCGAGGAGTAGGGGCGAGGAGCGGCTAGTCGGGCGCGATCACATCGAGCCGCGGGAAATATTTTCGATAGGGACGCGGATCGCGCGTCAGCAACGTCGCCTCCGCAACGAACGCGTGGGCGCCGATAAAAAAATCCGACAGCACGCCCGTCCTCGCGCCCCCTTCGGCGCGATAGCGGCGAAAGACGTGGCCCGCGAGAAAGAGTGCATCGCGGGGGATGGCGGCAATTTCCAGTCCTGCCGCCGCCAGGAAATTCTCGACACCCGCTCTCGATTCGTATCCCGCCGAAAGCTCGGCATAGACGATCTCGTTGATCGCGAGCCGGTCGCGCAATGCGGCTGCCTCTAATTGCGCTTGCGACCACGCGGCCCAACGGGGGTCGTTTTCGGCAATATCGATCAGAATGTTCGTGTCGATTAGAATCATTGGGAGCGGCTTACCGCTCGTCGCCGCGTAAGAGAGTCATCCACTGCTCGGTCGTCATGCCAGTCTTGCGACTCCCGCGGAGCTTCGCGAACCGACTTTGTTTCGGCGTTAACTTGGTCGCGGGCATGAGCAGGATGCGCTCGCCCTCGACGTCGAAGTCGATGTTGCAGCCGGGTTTCAGGCCAAGGCGATCCCGCACCCGCTTGGGAATCGTGACCTGGCCTTTGGTCGTCATCTTGGTCATGTCGGACCTCCGGGTAATACCTAAATTATATCGGTAATACCTCGATGGCGCAACCGAAGCGCTCGGCCGCTATTTCGGCAGCAGCATGTCGGTCATGAGGCGGATCAGCTCGACATAGGAGCACGCGAGCAGGAACAGCGCCGCGCCCGCAACCGCGCCGGCGAGCAGCCACCAAGCGGAGGCGCCGAGCAGCGCCGCGACCACGCCAGCCGCAACCGCCGCCAGGGCCACCGCGATTGCCAGCCAGCCGCCATGCTTTTCGAGGAATCTGAGCGTCGGATAATCGGTCATCGCGCGCAATTTAAGCCAGAACAGTTGTCATTGCGAGCGAAGCGAAGCAATCCAGCGATCGAGTCGCTGCTCTGGATTGCTTCGTCGTTTCACTCCTCGCAAATGACGTTCCGAGGTTTTCGCGGTAGACTGCCCGCCGCGTTCCCAGTGTGCCCGCTTGGCGGAATGGTAGACGCAACGGACTTAAAATTCGTTTCCGGGAAATCGGAGTGCCGGTTCGAGTCCGGCAGCGGGCACCATTGGAAAGCCCCGCCGGAGCGGGGCTTTCCTTGAAATGTGCCGACGCGCTTAGTGATGCTTCCACCAATTGTCGCCGCGCCAACCGCCATCCTTGTCCGCGTCGTGCTTGCGGTCGTCGTAATGCTGGGCGTCATGCGAGCGGTAATCCTCGGCCGCGCGCCGATCCGGCCACGCGTGCCAGGCGTGGTCGCGATCCCAATAGCCGTCGTTATAACCATAGGCGATGCCGCCGGGGTTGAATGTCACCGTGACCTCGGCGCGCGCCGCGATCGTCGGCGCCAGCAAGGCCGCGCCGAGCACAAAAGCAAGCCCGAAAATTTGACTGGCAAGTTGAATCGTCCGTCTCATGCGCTTCTCCTTCGCTCATGCAGTTGCTGGGGAGGTAGCGCCGAAGCGGAAAGAGGGTTGAGCCGGCGGAACGCCGCGGCGGCCGGAGTCAGCGCTCGCTGGGCCGGCCGGCCTGCGCGTTGGCAGCGTCGCGCCAGCGGCCGGCCAGCGCGGTGCAGCCGATCACCAGCCCGACCGCCGCGACATGCCAGCCGAGATCGAGGAAGCTGGCGTCGATCGGGTGGTTGAAATCGAGGAAGAACGCGGCAAGGCCGGCGACGCCGAGGCCGCCCAAGGCGGCGACCGGCATTGGCGCCAGCGGCTTGGCGCGCGCGAGGAAGAACAACAGCGTCGCGCCGAGCGGGATGCTGAAGCCGACGATGGTGGCAAAGCACGCGGCGCTCTCGCCCAAACGCCAGCCGTGGTCGCCGACCGCGATCCAGTCGCGCCAGCAATTATAGCCGCTCGCGGCGAGCCACAGGATCAGCGGCGGCACGGGCAGCCACGCCCAGGCGGGCGAGCGGTCGGGCACGCTGAGCTGGAACGCGGCGATCACCGCGGCGATGCCGGTCAGCAAGGTGCCGGCGAGCTCGATCACGAATTTCGCATCCTGCATGCGCCGATCGAACAGCGCGAAATCGCCGTAGAGCGGCACGACCACGGCGGCGACCGCCGCGACCCCCGCCAGCCAGAAGGCGGCGCGCAGCAGCGGCGGCCGCAGGCGGCGCACCGGCGCGGCGCTTGCCGCGAGCCGCGCGATCAGAAGATCGGTCGAGAGCGGCACGCTAATCTCCTTTCAACCGCGCCCGGAGCGCCTTCAGCGCCCGGTGCATGTTGACCTTGAGCGCGCTCACCGATTTGCCGCTGAGCTGCGAGGCCTCGGCGAGCGACAACTCGCGCAGCTTCAAAAGCTCGAGCGCCTGACGCTGCCCCTCGGGCAGGGTGGCGATCGCGCTGTGCAGTCCCGGCGCTTCGTCGCGTGCGCTCATCTCTCTATTCGCCGCGGGGTCGGAAAAGGTTTCATAGGCCAGCTCGTCGAACACCTCGACCCGCTCGGTTCGGCCGCGGCGGCGCAGCGCGTCGATCGACCGCCGGCTGGCGAGCGTCGCCAGCCAATGGCTGAACGGCCGCGCCGGATCATAGGTGTGGCGGACCCGGTGCAGGGTCAGCAGGATGTCCTGCACCACATCCTCGCGCTGGTCGGCGGTGCGGTGATAGCGCCCGGCGAGGCCGCGCAGGAACGGCAGTATCTCGCGCAGCAGCCGCTCATAGGCGGCGCGGTCGCCGTCCTGGGCCGCCGCCATCCAGCGCGACCATTCGGCCTCTCTCGTTGCAACGCGATTGTCATCGGGCATTCAAACGAACTCGGCAAAATTCTCTCGGCGCCTGTAACCCGGCCACCGCCGCGGCGAATAACCAGTCACAGCCCGGTCGGCCGCGGATCGGGCAGCACATCCGGGGGAGTTTACGATGGTTGCCGATCTCAGCGAAACCGCTTCGTTCGCGCCTCGCCCGAGCCTGTCGCAGCCCTCGGCCCGCTGGTATCCTGGCATCGGTGGGGTCAATCGACGGATTGGGGGAGACAAATCATGAGCCGGATCGCCGAATGGCTAGTCTGGGTGCTGTGCGCCTGGATCGCTTTCGTCTTCGTGTGGTATTTGCAATTCAAGTTCACCGGCGACGCCGGCAGCGTCTGGCTGTTCACCATTCTGACCGACTGGCTCGGCTTCCACGGCTATGAGAAGGTGATGCGCATCGGCACCGGCAGCATGGAGCTGATCGCCTCGATCCTGCTGTTCGACCGGCCGCTGCAAGTGGTCGGCGCGTTGCTGAGCTTCTGCATCATGAGCGGCGCGATCTTCTTCCACCTGGTCTCGCCGCTGGGCGTCGATCCCTATGGCGATGGCGGCGTGCTGTTCCACCAGGCGTGCTCGGTCTGGGTCGCGGCCGTGATCGTCATGGCGATCCGCCGTCACGAGGGGGTTGCCCTGATCGACCGCTATCTGCCGTTCCTGCCGATCCCGGCGCGGTTGCGGTCGCTCTGACGGCCGGATCGCCGCCTGATGGCTCAGTCCGCGCATCCCAACCCCACGCCGGCACGCGATCCGCGGCTCGATTTCTTCCGCGGCGTCGCGATGTTCATCATCTACGTCGCTCATTGCCGCGGGAATGTTCTCTACTGGTTCATTCCCGCGCGCTATGGGATCAGCGACGCCGCCAACATGTTCGTGTTCATCTCGGGCATGACCTCGTCGATCGCTTTCGGCGGCACCTTCATCCGCCAAGGCTGGCTGATCGGTACCGCGCGCATCGCCTATCGCTGCCTCCAGCTTTACGCCGCGCAGATCGGGATGTTCCTGGCGGTCGCGGTGGTGGTGGTGGTCGGCACCGAATACTATCGCGACACCGATTACGTCGCGCTGGCGCAATTCCAGCGCTTCTTCGCCGATCCCGGCAATGCGCTGGTCGGCTTGTTCACGCTGACCTATGTGCCGCATTACATCGACATCTTGCCGCTCTACATCGTCTGTCTGGCGTTGGTGCCGATCGCGATGGCGCTGGCGCGGATCAGCCCCTTTCTGGTGATCGCGGCCTCGATCGCGCTCTATGGCACGGCGTGGGGCCTCGATCTCAATTTTCCGGCGCATGCCGACGACCAGGCGGTGTGGTATTTCGATCCCTTGGCCTGGCAGCTCATCTTCTTCACCGGCTTCGCGCTGCGCCGCGGCTGGGTGACGGTGCCGCTGGATTCAAAGCCTTTGCTGTGGCTCTCCATCGCGATCCTGCTGGTCGGGCTGGCGATCTCGCTGCCGTTCCTGATCGATGCGGTGACGTCGATCGCGCATCTCGAGCGCTGGGTCTACGACCACAGCAACAAGACCTATATGGATTTGCTGCAATACGCGCATTTCCTCGCCTCGGCCTATGTCGCGCTCGTGCTCCTGAGGGGCCGCGCGCATATTCTGCTGACGCCGTGGCTCAGGCCGTTCGTCAAATGCGGCCAGCAGGCGCTGTCGATCTTCACCACCGGCATGGTGCTGTCCTATGTCGGCGGCATGATCTTCGATCATCAGGGCACTGGCCTTGCGACGCAGCTTTGGGTGAACGGCGTCAGCTTCGCGCTGCTGTTTGCGGTCGGCTATGGCGTCGCCTGGTTCAAGCAGGCGCCGTGGAAGCGGAGCGCCGCGATGGCGCTCGCGGCGGGCGATTGAGCATGCTGCCCGATCCGCGCGGCATTCCCGTCACGGCCTCAAACGCAGCCTCGGTCGCCCGGCTGGAAGCCGCGATCCTGGGCTATTGCGGCTTTCGCGCCGACACCGGCGACCGGCTCAAAGCCGCGCTCGCCGATCCCGGCCTCGTCATGGCGCCGGTGCTGCGCGGCTATTTCATGCTGCTGTTGGTGAAGCGCGAATTGCTGCCACGCGCGGCCCAGGCGGCCGACGCCGCCGAAGCCGCGATGCGCGAGGCGGGCGCGACGCCGCGCGAGCGGCTGCATCTGCAAGCGCTCCGGGCCTGGATACGCCGCGATCAGCGCGCCGCGGTCGCGATCATGAAGGCGATCCTCGCCGAGTATCCGCGCGACCTCCTCGCCCTGAAGCTCGCGCAGTATCTGCTGTTCTATGCAGGCGAGTGGCACGACATGCACGACACGGTTGCCGCGGCGATTGGGGCGTGGGACGAATCATTGCCGGGCTATGGCTACGCGCTCGGTTGCCACGCCTTCGGTGTCGAGGAATGCGGCGAATATGACGCGGCCGAGTGCCTCGGCCGCCGCGCGCTCGCGCTCGATCCCGACGACATCTGGGGCGGGCATGCGGTCGCGCATGTGTTCGAGATGCAGGATCGTATCGAGGAGGGGCTGCGCTGGCTCGACGCGAGCGAGGCGGGCTGGCGCGGCGCCAATAATTTCGCGTGCCATGTCGCCTGGCATCGATGCCTTTTCCTGCTCGAGCTCAAGCGGTACGACCAGGCGCTCGCGCATTACGACCGCGCGGTGCGGGCGGAATCGACCAACGAATATCTCGACATCACCAATGCGGTCTCGCTGCTGTGGCGGCTGGAGCAGGCGGGCGTCGCTGTCGGCCGGCGCTGGGACGAGCTCGCGCTGCGCTCGGCGGCGCGCAGCGACGATCACCTCCTGGTGTTCGGCGACGCGCATTACGCCGCGGCGCTGGCTGCCGCCGGCACGCCCGAAGAATTCGCGCACTGGCGCCAATCGAGCGAGGCCTATGCCAAGGCCAAGGACGAGAGCCAAGCCGGGGTAATGGCCGAGATCGGTCTGGCGCTGGGCGAGGCGGCGCTCGCGCATCGCCGCGGCGATTATGCGCGCGCGACCGATCTGCTGTGGCCGGTGCGCGCATCCTTCCGCCGCACCGGCGGCAGCCACGCGCAGCGCGATTTCTTTACGAAGCTGCTGATCGATTCGGCGGTTAAAGCCGGGCGGATCGAGATGGCGCGCGCGCTGCTCGTCGAGCGTCTGGCGGTGCGGCCGAGCAATCGCTGGGCGCTAGAAATGGCGACACGTCTCAGCTAAGTGGGTTTCTTCCTTCGTCATCATTGCGAGGAGCGCAGCGACGAAGCAATCCAGAATGTACAAACTGGATTGCTTCGCTCCTGAGCTCTCGTCGAAGGGGCTCGCAATGACGGCATTTAAAGATCCGAAGCGCGTGAAGCGTTAGCTCGCGGCGATGTCCTCGGCGGCGATGAGGCCGAGGATGAATGCCTTCGACAAGCCGCCGACATAGCCCGCGCGCGGTCCGCCTTCGAGCCCGGCGATCGGTGTGCCGACCGCATAGAGGCCGGGGCAGGGCGCACCGCTTGGCATTTGCGCCTGGGCATGCGCGTCGATCACCACGCCGCCCATCGTGCCGGTAATGCCGGCGCAAAGCGGCACGGCGTGGAACGGCGCCAGGGCAATCGCCATCGGCTTGTGCTTGCGCAAGCTTCGCGGAACCGCGAGCGCGGCGAAATTGCCGCTGGCGACGGCGTCGTTATGCGCCGTGACGGTTGCGGCGAGCGTGTCGGCCGGCACGGCAATGCGCTCGGCCAGGCTCGCGAGATCGGGCGCGGTGACGATCGGCCCGCCGGCATTGACCATGCTCGCATTGGCGGGAACGGTCGTCGTAAGCTTGGGCTCGGCCTGCCAGATCGTTTCGTCGAGGATGAGATGCGCCGCCAGCGGATCGGCGAGACGCGCGATCGCGTTGGCCATGCAAACCCCTCCCAGCCCCTCATCGGTGAAGCGCTTGCCGTCGGGGCCGACCAGGATCGCGCTCTCGGCCGCCGCATCGAGATGCGGATAAGGCCAAAGCTGCGTATTGGTCATCGCGTTCCGGTGGTGAATATGGCCGTAGAATTCGCCGAAGCCGCCGAGCGCGGCGCCGGCTTTCTCGGCCATGCGGATGCCGTCGCCGTGGGCGCCAGCGCCGGCGCGACACAGCACGCGATCCGCGCGCGGCGTGATGTAGCGCGCGATCATCGTCGGGTTGGCGGGGAAGCCGCCATCGGCAATGACCACGGCCTTGGCGTCGATACGGATGCGCTCGCCGTTCCGTACCGCGTCGACACCGACGCAGGCGCCGTCCTCGACGATCAGCGCCTGGGCCCTGGTGCCGCGCAGCACCGCGCCGCCGCGCTCGACCAATTGCTTCTCGAGGAGGCGCAGCAGCACATCGGCGCCGCGGCCTTCCCAATCGAGCCCGGCCTGCAAGCGGCGCGGCGGGGCGAGCACCTGCTGGCCGGGCTGATCCTTCTGCAAGCCGCGCTGGATGAAGCGCGCGCCTTGCGCGCCGAGCCATTCGATCGCGCGCTTGCCGTTCTGGGCGACCGCGCGCGCGAGCTCGGGTCGCGCCGTCGCGCCGCTGCCGTCGATGATCGCGGCGTAGAGCTGGTCGGGATCGGCGAGGATCGCGAGGCCCATGATGTTGATCACGCCGGTCGACCAGCGCGATGAGCAGGGATAGCGCTCGTCGGTTCCTTGCTCGAGCACGGCGGCCTTCTTGCCGAGCTGCGCCGCGCGGCAGGCGGTCACCAGCCCCGACAAGCCGCCACCGATCGTCACCAGATCATAGGTCATGACGAGAGGCGCGTTCTCCACGGTCGAAATTCCCCGCTTGATCGGTCTATTAGAGCATTGTCCGGCGAGGTGTGCAGCGGTTCGCCGCAGACAATGCGACAAAATCAAAAAATCGAGCGCGTGGTCCAATTCGATCCGATCGGATCACGCGCAAGAATTTAGCGCCGCCCTATGCCCCCTGGCTATTGAAGCTAGGTATTTTCCGGGGTTGGCGCGGCGTGTCCATGCGACTTACGATGTGCCGCCATTTATTCCACCTGTCCGATAGCGCTGTCGCCTTGCGCCTGACGATTTCCAGCACCGTCCCGCAACGAGAAAGAACATCACCATGTCGCTCGGCTTGATCCTCGTCATCCTCGTCATCGTCCTGCTGCTGGGCGGCTTCAGCGGCCGGTTCGGCGGCTATGGCTACGGCTATGGCCATCGCGGCGTCGGCATTCTCGGCACGATCTTGATCATTGTGGTGGTTCTCATGCTGGTGGGGCGCATCTGAGGGCTTGAGGCGTCCAGCCCGGCGGCCATTGGCGTCGCCGGCCGCGGAATAGGTCCGTGCAGAGGAGAGCCTCGGTGCCGCGGCGAGCCGGCGTCACGGGGTGGTATAGCCGTTGACCGGAGCGACCTATTTCTGGCCAAGAGGCTCGACTCTGGCCGCAAAAAGGGCCAAACCTCTCGCGGAGCGGCGATGAGCGAGTCAGGCCAGTTATTCCAATTATCTATCACTAAAACAATACTTTACAGGAAATACTTAATTTCTTATCGTGGTAAGGAAATTTCTGGTCGAGGGAAAACTCGTGGACAAATCGGAAAGCATGAATAAAAACCATAGCTTCTCGCGGTTTTCTCTTGCTCTCCGTTCGCCCCAGTTACAATTTGGCGGCGGCCGCCGAGGCCAGTTGGAGGAAAAAGATGCCATCCCGCAAAAAAGCGGCGCCCAAAAAGAAAGCGGGTAAGCCAGTGGCCAGGACGCCCGTCAAGAAAGCAGCGGTTCCGGTCCCGAAACCCGCCACGCCCATGCGCAAGCTTGCCGCCGCTCCGGCCATTGTGCCGGCACAGGCTCGGCCCGCAACGGTTGCGGAGCCCGCCCGTCCGGTCCCGCTTGCCGCATCGGCCGCCAATCAGCAGAGCCGTGCCGCCGCCCGGCCGATGAGCCCGGGTCAGGTCGCCACTGCCCAGCAGGCCGAAGAGCGGCGCAAGGCGGCGACCCGCAAGCTGTTCGCGCGCATCCGCTCGCTCGAGGCGATCGTCGGCGCCGATCTGCGCAAGCGCGGCAGCCTGCTGCTCAGCCAGGCGGTCGATCAGTGGTATGCCGAGGCGACCAGCGCCACTGCCAGCGACGTCAGCATCACCAACGCCGCCCGCGCCGTCATCACGCAACTCTAGCGCTCAGGGTCACAGCCGCAGCCCGCCGCTGGCTTCGATCACCTGGCCGGTGATCCAGCGCGCCGGCTCGGACGCGAGAAATGCCACCACCTCGGCGATGTCCTCCGGCCGGCCGACCCGGCCGAGGATGGTCTCGGCCGCGATCTGGCGTGCCGAGACGGGATCGCGGGCGA
>DATLUE010000024.1:0-2664 GCA_035533255.1 Allostellaceae bacterium | reverse complement strand
AGACGATCGGCATCGGCGGCGATCGGCTGGCCGTCGAGATGTTGCTGCCCAGCGGCGATCGCCGGATCGTGATCATCGATCTCGCCACCGGGCATCAGCTCGGCGCCATCCCGCTGCGCACGGAGCCGTAAGCTATCAGCGCCTCCCAATCTATCGTGATCTTATCGTGGACGGATCGGCCATTCGCCTCGTAAAGTGCGGCGAGCCGCCGGAATTCCCCCTTGCAATCCCGCACGATGCGCGTATGTATCGGCGCGTTGACGCACTCGCACGTGCCTATGGCCCATGGTGGTTATGCAACGACGTAACGCGTCCTTTTTGGCAGTCCGGCGTGCTTGCCGGTCCCGAGAGGGAGGTCGATATGGTTGCAATCCCGATGAGGGCCATCGCGCCCTGTCCTGATGCCGCCCTGCGCGGCACCCGCCTGCGCGGGCGGGGCAGCCGGGTCTCCGATCCAAGCAGTCTGAGCTGAGCGAACGCCACGACGCGGCCATTTCGGCCGGGTCCGTCGGCGCCCCGCCTCGCCCTCGCTTGCCGAGGGCATCTCTGCCGAACAGCAGAACAGCCGGCGACGCCGGCAAATGCTTCGGCAACCGCTCACGCTTCGCTTCCTCGGAAGGTAGCCCGCGTCATGAACGAGAAGATCGCCCGTTTCCTTGCCGATCATGCACCCGAGACGCCGTGCCTGGTCGTCGATCTCGACCTGATCGGCGAAGCCTACGCCCTGCTGCGCCGCTACCTGTCGAGCGCGAGCATTTATTATGCGGTGAAGGCGAACCCGGCGGCCGAGATCGTCGCCCTGTTGGCGCAGAAGGGCGCCAATTTCGATGTCGCAAGCCCGGCCGAGATCGCGCTTTGCCTTGGCAACGGCGCGACGCCCGAGCGCTTGTCCTTTGGCAATACGATCAAGAAGGAGCGCGACATCGCCTACGCGTATGCGCAGGGGCTGCGGCTCTTCGCGTTCGACAGCGCCGGCGAACTCGACAAGCTGGCGCGCCAGGCGCCGGGCGCGCGCGTCTTCTGCCGCATCCTAGTGTCGTGCGAGGGCGCCGACTGGCCGCTGTCGCGCAAGTTCGGCTGCACGCCGGAGATGGCCGTCGCGTTGCTGCGCCGGGCGCGCGAACTCGGCCTCGACCCCTATGGCGTCTCGTTCCATGTCGGCTCGCAGCAGACCGATCTCGGGCAATGGGACCGGGCGGTCGGCGCGGTCGCACGGATGTTCACGCTGCTCGCCGAAACCGACATCAACCTGCGCATGGTCAATATCGGCGGCGGCTTTCCGGCGCATTACCGGGGCGAGGTCGCATCGGTCGCGCAGTATGCCCAGGCGGTGACCGACGCGTTGACCCGTCATTTCGGCAACCGGCTGCCCGAGATCATCGTCGAGCCGGGCCGCTCGCTGGTGGGCGACGCCGGGGTGATCCAGAGCGAGGTGGTATTGATCGCCGACAAGGGCGACGGCGGCGACAAGCGCTGGGTCTATCTTGATGTCGGCAAGTTCAACGGCCTCGCCGAGACGATGGACGAAAGCATCAAGTATCGCATCGTCGCGCCGGACCGCTCCGGGCCGCTCGGGCCGGTCGTCATCGCGGGACCGACCTGCGACAGCGCCGACATCCTCTACGAGCGCACCGAATACCGGCTGCCGCTCGACCTCGATGTTGGCGACAAGGTCGAGATCCTGTCGGCCGGCGCCTATACCGCGAGCTATGCCTCGGTCGGCTTCAACGGATTCCCGCCGCTGCGCACCTATTGCGTGTGAGCGCGTTGACGAATGCGCCTGGGGCGGCCGATCCGGCGAACCCGGCTTGACGGTCGCGGCGTGGAGGCGGTATGCCCCCCGGCAGTGACGAGGGGCTGCCGCATCCGCGAGCCCGGCCGAAAAGCGGGCCAGTTGTGAGCTTCCTGCGGTGAAAGTGGAAACCATCGGCAAGCCGGCGCCGGTCAGCGCAAACCTCGCCGTCGCAGCCGCCGGCCGCCTCGCCAAGACCGGCCGGCGCGATCCGCTGTGGGCGGATGTGCGTGACGGCCTGGGGCGCTATCATCTGTGGCTCAATCTCGGCTGGAACGACATCCGCGCGCGTTATCGCCGCACCGTGCTCGGTCCGTTTTGGACATCGCTCAGTACGGCGACGCTGGTTGCCGCGCTCGGTTTCGTCAACTCGATATTGTGGCGGATCCCGATCGCGACCTATCTCCCGTTCTTTTGCGCCGGATATATTTCGTGGCTGTTGTTCTTGACGATCCTCACCGAAAGCGGACCGAGCATCATTACTGCTGAAAGCGTCATAAGGGCGATTCGGATACCATATTCAGTCTTTATCTTTCGTCTCCTTACGCGAAACCTTATCGTATTTGGTCACAATTTGGCGGTGTTTGTGCTTGTGGCATTGATCTTTCGCTCGCCTCTCACGGCAAACACGCTGCTGCTGCCGGTCGGGTTGGCGCTTGCGGTCATCAATTATGCGTGGATCAGTCTGCTGCTGGCGGTGATCTGCGCGCGGTTCCGCGACGTGATCCAGCTGGTGACCAACCTGTCGACGATCCTGTTCTTCGTCACCCCGATCTTCTGGAAGCCCGAGCAGCTGAACGCGGTACCAACTGCGCGTTTCGTGCTCGCCGACGCCAATTTCGTTTATCATCTAGTCGAAGTGATCCGGGCGC
>DATLUE010000023.1:0-20200 GCA_035533255.1 Allostellaceae bacterium | reverse complement strand
CAGTTGCGCGAGCACGGCAAGGTCGAGCGCGGCTGGCTCGGTGTGCAGATCCAACAGATCACGCCCGAGATCGCCAAGAGCCTCGGCTTGGCCAAGGACGAAGGCGCGCTGGTCGCCGACGTGACCCCCGGCGGTCCCGCTGCGAAAGCCGGCTTCCACCAGGGCGACGTGATCCTGTCGTTCAATGGCCACGCGATCGACAAAGTGCGCGACCTTCCGATCGTGGTCGCCGAAACGCCGGTCGGCGACGTGGCGAAAGTCCATGTCTGGCGCAAATCGGGCGAGACCGATCTTTCGGCGAAGATCGCCCAAATGCCCGACAATCCGCAGATTGCCGCGAATAGCCGCGGCGGCGACAACGGCAACGGCGCGACCGCCCAGAACAGCAGCGCGATGGGGCTGCATCTCGCCCCGCTGAATGCCGAATGGCGGCAGCGGCTGCACATCGGCCGCGCGGTGAAGGGCGTGGTCGTCACCAGCGTCGCCGACGACAGCCCGCTGGCCGATCTCGGCCTGCAGCGCGGCGACGTGATCGAATCGATCAACCAGAAGCCGACCAATTCGACGCAAGAGGTGGTCGGTGCGCTGAACGCCGCGAAGAAAGCCAAAGGCGACCGGAACGTGCTGATCCTGCTCAACCGCAACGGCGTCAATCAGTACGTCGCGCTGTCGTTGAGCACTCAAGGAAACGGCTGACGCAACGCGGCCGGGGCTGGCCATCATTCACGCGGCCGGCCTCTGCCCTCCTTTCATGGTCGAGCCCATGCGTATCCTGGTCATCGAGGACGACAGCGAAGCCGCGGCCTATCTGGTCAAGGGATTGACCGAGAGCGGCCATCGCGTCGATTTGGCCGAGCATGGCCGCATTGGACTCGATGTGGCGCGGCGCGAAAGCTTCGACGCGATGATCATCGACCGCATGCTGCCGGGCCTCGACGGACTCTCGATCATCGCGGCGCTGCGCGCGGCCAAGAACCAGACGCCGGTCCTGGTGCTGAGCGCGCTCGGCGACGTGGACGAGCGGGTCAAGGGCTTGCGCGCCGGCTGCGACGATTACCTCGGCAAGCCGTTCGCGTTTTCCGAATTGCTGGCGCGGCTCGAGGCGCTGACGCGGCGCTCGAGCGCCGAGACCAAGCTGCAAGTCGGCGATCTCGAGATGGATCTGCTGGCGCGGACGGTGACGCGCGCCGAGCAGCCGATCGAGCTCTTGCCGCGCGAGTTCCGGCTGCTCGAATACCTGATGCGCCATGCCGGCCACATCGTCACGCGCACAATGCTGCTGGAGAAGGTGTGGGATCACCATTTCGATCCGCAGACCAACGTCATCGACGTCCATGTCAGTCGGCTGCGGCAAAAGATCGACCGGAGCTTCGACCGGCCGCTGCTGCACACCGTGCGCGGCTCGGGCTATACGCTGAAGGCGTGAGAGCGGCTAAATTCCGCTCGCGCCCATCGCCAGGAACTTCTCGCGCCGCCGCTTACGGAGCGCCGGCCCGTCGAGATCGAGCAGCGGCGTCAGCGCGGCATCGATTGCGTCGCCGACCGCGGCGATCGCGGCTGCCTTGTCGCGATGCGCGCCGCCCAGCGGCTCGCCGACGATCTGGTCGATAACATCGAGCTTCAGGAGATCCTGCGCGGTGAGCTTCAACGCCTCGGCGGCATCCTGCGCGTTGCCGGCGCTGCGCCACAGGATCGACGCGCAGCCCTCCGGCGAGATCACCGAATAGACCGAATGCTCGAGCATCATGATCTTGTTGCCTGCGGCGAGCGCGATGGCGCCGCCCGAGCCGCCCTCGCCGATCACGGTCGCGATCACCGGCACTTCGAGCTGGAGGCACGTCTCGATCGAGCGCGCGATCGCCTCGGCTTGGCCGCGCTCCTCGGCCTCGATCCCGGGATAGGCGCCAGCGGTATCGACGAAGGTGATGACCGGCAGGGAAAAGCGCTGCGCCAAGCGCATCAGGCGCACGGCCTTGCGATAGCCTTCCGGCCGCGCCATGCCGAAATTGTGCCTGACCCGGGCCTCGGTATCGGCGCCCTTCTCATGCGCGAGCACCACCACCGCGCGGCCGCGGAACCGCCCGAGCCCGCCGACGATCGCGCGATCCTCGGCAAAGGCGCGGTCGCCGGCCAAGGGCGTGAACTCGGTGATGAGGCCGGCGATATAGTCGCCACCATGCGGGCGCTCGGGATGGCGCGCGAGCTGGACCTTCTGCCACGGCGATAGCTTGGCATAAGTCTGGCGCAGCAGCCGGTCGACCTTGGTCTCCAGCCGCTCGACCTCGTCGGCAATATTGAGGTCGCCGCCATCGGCAAGATGACGTAACTCTTCGATCTTGCCTTCAAGCTCGGCGAGCGGCTTCTCGAATTCGAGAAAATGTCGCATCGACCGCGTGACCTAGCATAAGCCTCGGGCGGATGCCATCCCTGCCCATTGCGGCGAATCGCCGGATCAGTGTCCCGGTTTTTGTGGGCGCTCGCGCACGCCCGATTTTTCTGCGCGTTCGCGCACGGGGGCCTTCTTGCGCGCGAGCGGGTGGCGCTCGGCGACGAGGCGCTGTAGCCGGCCGCTCTGCACATGCGTGTAGATCTGCGTGGTCGCGATGTCGGCATGGCCGAGCATCTCCTGCACGCTGCGCAGATCGGCGCCGCCTTCGACCAGATGGCTGGCGAAGGCGTGGCGCAGCACATGCGGCGAGAGGCGTTCCGGATCGAGCTGCGCCTCGAGCGCCAGCGCCTTGAGCATCTGCCCACAGCGGCGGCGCGTGAGAAAGCCCTCGCGGCCGCGCGACGGGAATAGGAACCGCGATGCCTTGCCGGCGCGCAGGAAATGCCCGCGCCGGTCGCGATAAGCGGCGAGCGCCGCGAGCGCCGGCTCGCCGAGCGGCACCAGCCGCTCCTTGTCGCCCTTGCCGCGGATGATGAGATAGGACACGCCGCTTTTCGCCGCGGCGAGCGGCAGCGCCACCAGCTCCGACACCCGCAAGCCCGCGCCGTAGAGCAGCTCGACCAGGCACAGGAGCCGCGCGCCATCCGGGCCTTCATGCGCGCGCGCCGCGGCGATCAGGCGGCCGACCTCGTCCTCGCCGAGATGCTTGGGCAAGCTGCGCGGCAGGCGCGGCGCATCGATCGCCTGAGTCGGATCGTCGCGCCTGACATTATCGAGCACCAGAAACCGAAAGAATTGCCGGAACGCCGAGAGCCGGCGCGCGGCGGTGCGGGCGCCCTTGCCCGAGCGCGCGAGCGCGGCCAGATAGCGGCGCAGATCGTCGCTGCCGGCCTGCGCGAGATCGCCCTCGAGGCTGCGCGCGAGATCGGCGAGATCGTTGCGATAGGCGGCGATGGTGAGCCGCGCCGCGCCGCGCTCGGCCGCCAGCATCTCGAGAAACGCCTCGACCTGGCGCGAGGGCAGCGGCTTCCGGCGCCGGTCAGATGCCGGCATCGAGCGCCGCCTCGACCGCGAGGGCGCGCGCATCGTCACCGAGCCCGACCGCTTCCAGCCCGGCAATCGCTTGCGCGAGCACGATCGGCTCGGCGGAAAGCCGGTCGCCCGATGCCGCGATCAGCAAGGTCGTCAGAACGGTCTCGCCGACGCGCCGCGCTTTCGCCGCTTGCCGTTGATCGAGCCACAGCGCGCCATTGGGCAGCTCGCCTTGGTGCGGCGGGCGCAGCAGGCCCGCGCCATCGACGCCGCCGAGCGGCTCGCCCAACGCCGCCGCGAGCGTCACCAGCAGAACGGCCTGGCGCGGTGCCGCCGCCGCATCGAGCGCGGTCAGTGCCGCGATCGCATCGGCAAGCGGCGGCGGCGCATCGTCCCCACCGCCCGATTCGCGCGCGAACGCAGCGAGGACATGCAGCTCGGCCCGGCCGGCGAGATCGACCCACGGCCCTGCGCGATCGGGATCGCGCGCCGCGAGCAGCACGCGTGCGGCATCGCCGGCAAAGCTCTGGAATTCGGGCGTCGGCTGGAGCTCGACGACCAGCGGCGCGATCAGCCGCGCGACCGCGACCAGCGTGCCGCGACGGCGGGCATCGGCGACCAGCGCCGCCAGTGCCGCGACTCGCTTCGCCCCGGGATCGCTGATGCGCGCGAGGTTATAGAGGATCGCGCGACTGCGCGGATCGTCGGCGAGCTTGCCGCTTTTCAACAGCGCGGCCGGCTCGCCGGGCTTGGCCGCGACCGACCCATAAAGCAGGCCGAGTCCGGCCGGCGGCAGCGCGCCGAGCGCTTCGGCCTTCTCGCCCGCCAGCAGCCGCGCCGCGATCGGCACTTTGTCGCTGGTCGCCCAGACCGCGAGCGCGGCCGGCCCGGCGGCGGCAAGCACGCCCCGCGGCAGCGGCAGCTTGGCCGCCGCCAAGAGCGCCATCCGCAGCGGCGTCGGGTCGGGCAGCCTCTCGAGCTTGCGACGGTGGCCAAGAATATCGTCGATCAGCGCCTCGAATACCGGATCGCGCGCGGCTTTCTGATCGCGCATCGCGCTCATGCCGAGTGTCGCCTGGTCGTAGGCGCCGGTCAGCGCCTGGCACGCGACAAGCGCGCGATCCCACCACGAATCCCGATAACGCCCGACCCGATCCGTGACCGTGCGGCACGCGCCGGCGCGATCGTTATTGGCGATCCGCAATTCGACCGCATCGCGATCGAAGCCCTCGCTGGCGTTGTTCTGCGGCAGCGCATCAATGAGCGGCGCGCCGTCGATCCGGCCAAGCGCGAGCAGACGGTCGAGCCGGCGATCGGTGAGGCTTGGGCCGTCCGCGGGGTCCTGACCGGGCGGCGCAACCGCGTCACTCAGCAGCAATCGGCGCGCAAGATCCTGGAGCACCGGCGAGGTCGTCGGCTGCAACAGGGGCAAGGCGGCGTCGACCAAGCCACGCGGCGTCCCCGCCCACATGTCGCGCGGCAAGGCGTGGTCGGCAGCCCCGAGCGTGCCGGTCCAAGAAGAATCGACCGGCGCCAGCGGCTCCGCCTGGATGTCGCCATCGTCGGTCGCGGCAGGCATCGGAGCGGGAAGCGAGGAATGCGGCACAGCGGATGCGGCCGGCGGCAGGAGCTCGACCGGGGCGCCGGTCTGGGCGAAGGCGGGGACCGCCGCGAGCATCAGGAGAGCGGCGGCGAAGCTCCGCTCAACGCGGAAAGCGCGCATCGGGAATCACCTTTTCGACGCGCGCAGTCGGCGCCGGGATGTCCCAGATCATCAGAAACACCGTGCCGCCGACGAGGATCACAACCACGAGCGCCACAACGATCAGAAGGAAACGACTCATTTACCGTGCCCGAGACTCTATTGGCGGCCGGCGCCGCGATTGACGCGCTATCCTCGCGATATGCTAGGGTGCGCCTATGGCCGAGTTGCCGCAGTCTATCGATGCGCCATGAGCGTTTCAACGACGCTTCTCTGTCGCCGAGCCGTGCGAATATGAGCCACGCCCTGCCGTGGCGCGCGCCGAGAACGATCGCGCTGGTCGGGCTGATGGGCGCGGGCAAGTCGAGCATCGGGCGCCGGCTCGCGCAAATGCTCGCTCTGCCTTTTACCGACGCCGATGCCGAGATCGAAGCGGCCGCGGGCGCGACCGTCGAGGAGATTTTCGCGCGCGAGGGCGAGGCCGCGTTCCGCAATGGCGAGCGGCGGGTGATCGCCCGCCTGCTCGACGGGCCACCGCAGGTGCTCGCCACCGGCGGCGGCGCGTTCATGGACGCGACCACCCGCGCGCTGATTCGCCAGCATGCGATCTCGATCTGGCTGCGCGCCGATCTCGAGATTCTGCTCGCGCGCGTGGCGCGACGGAACAACCGACCACTGCTCAAAGGCGACGATCCGCGCACCGTGCTGGTGCGCTTGATGGAAGAGCGCTATCCGATCTATGCCGAGGCCGACATCGCCGTCGATTCGGCCGACGGTCCCCCCGAAGCGACGCTCGCCAAGGTGCTGGAAGGACTCGACCACTTCCTCGGCACCGCGACCTCGATCGGCATCGGCCCATGAGCGCGCGCGACAGCTTGCGGGTCGCGCTTGGCGCGCGCAGTTATGACGTCGTGGTCGGGTCGGGATTGCTGGCCGATGCCGGCGCGCTGGTTGCGCCCGTCATCCGGCAAAAGCGCGCGATCATCGTTACCGACGAGAATGTCGCAAGGCTGCATCTCGCTGGCTTGCGCGCCGGTCTCGACAAAGCCGGTATCGCGCATCAGGCTATCGTGCTGCCGCCCGGCGAGGCGACCAAGGATTTCGCGCATTTCGCCAGGCTGTGCGAGGACGTGCTGGCGCTCGGCATCGAGCGCGGCACGCCGCTGATCGCGCTCGGCGGCGGCGTGATCGGCGACCTCACGGGCTTTGCCGCCGCAACCTTGCTGCGCGGACTCGATTATGTGCAGATGCCGACCACGTTGCTGTCGCAAGTCGACAGCTCGGTCGGCGGCAAGACCGCGATCGACAGCCGCCACGGCAAGAACCTGATCGGCGCCTTTCACCAGCCGGTGCTGGTGCTGGCCGATATCGACACGCTGGCGACCTTGCCGCGGCGCGAATTGCTGGCCGGCTATGCCGAGGTGGTAAAGTACGGCCTGATCCGCGATCGCGGCTTTTACGAATGGCTCGAGCGCGTCGGCCCGCGCCTCGTTGCGGGCGACGCCGATGCGCGGCACGCGGCGGTGCTGAAAAGCTGCGCCGCCAAAGCCGCGGTGGTCGCGGTCGACGAGCGCGAGACCGGCGAGCGCCAGCTTCTGAATTTCGGGCACACTTTCGGCCACGCGCTCGAGGCCGAGACCGGATTCGGCGACGCGCTGCTGCATGGCGAGGCGGTCGCGCTCGGCATGCGCCTCGCTTTCGACCTGTCGGCGAAGCTCGGGCTCTGCCCGCCGGAATCGGTCGCGCGCGTGCGCCGCCACTACGCCGCGGTCGGACTGCCGGTCGCCCTGAGCCAAATCGCCGACGGCCGCCGTTTTGCGCCGGCCGAATTGCTGCGTCACATGGGCAAGGACAAGAAAGTGCGCGACGGACGCATCACCTTGATCCTCGCGCACGACATCGGCGACGCCTTCATCTCGCGCGAGGTCGAGCGCGCGACGCTGGAAGCCTTTCTCGCCGCCGAGACCGCGGTCGCGCCCGCTACCGCCTAACCCTTCCCGCATCCGAAAGAGCCGCGACATGCCTTTGCCCGAAGCCGCACCGCGCGAGCTGATCCATACGAGACGCATCGAAGGCCACGGCTATCGGCGCCAGGACGGGCTCTGGGACATCGAAGGCCGGCTTACCGACGGCAAGACCTACGCCTTCAAGAACGAGTATCGCGGCGAGGTGAAGGCCGGCGAATTCATTCACCAGATGTGGCTGCGCCTCACCGTCGACGACACGCTGACCATCCAGGCGGTCGAGGCTGCGACCGACAACAGCCCGTTCGCGATCTGCCCGGCGATCCTGCCGAGCTTCCAGCGCCTCAAAGGGCTGCGGATCGCCAAGGGCTTCAATGCCAAGGTGTTCGAGCTGTTCGGCGGCGTCGAGGGCTGCACCCATCATGTGGAGCTGATCGGGCGGCTGGCGACGGTCGCATTCCAGACCGTCTTTCCCTATCGCAACCGCAAGGCGGCCGCCGAGGGACGCACGCCCGATTCAAGCCGCAGGCCGCGCCTTCTCAATACCTGCCACGCCTTTGCCGAGAATGGCGAGATCGCGAAGAAACTGTGGCCCGCGACCGAGGAGAGCAAGCCGGGCTGAAGCCGAGGCTCAACCTGCCGGCGGGATTTCCCGCGGCACCACCGGCAGCGTGAGCTTCAACTCGCGGCGCAGCACCGTCATCGGCACCGAGACGCCGAGCCGGTCTTCGACCAGCAGGCGATGCAGCTCGTCGATATTGCCGACCGCATGGCCGTCGAGCTCGACGATGATGTCGCCGGAGAGCAGCCCCGCCGCCGCGGCCGCGCCGTCCTGGGCGATGCTTTGCGCCAGCACGCCGCTTTCGCGCGCCAGCTCGTGGAAGCGCACCACCTTGCGCGGCACCGGCACGTTCTGGCCGGCGACGCCGATATAGCAGCGCCGCACGCGGCCTTCGCGGATCAGGCGCGCGGCCACGAATTCGACCGTGTCGGCCGAGATCGAGAAGCAAATGCCCTGCGCCATCGCGATGATCGCGGTGTTGATGCCGATGATCTCGCCCGCTGAATTGACCAGCGGCCCGCCCGAATTGCCGGGATTGAGCGCAGCATCGGTCTGGATGACGCTGTCGATGAGCCGGCCCGAGCGCGCGCGCAGGCTGCGGCCGAGCGCGCTGACCACGCCGGCCGTCACGGTGCATTGAAAGCCGAATGGATTGCCGATCGCGATCACGAGCTGGCCGACGCGCAGACCGTCCGAACGACCGAGCCGCGCCCAGATCGGGGTTTCGCCCTCGAGCCGCAGCACCGCGAGATCGGTGTCGGGATCGTCGCCGATCACGCTCGCCGCCAGCGAGCGGCCGTCGGGAAAGGTTGCGGCGATGCGCTTGGCGCCGGCGATGACGTGGCTGTTGGTCAGCACATAACCGTCGGGCGTGAACACCACGCCGGAGCCGCTGCCGCCGCGGCCTTGCTGCGCGTCGACCTGAAGGTGCAGCACCGCCGCGCCGACTTGGTCGACCGCGCCGATGACGGCGCGCGAATAGGCGTCGAAGGCGGCGAGATCGTTGCGCGCGGCATTATCAGAGGAGGAAGCGCTGGCGGCGGAAGCAGGATCGGGCTTGAGCCGGTCGAGAGACTGAAGGTGGGTCATGGGAAATATCAAGTAATCATCGCGCAAGGAATTACCAGATCCTCACAGCATCACCAGCCCAAGCCGCGCCGCGCGCGCCAGTGCCTCGGTGCGGGTATCGGCATCGAGCTTCGCCAGGATCGAGGCGACATGGAACTTCGCGGTATGGAAAGAGATGTCAAGCCGCCGCGCGATCACTTTGTTGGACGCGCCGTCGGCCATCGCCGCCAGCACCTCGCGCTCGCGCGGGGTCAACGCCGGCGCCTCGTCTTCCGGCGGCGCGGCCTCGGCGCCGGCAAGCGTGCGTAGCCGATCGAGCGCGAGATCGGGCAACAGCCGCAACCCCGACGCTGTCAGTGCGATCGCCGCGTCGATCTGGGCCGCAGTGCTATCGCGCGGCAAGACCGCCTGCGCGCCGGCGAGAACGAGATCGGACGCCTCGCTGTCCTCGGCGAGCAGAATGAAGCGGGTGGCGCGATGCCGTGCGACCAGCCCGCTCAGCTCATCCGCGCCGAGCTCCTCGGCGAGGACGACATCGACGGCGCGGCGGCCGAGCAGGCGCTGCAGAGCGGCAACGTCGCCGGCACCATCGATCAGCTCGCCCTGCGCGCGCGCAACCGCTTCAAGCACGCCGCGCCGGGCGCGGGGCACGGCAAAGATCGCGATGCTGGTCATTGCCGCTAGATGTGGCGATCGAGCGCGCGCGCTCCAATGCCGCGCCACGCCTATCGCGCCGGCCGTTCGGCGATGGCGAGGCGCAGGCTCGCGGGCGCACCGCCGCGCAACAAGCCAAGCTCGACCTGGCTGCCGACCGATTCGGGCGTCAGGAGATGCATCACCTCGCGCACGCGCGTCACCGACTTGCCGTTCCACGATTGGATAATGTCGCCGACCAGCAGTTTGGCCTGCGCCGCCGGCCCTTCGGGGTCGAGGCTCATCACCAGGACGCCTGCCGGTTGTCCGACCGGCCGCAGCCCGGCGCCGAGATAACCGCGCGCGATCCGGCCCTTGGCGAGGAGCTGATCGACCACGCGATCGATGGTCGAGCGCGGAATGGCAAGCGCGCGCCGACGCGGGCCGGTCACCGCCATGCCGAGGGTTTGGCCCTGGGTGTCGACCAGCGCGCCGCCCTCGGCGCTGGGCGCCAAGCGCAAATCGAGGCGGATCAGGTGATCGATCGCGCCGCCGCGCGCGCTGTGCCAGGCGCCGCCGGCCATTGCGACGATGCCCGAGGCCGCCAGCGCGCCGCGCTCGTGCCGGCCGATCGCGAGCACGAGATTGCCCGTACGCAGGGTCGCGGCATCGCCCAGGGTGGCGACCGGCAACCCCTCGCCCGCGATTTTCAGCACGGCGATATCGGTGCTGGGATCGCGCCCGGCGAGGGTCGCCGCCAGCTTGCGACCGTCGGCAGTGACGATCTCGATCCCGTCGTCGCGCTCGAGCGCCTCTTCGGCGGTGACGACGATGCCCGGCCGCCAGTGAATGCCGCTGGTCGGCCAGCGGCCGCCGCCGCGCACAGTAAGGATGCTGGCGCTCGCGCGCTCGGTCAGGTCGGCAAGGCGGTTGGACAGAAGGGTCAAAGGATCGGGGGTCTCGGTCATCGCGCTCTCCGGTTGCTGCATGCCAAGGGATATGGCGCGCGGCCGGCGGGCGCGCCATCCGCCGGATGGCCAGGCACGGAGCCGGGGACGGTTCGCCGGACACCGATGCTAAAGCCCGGATTCAGGCCGCAAAACCGGCGTCGTTAAAGCTTCGTTAGCGTTCTTGGGTAAAGCTCTGCGGATGCTCGGCGGCAGGATCCCGTCAGGTGACTCGGCCGGCGCCGCCCCTGCTTGGGTCGGCGTGCCGCGCATCCTCACCTTCACTACGCTTTATCCCAGCAGCGTCGCGCCCTCGCATGGCGTCTTCGTCGAGAACCGACTGCGCCATCTGACCGCCAGCGGCCGCGTCAGCGCGCGGGTGGTCGCGCCGGTGCCGTGGTTTCCGAGCGCGGCGCCGATCTTCGGCCGCTATGCCCGCTATGCCGAGGTGCCGCGCCGCGAAGAGCGCTTCGGCCTCGCGATCGAGCATCCGCGCTATCCGGTCCTGCCGAAGCTGGGCATGAGTCTGGCGCCGCTGCTGCTGTTTCTCGCGACCCTGCCGGCGCTGCGCCGCCTGCGCGACGCACAGGATTTCGACCTGATCGATGCCCATTATTTCTATCCCGACGGGATTGCCGCGGCGCTGCTCGGCCGCGCGCTCGGCAAGCCGGTGGCGATCACGGCGCGCGGCACCGACATCAACCTGATCCCGCAGCACGGCTTGCCGCGCCGCATGATCCGCTGGGCCGGCACGCAAGCTGCCGGGATGATTGCGGTCAGCGAAGCGCTGCGCCGCGCGATGATCGGCCTCGGGCTACCGGCGCAGCACATCCGCACTCTGCGCAACGGCGTCGATCTGACGATGTTCCAGCCGACCGCGCGCGACGCGACGCGCCAGCGCCTGGGCCTTGCCGGCCCGGTCTTGCTGTCGGTCGGGCATCTGATCGAGCGCAAGGGACATCATCGGGTCATCGGCGCGCTGGCAAAGCTGCCGCACCACACGCTGCTGATCGCCGGCGAGGGGCCCGAGCGCGGCTCGCTCGAAGCGCAAGCGACGCGGGACGGCGTCGGCGCGCGCGTGCGCTTCCTCGGTCCGGTGCCGCATGGCGAGCTGGCGCCGATCTATTCGGCCGCCGATGCGCTGGTGCTCGCCTCGAGCCGCGAAGGCTGGCCCAATGTTCTGCTCGAAGCGATGGCCTGCGGCACGCCGGTCGTCGCCTCGAATGTCTGGGGCGCGCCCGAGCTGGTCTGCGATCCTGTCGCCGGCATGTTGATGCCGGCGCTGAGCATCGACGGGGTTATCGCCGGCATCGAGACGCTGTTCGCGGCGTTGCCGGCACGCGCGGCAACGCGACGCTTTGCCGAGCGCTATAGCTGGGACGAAACCACCGCCGGGCAGCTTCAGCTCTTTACCGAGATGCTGGCAACGCGCGGCACGGCAGCGCTGCCGGCGGCGACTGCGCTGCGCGAGCCGGTGCTTTAGCGATGCGCGGATCGCCGACGCTCCAACCACCAGCGCGCGAGCGAGCGCTTGGCGTGCCAACGCCGAAGGTCGCGGCGCTGTCGCTGCTGGCGCCGGTGTCTTTTCTCGGTCAGCACTTACAGCCGATCGCGCTTGGCCGCGACACGGCGCCGATGCTCCAGGTGATCGTCGACGCCGAGGAGGAATTCGACTGGTCGCAGCCTTTCGATCGCCGCAACCTTGCGGTCGAGAATTTGGCGCATCAGGAAAAGGCGCAGCGAATTTTCGAGCGCTATGGCGTCCGGCCGACCTATGTCGTCGATTACGCGGTCGCGAGCCAGGAGCAAGGCTTTGCGCCGCTGCGCGCGATTGTGGCACGCGATGCAGCCGACATCGGCGCGCATCTCCAGCCCTGGATCAACCCGCCGTTCGACGACGCGCAAGAGCGGGCTGAGCCCACCCGTTCGTCCTTTCCCGGCAATCTGCCGCCCGAGCTCGAGCACGCGAAGCTGCGCCTCCTGACCGACGCCATCGAGGCGAATTTGGGCGTGCGCCCGACGGTCTATCGCGCCGGGCGCTATGGGCTCGGCCCATCGAGCTTCGAGATGCTCGACGCGCTCGGCTACGAGATCGATGCCAGCGTGCTGCCGCACATCGATTTGAGCGCCAAGCACGGCCCGAATTTCGCCGCGATCGGGCCCGAGCCGTTCTGGTTCGGCGGCGGACGCAAACGACTCGGCATTCCGCTGTCGGCGGGTTTCACCGGCGTCTTCGCGCGCCATCACCGCGCGCTCGATCCGCTGATGAACCACCGCCTCGTCGAAGCGGCGCGCGTGAAAGCGGCCGCATCGCGCTTCGGCCTGTTCGATCGCGTGTGCCTGTCACCCGAAGGCTTTACCCTCGCCGAGCAGAAGCGGCTCACGCGCCATCTGCTGGCGCGGGGCCAGCGCATCTTCAACCTGAGCTATCACAGCCCGTCGCTGTTGCCCGGCTCGACGCCTTATATCCGCGACGCCGAGCAGCTCGAGCATTTCCTCGACCAGCTCGAGGCCTATCTCGTATGGTTCGCCGGCGAGCTCGGCGGACGCTTCACGACGCCGGTGGAAATCAAGCAGTTCCTCGACGCGCGCAAGCCGGCGTAGCTCCTAAAAGACGTCCGCTCCTACCGTCCCAGACTTTTCAGATACTGGCTCGCCTGCGCCTTGGTGTCGGCATCGCTGCCGTCGGTCGCGAGCTTCGCCAGCATCACGCGCGCCGGCCCCATCGCGCCGGTGCGCGACAGCGCGACCGCCAGATGGAATTGCACGGTCGGGTCCTGCGGCATGCCGTAGGCGGCGGCCTTGAGATATGGCAGCCCGCCTTGCGCGTCGCCCTGTGCGACCATGATCCAGCCGAGCGTGTCCTCGACCGCCGACGACAGCGGCGCCAGCGCATGCGCGCGATCGGCGAGCACGCGGGCCTGGCCATTGCCCTCCTGGAGATAGACCCAGGCAAGATCGTTGAGCAGCACGACGTCGTTGGGCGACTGCGCGATCAGCCGCTCGAAATCGTTTTGCGCCGCCGGCCAATCCTTCATGCGCATCTCGAGATCGGCCAGCACGCGGCGGGCATTGCCGTCGGCGGGATGGCCGGCGATCCAGGTCTTCAACAGCGTCGCGCTTTTCGCGGGGTCGCCGGCGGCGGTCAAGATCATCGCGTGCTGCAAGATCAGCGCCGAGGTGGGATGCGATTTTTCGGCGGCCGCGAGCAGCGAGACGGCATCGGCCACCTTGCCCTCGCGGGTCAGCGCCGCCGCCACCCACATCGTCGCGGTCGCGGGATCGTCGCCGGGCACGAGCATCGACTTCGCCGCGGCCTGCGCCGCGGCGATGCCGCCCAGCTTGTATTCGATCTCGACCTCTTCGGCCTTGAGCGCGGTGTTCCCGGGATCGAGCTGGATCGCGCGCTTCATGGCGTCGCGCCCGCTCTTCGTATCGTTCGCGGCAACCAGAGCGGCGGCATAGCGCTCGAACAGCACCGCCATGTGGGGCCCGATCTCGGTGGCGCGACGATAGGTTGCGACCGCGTCCTTCAGATCGCCCGACGCGATCTGGATGCGCGCCGTCAGGTCGAGCACGTCGAGATTGTTGGGGAATTGCGCGATCAGGCCGCGCATCACCGTGGTCGCATCGTTCCAGTCCTTTTGCGCGGCGTAGAGATTGGCCAGCCGCAATGACGGCAGTGGCTCGCTCGGCGCGGCGATCGCCGCCTGCTTCAACTGGTCGATCGCGCCGCCCACATTGCGTTGCGAGAGCGCGATGTTCGACAGCGCCATCATGCTGCTCGTATCCGCCGGATTGCGGCGGATGAGATCGCGATAGGTCGCGGTTGCGTCCTCGGTCCGGCCCTCGGCGAGATAGACCTCGGCGAGGTTGTGCCCGGCGACCGTGAATTCGGGATGCGCGCGATAGATGCCCGAGAAAATCTTCTCGGCGTCGGGGAAGTCGTTGAGCGATACCCGCGTCAGGCCCTGAAGGTTCAGCGCGACCGGGTTGTCGGGATTGTCGTGGACGTAGGAATCGGCCGCCGCGGCCGCTTCCTTGACGCGGTGCGAGCGCAGATCGGCGAGGACCAGCGAGGGGCCGGCAACCGCCTCGCCGCCATTTTGCTTGATCACCTGCTCGAGCTGCTGGATCGCCTGGTCGGTCTGGCCCGCGGCATAGCGCGTCGAGGCGAGCTCGGTCTCGAAATTCGGATCGCTCGACGGCTGCGCGCTGGCATGCGACAGCGCATCGGATGCCTTGGCGTTCTTGCCTTGCGCTAGATAGGCGTTCGCCAGCAGGACCCAGGCGGCGCTATCGCCGGGCGTCGCGCGCACCAGCGGCTCGAGATAATGCACGGCGCGGTCGGGCGCCTTCTGGCGCAGCGCGATCTCGGCGACCAGCCGCGTCGCCATCGCGTTGTTGGGCACGCGGCCGAGGAATTTGGTCAGACTGTCCTCGGCTTCGGACAGCTTACCTTGCGCGAACTGGACGTCACCGAGCAGCAGATAGCCGGCCGGGAAATCGCGAAATTGCAGGACGTATTTCTGCAGCCTTGCATTCGCCTGATCGAGCCGGCCCTGGCGCGCATCGACCAGCGCCTGGAGATAATTGGCCTGAAAATCGTCCGGCAATTGACTGAGGATCGCATGGACCTCTTGGCCGGCGACATCGAGCTGGTTCTTGGCGATCAGCAGATTGGCGCGGTCGAGATGCGCCGTTATGTTCTGCGGCTCGCGGCTCAGCACGTCGTTGAGATAGGCGAGCGAGCCGTCGACGTCGCCGCGCGAGCGCAGAATATCGGCCTTGGCGATCTCGGCGTGGCTGTCGCGCGGCGCGAGGGTCAGGGCTTGGTCGATTTTCTGCTCGCCCTCGGCGGTCTTGCCCTGTGCCAGCAGCAGCCGCGCCATGCCGAGCTTGGCGCCGATCGAGTTCGGATCGAGCCGCTCGGCGTCGCGCATCAGCGGATCGGCCTGGGCAAGCTGGTGCAGGCTGATATAGGCGTGGCCGCGATAGAGCCGCACCGCGCTTTCCTCGGCCGCGGGACGCGAGCCGGCGGGCACATCGCGCAGCAAGATGTCGTATTTCCCGGCGCGCAGCAGCGTCTCAGCCAGGATCGGCGCAATCTTGCCCTCGTCGCCACCGCGTTGCAGCGCGGTGCGCGCCTCGGCCTCGGCCGAAGGCAAGTTCGAGAGCTTTAGATAGACTTTGGCGAGCTCGAGGTGGATCGCGGCGTTGTCCGGCGCCGCGCGCGCGGCGTTGCGCAGCTCGATCGAGGCGCCGCGCAAATCGCCTTTCGCGATCAGCGCCTGCGCGTTTTGAGCGTAGGTGTCGGAATCGGACGCCCAGGCGGTCGACAGCGCGATCGGCGCAGCGCCGAGCACCACGGCAAAAGCCAGGGCGCGCGGCCAGGTTTTGGAGCAAGCGGTCATCGTTACCATCCTTGTCCGGCCATCCGGACGAAAAAACTCGATCACGACGCGACCTCGAGGCCGAGGCCTTCGAGCAGGCCGTAGAGCGTCGGCCGGCTGATGCCGAGAAGCTTCGAGGCTCGCGAGAGATTGCCGTTGGTCTGGGCCAGCGCCATTTGCACGACCCCGCGCTCGGCCCGGGCCCGCGCCTCGCGCAGATCGAGCGAGCCGTTCGGCATTTCGGCGGGCGCCAGCTCGAGATCCGCGGCCGAGATCGTGACGCCGTCGGCCATCACCACCGCGCGCTTGATGCGGTTCTCCAGCTCCCGGACGTTGCCGCGCCAGGGATGCGTCGCGATCGCGGCCAGCGCGTCGGAGCCGAAGCCCTTGAGCTTGCGCGAGAACTGCGCGTTGAACTTCTTCAAGAAATAGGTCGCGAGCAGGATCGCGTCGCCCTCGCGCTCGCGCAACGGCGGGATCACGAGGCGCACCTCATTAAGGCGGTAATAGAGGTCCTCGCGGAACCGCCCGGTGCTCATGAAACTGTCGAGATCCTGATTGGTCGCGCAGACGATGCGGACGTCGACCTGGACCGGGCGATGGCCGCCGATCCGCTCGACCACCTGATCCTGCAGGAAGCGCAAGAGCTTCACCTGCATCGATAGCGGCACGTCGCCGATTTCATCGAGGAACAGCGTGCCGCCATTGGCGCTTTCGATCTTGCCGATGGTCTGCTTGATCGCGCCGGTGAAAGCGCCCTTCTCGTGACCGAACAACTCGCTTTCGAGCAGCGTCTCGGGGATCGCGGCACAGTTGAGGGCGACGAACGGCTTCTTGGCACGCGGGCTGAGACGATGGATCGATTGCGCCAGCACTTCCTTGCCGGTGCCGCTCTCGCCCAGCAGCAGCACCGCGACATCGGTGGGCGCGATTTTTTCGATGGTGCGCAGCGCGCGCGACATTTGCGGGCTGGCCGCCACGATCCCGTCGATCGGCGAGCGCGGCGCGAGCTCCGACAGCCGCCGGTTCTCGCCTTCGATCTCGGCCAGCCGGGCGGCGCGCTCGATCATGTGGCGCAGGAGATCGACATCGACCGGCTTTTGATAGAAATCATAGGCGCCGAGGGCGACCGCGCGCAGCGCCGCCTCGTGGTTTTCCTGCCCGGTCGCGACGATGATCTTGGTCTCGGGCGCGGCCGCGAGGATCGCCTCGAGCGTGATCATGCCCTCGCGCACGGTCTCGGGCTCGGGCGGCAGGCCGAGATCGAGCACGACGACCGCCGGGCGGACGCGGCGGAATTCGGCGATCGCGTCCTCGCGGTTGCCGGCGACGGCGAGGTCGCAATCCGCCAGCGCCCAGCGATACTGGCGGATGAGGCCTTCATCATCCTCGACCAAAAGAATATTGAGCTTGGTATCTTTCATGGTCTTACGCGGCCGTCGAAACGGCCCCTTCTTTCGCCAGAGGAAGAATCACGCGCATGAGGGTGCCGGCGCCGGGCGTGCTGACGACTTCGAGATCGCCGCCCGCCATGCGCAGCAATTCGCGCGTCTGATAGGCGCCGATGCCGTAGCCGTCGGATTTGGTCGAGCGGAACGGCCGGAACAATTGGCCGTGAATGAATTCGACATCCATGCCCACGCCTTCGTCGGCGATCTCGATGACGAGCTTGCCGTCGCGGCAGCGCAAGGCGAGCGCGATCCCGACAGCGGACGGCGACGCCTCGATCGCGTTGTCGAGCAGCAGCTTGACCGCGGAAGCGAGATCGGCGGGATCGATCGCGACCGGCGCGTTGGCACATTCGACCGCGCAGCGGATGCGCACCTGCATCGGCCCGCGCGCCTCGAGCGCTTGCCGGATCACCGGCACCGCGTCGATGACGGCAGCGGCCGGCGCCTCGACCACCTGGTTGGCACGAAGCTGCTGCAGCAGGTCGTTCATGCGCGCGACCGAATGGCGGATGGTCTCGAGCGCATCGGCGCGGAAGGCGGGGTCATCGCCGTGACGCTGGGCATTGACCACGACCATGCGCAACTGTGCGGCGAGGTTCTTGATGTCGTGCGCGACGAACGCGAAGCGCTGCGCGTAATTCCGCAACTGCCGCGCATCCTGGAGTTGCTGGGCAAAGCGCTCTTCGGCGATGTAGCTGGCCGCCTGCCGCCCGAGCGCACGCAGCAGCTCGAAGCTTTCCCAGGTGAGAGCGGCCGGCGCGCGCGCGGGCGCCAAGGTGATGAAGCCGATCAGGCGGCTCTCCGCCACGAGCGGCACAGCAAGCCAGCAATCGCCGAGCGCGGCGTAGGACCGGCCCCGATGAAATTCCTGGATCCAGCGTCCGCTGCGGAAGCCTGCGACGAAAGCGCTGTCGGCCGGCTCCGCGGCGTCGCTCGGCAGCCGCATATTCCACAGCGAGACTGGAACGAAATTACCGTTGCCGCTGGCGCCTTCGCGCAGCCACAACGCCCCGGCCGGCGCATCGACCACATTGGCGATGCCCTCGATCGCGCGGCGCTTGATGTCCTCGCCGGCCTCGCGCGTCGAGAGCATGTCGATGAAATTCATCCACTCGACGCGGTAGTCGTAGCGCAGCGCGAAGAAATTACGCGCGATGAGATATTTGAGCCGGGCCTTGATGCTGCCGGACGAGACGATCGAGGCCAGCACCAGAACGCTGCCGAACAGCGCCGTGACCTGCACCACCCGCCCCCAATCCGCGCCCCAATCGCGCAGCAGCCCGGCGACGGTGACGATGGCGAGGAGAAACACGCCCGAAGCGATTAATGTGAGGGTATGGAGGACGACGCTTTGCGACAGACGGATCGCGACCTTCCAGCTACGGTTGCGCAGAAAGGTCAGCGCGAGGAACGGCGCGACGAGGCAAGTGACCGCCGGGCGCGCGGCAGCGAAGAGCTCGCTCACCCAGCCGAACAGCAGCGCGTCGGAATAGAGGAATAGCTGATAGGCGAACAGGCCGCCCATGCCGATGCAGAGCGGCACGACGTTCCACTGCCGGCGGGCGGAGGTATTGCGAAAAAGATTCTCGACCAGCAGCAGGCCGAAGATCGCCATCGCCTCGCGGCCGATGATCTGCGATGGGGCGAGCGCGCCGCCGCCGAAGCGAAATGCATAGAGAACGTCGTTCCACAGGACGGCAAAGCCGACCGCGGCCGGCGTCACGAGCATCGCCAGGCGCAGCCGCGGATCGAAGCGTGCGTTGAGGCTTGGCGCGACCAGCACGGTGAGGAAGATCGTCCAGGCCAGAAGCGGCGCGGCTTCGAGTGCCGGCAGCAACGGCGCGCTGGCGGCGCCGCCGGCGCCGAGCGCGAGCGTCCAGGCGAGGGTCAGCGCAATGGCGACCGCCGCCAGCGCGGTCTCGCGACCCCAAGGCCGACGCGACAGCGTGAGCGCCAGGAGCCCGGCGTAAACGACCGCGCAGATCAGCGCGAAGACGGCGGCGGCAGTCATCGGCTCAGCGCGCGCCTTCGCTGAACAGAATGACGCGGACGGTGTGGACCAGGATCACGAGGTCGAGGAACAGCGTCCGGTTCTTCACGTAGTAGAGGTCGTAAGCGAGCTTTTGCTTCGCATCCTCGATCGAGGCGCCATACGGATAATTGACCTGCGCCCAGCCGGTGATCCCGGGCTTCACCGAATGGCGCTCGCCGTAGAACGGAATGGTCTTGGCGAGCTGATCGACAAAGAACGGGCGCTCGGGCCGCGGGCCGACGAAGGACATGTCGCCTTTCAGCACGTTGAACAATTGCGGCAGCTCGTCGATGCGGAATTTGCGGATGATGCCGCCGATCCGGGTGACGCGCGGATCGCTGTTGGCGGCCCACTGGATGCCGTTGCGCTCGGCGTCGTCGCGCATGCTGCGGAATTTCAGCAGCGTGAAGCTGTTGCCGCCGCGGCCGACGCGCTCTTGGCGATAGAGCACCGGTCCTGGGCTCTCGGAGCGCACGGCCAGCGCGGCGATGCCCATCACCGGCAGCGCGAAGATCAAAAGGCCCGTCGAGACCACGACGTCGAAGGCGCGCTTCATCAATGTATTGATCGGGCTCAGCCGGAAGCCGTCGGAATAGATCAACCAGCTCGGCTGCAGCGCCTCGATGTCGATGCGGCCGTTCTCGCGCTCCCAGAAGGTCTGGTAGTCGACCACGTTGATGCCTTCGACCTTGCAATGAAGCAATTGCCCGACCGGCATGCCGCGGCGCTCGTCGGTCGCGACCACCACCTCGCGCGCGCCGATGTCATGCGCGTAGCGGGCAAGCGCGCGATCGTCGGCGGTACGGTCGAGATCGAGCGGCGCGCCCATGACGAGACGGAGATCGCCGCAGGCATGGACGAAGGCCTTGGGCACGAAATAGCGATTGCGGCCGCGATCGACCAACTCGGCGATACGCGCGGCGCGCACGCCGGTGCCGACCACGACGACGCGGCGGCGGAAGAGATCGGAATCGGAAACCCGCAGGAAGCCGATGCGGGTGACGAGGACGCAACTCATCCACACGAA
>DATLUE010000022.1:0-2105 GCA_035533255.1 Allostellaceae bacterium | reverse complement strand
GAAGAGCTTGGCATCGATTATGAACCCGAGGTCGCAGTGATTCTCGATGACGTGCCGATGGGCATTGCGCCCGAAGGGGCGGCCAAGCACGTGAAGCTCGCGATGCTGATGAACGACGTCACGTTGCGGGTCTTGACCCTGACCGAATTACCCAAGCAGTTCGGTTTCCTGCAGGCTAAACCGACGAGCGCGTTCTCTCCCGTGGCGGTGACGCTTGACGAGTTGGGGTCGGACTGGGACGGCGAGAAATTTCATGGTCGGCTGCTGTCATCGGTCAACGACAAGCCGATCGGAAAGCCCGATGCCGGCGTCGGTATGTTCTTCACCTATCCACAGCTTATTGCGCACGCTGCGCGCACGCGGCGTCTATCGGCCGGGACCATTCTCGGCGCCGGCACGGTGTCGAACGAGGACGAGGCCAGCGGCAGTGGCTGCCTTGCCGAGTTGCGGGTGCATGAGCAGCTCGAATTCGGCGCTCCGCGCACGCCGTTCCTGAAGTCGGGCGACCGGTTGCGCATCGAGATGCTCGATCGCAAAGGGCGAAGCATTTTCGGCGCGATCGACCAACGCGTCGAAATCACCGGCAGGCGCTGATGCCGGCGCGCCGCGCCGCGGCGAGGCGATTGACGATCAGACCGGGGAGAGGCGCAACATGACGATCGCTAAAACGATCCTGGGCAGGGGCCCAAGCAAGGTCATCGCGGTACATGGCTGGTTCACCGACCATACGGGCTATGCACCGATGTTCAACAGCCTGGACCTGAACCGATTTTCCTATGCCTTCGCGGATATCCGCGGTTATGGAAAATCAAAGGCGATAGCAGGCGACTATACGATGGCGGAGATCGCGCGCGACGTGGTCGCCCTTGCGGACGAGCTTGGCTGGGACCGGTTCAGCGTCGTCGGACACTCGATGGGCGGCAAGGCGGTGCAGCGCGTCGCGGTCGACGTGCCGAAGCGGATTCGGTCCGTGGTCGCGATCACGCCCGTGCCGGCGGCCGCCATGACGCTCGACGACCAGACATTGGCCTTTTTCCGTTCGGTCGCCGAAAGCGACGAAAGCGCTCTGATGCTGATCGGACAATCGGTCGGCAACCGACTGTCCAAGACATGGCTGGAATGGATCCTGCGCGGCGCACGCGCAACCTCCCTGCCGCGGGCCTTCGCAAGCTACGGTGCATCGTTCGTCGAGGACGATTTTGCCGCGCTGACCAAGTTCGCCACGGCGCCGATGCTGGTGCTCGTCGGCGAGCACGACGGCGGCGTGACCGAGGCCATGGTGCGTGCGGTGTTCCCGCCGCTCTTTCCGCATGCCGAGATCCGCCTGATGGAGAATTCCGGCCACTATCCGATGCAGGAGACGCCGCTTCATCTTGCGACCGTAATGGAAGAGTTCATCGCCCGGCATTCTTGACCCGGCATTACGCGTCTGACGTCTGCACCAGAAAGGAAGGCCGATGTCCGAACCGATCCTCCGCGACCAAACCGGTGCCATCACGACGTTGACCCTCAATCGGCCCGCGGTCGGCAACCGGATGACCAATGCCATGGCCGAGATGTTGGCCAAGATGATCGAGGACGCGCGCGACAGCCAGCTTGTCGTTTTGCGCGGCGCGGGAAAGGATTTCTGCACCGGGCGCAATCTCCCGCCGCCCGACCCTGCGGCGGCGCCCCGCGCGCTCGACGTGCGGCGCGGCAACACCGAGCCGGTGCTGCGGCTGTACGGCGTTTTCCGTCGCGCCCCTATGCCGGTGATGAGCGTCGTTACCGGCAACGCTTTCGGCCTTGGCTGCGCCCTTGCCGCAGCATGCGACATCACGGTGGCGAGCGAGGATGCGCGCTTCCAGCTTCCGGAAATGGATCACGGCATTCCACCCTGTCTCGCGATATCCGCGCTGATGGACCGCATCCCGCAAAAGGCGATTTCCTATCTCGTCTATTCGCGCGAAATTATCGCGGCCCGCGAGGCGCTCGCTCTCGGCATGCTGAGCAAGATCGTGCCGGCGGCCGGGCTCGAGCCTGCGGTCGAAAGCTTGGCGAAAAGCATTGCCGACTGTCCGCCGCCCGCGGTGCGGGCGGTCAAGGAGTTCATGCGCGCGGCGCCG
>DATLUE010000021.1:0-4220 GCA_035533255.1 Allostellaceae bacterium | reverse complement strand
CGCGGCGAGATCGCGCTGGCGCTCGGCGTCGTGTCGATCCTGTCGGTGCTGATCCTGCCGATGCCGCCCTGGCTGCTCGACATCTCGCTGGCGCTGTCGATCACGCTCTCGGTCCTGATCCTGATGGTCGGGCTGTTCATCGAGCGGCCGCTCGAATTCTCCGCCTTCCCGACCGTGCTGCTGATCTCGACGATGCTGCGGCTGGCGCTCAACCTCGCCTCGACGCGCCTCATCCTCAGCCGCGGTGCCACCGGCACCGCCGCCGCCGGCCATGTGATCCAGGCCTTCGGCGGCTTCGTCATGGGCGGCAATTTCGTGATCGGCGCGATCGTCTTCACGATTCTCGTCGTGGTGAATTTCGTGGTCATCACCAAAGGCTCGGGGCGTATCGCCGAAGTCGCCGCGCGCTTCAGCTTGGATTCGATGCCCGGCAAGCAGATGGCGATCGACGCCGATCTCAGCGCCGGCATGATCGACGAGGGCAAGGCGCGCCAGCGCCGCAAGGACCTCGAGGACGAAAGCAATTTCTTCGGCGCGATGGACGGCGCCTCGAAATTCGTGCGCGGCGACGCGGTCGCGGGCCTCATCATCACCGGCATCAACGTCATTGCCGGCATCTTCATCGGCGTCGCGCAGCAGGGCTTGTCCTTCACCGAGGCGACGCACACCTTTACCCTGCTGAGCGTCGGCGACGGCCTGGTATCGCAAATCCCGGCGCTGATCGTCTCGACCGCCGCGGGCATGCTGGTCTCGAAGGCCGGCATCAGCGGCTCGACCGACAAGGCCTTGTTCGGACAGCTCGGCGCGCATCCGGCGGCGCTCGGCGTCGCGTCCTTCCTCGCTTTCGCGCTGTCGCTGGTGCCCGGCGTGCCGTTCATCCCGTTCATGGTCCTGTCGCTGCTCGCGGGTGCCGCCGCCTGGAAAGTCAACGACAAGAAGGACAAGCAGGCGCTCGCCAAGGACGAGGCCGACAAGGCCGCTGCCGCGCCGCCCAAGGAAGAGCCGATCGCCACCGCGCTGCAGATCGACCAGATCCGCTTGGAGCTCGGCTACGGCCTGCTTGCGCTCATCAACAGCGAGAACGGCACGCGGCTGACCGATCAGATCCGCGCGCTGCGCCGCAACCTCGCGCAAGAGATGGGCTTCATCATGCCCTCGGTCCGCATCCAGGATAATTTGCAGCTCCAGGCCAATGGCTACATCCTGCGCGTCAAGGAGATCGAAGTCGGGCGCGGCGAGCTCCGGCCCAACATGCTGCTGGTGATGGACCCGCGCGGCGAGGCGATCGCGCTCAACGGCGAGAACACCACCGAGCCAACCTTCGGCCTGCCGGCGCAATGGGTCTCGGAAGGCTTGCGCGAGGAGGCACAGTTCCGCGGCTACACCGTGGTCGAGCCCCAGACCGTCATCACCACCCATCTGACCGAGGTGGTGAAGGACAACATGGCCGAGCTGTTGTCCTATTCCGAAACCCAAAAGCTGATCGACGAGCTCGACAAGGCGCATCAGAAGCTCGTCACCGACATGGTACCCGGCCAGATCTCGATGGGCGGCATCCAGCGCGTGCTCCAGAACCTGCTCACCGAGCGCATCTCGATCCGCGACCTGCCGACCATCCTCGAAGGCATTTCCGAGGCCTGCACCCTCAGCCGCAACGTCTCGGTGATCACCGAGCATGTCCGCGCGCGGCTCGCGCGCCAGATCTCCGATGCCCATGCCAACGATCAGGGCGTCATCACGCTGGTGAGCCTGTCGCCGCAATGGGAGCAGGCTTTCGCCGAGGCGCTGTCCGGCCAAGGCGAAGAGCGCCATCTCAGCATGTCGCCGTCGCGGCTGCAGGAATTCATCGCCGCGGTGCGCACGAATTTCGAGCGCCTCGCCATGCGCGGCGACACGCCGGTGCTGCTGACCAGCCCCGCCATCCGGCCGTATGTGCGCTCGATCGTCGAGCGCTTCCGCGCGATCACGGTGGTGATGTCGCAGAACGAAATCCATCCGCGCGCGCGGATCAAGACGCTCGGCACGATCTGAGACGCCCGGGGGCCGGAAAGATGACAGCGCATGCGGCTTAGAACTTTCACCGGCCGATCGACGAGCGAAGCGATGGCCGCGGTCCGGGCGCAGCTCGGGCCCGACGCGGTGATCGTCTCCGCGCAGGATGATGGCAACGGCAACACCCGCGTGACCGCGGCGCTCGACGAGCAGCACGCCGGCGCATCGGCCTTGCCCGCGGTCGATACCGTGATCGGCGAGGCGCTCGACTTTCATGCGCCGACGCCGTCCCTGCGCAACCGGCTGATCGACTCCGCGCTGGCCTCCGCGCTCGAGAATCCGTGCGACGCTCTTGCCGCCGGCATCACCGTTTTGCGTTTCTCGCCGCTCGCGCCCCAAGATCGCGCGATCCTGCTGGCCGGTACACCCGGCAGCGGCAAGACCGTTACCGCCGCCAAGCTCGCGACCCGCGACGTGCTGGGCGGCCGGCGCGTGCGGCTGATCACCACCGACCTCGCGCGCGCCGGCGGCGCCGCGCAACTCGAGGCGTTCGCGACGATCCTACGCGTGCCGTTTGCGACTGCCGATGGACCCGAAGCGCTGGGCGCGCTCGTGCGGAGCGCTGATCCCGCCGAGCGTCTGATCATCGACACCGCCGGCGTCAATCCGTTCAACATCGGCAACCGGCGCGAGATCGCCGCGCTGATGGGCGCCTCGCCCGCCGAGCCGCTACTGGTCTTCGCCGCCGGGATCGACGCCGCCGACGGCAGCGAGAGCGCGCAGATTTTCGCCGATCTCGGCTGCGCGCGCGCCATCGTCACGCAGCTCGACGCCACCCGGCGCCTGGGCAGCATGCTGACCATCGCCGACACGTCGCGTCTGGCGCTCGCCGAAGCCGGCATCGGCGCCGACATTGCCGACGGCCTGACCCCCTTCACCCCCGCCCTGCTGGCGCGGTTGCTGTTGCCGAAAGGTTCGCCATGACCAATACCGCCACCGCCGAAACCGATTCGACGCTCGCCCCCCTGACCGCGCCCGGCAGGCGCAACATCATCGCGGTCGCCTCGGGCAAGGGCGGCGTCGGCAAGACCTGGTTCTCGATCACCCTCGCCCATGCGCTCGCCCAGGCCGGCCGCCGCACGCTGCTGTTCGACGGCGATCTCGGCCTTGCCAATGTCGACGTGCAATTGGGCCTGCAGCCGCAAGGCGACATCGCCAGCGTGGTCGCGGGCGAAACCAAGCTGGCCGATATCGTGACGCCCTACGACGGCGGCGCCGGCCGCAACGGCTTCGACATCATCGCCGGACGCTCGGGCTCGGATCGGCTCGCCAATCTCGGCGCCGCCAAGGTGGTCGGCTTGCGCAACGAGCTGCAAAGCTTCGCCCGGCAATATGATTGGGTGGTGCTCGATCTCGGCGCCGGCATCGAGCGCACGGTGCGGCTGATGGCGGCCAATTCGCGCGCCTGCCTGGTCGTCACCACCGACGAGCCGACCGCGATCACCGACGCCTATGCCTATATCAAGATCACGGCGCTGGAGCGGTTGCCCGAAGGCATCCGCATCGTCATCAACATGGCGTCGAGCATCGAGGAAGGCGAGCGCACCTATTCGACGTTGCTGCGCGCCTGCCGCGAGTTCCTCAAGATCGAGCCGCCCTTCGCCGGCATCGTGCGGCGCGACGCTCTGGTCAAGGACGCGATCCGCCGCCAATCCTCGCTGGTGAAGCGCAGCCCGAACGCCGAAGCCGCGCGCGATGTCGAGCAGATCGCGCGCCGCCTCGATCGGGAATTGCGGAGCTGGTAGATGGCCGATTCGGTCGGCTTGGGTGCCCCGATCGCGCCCGCCGCGGCGGTCGACCACCGCGTCTATGCCGGCGCGCCGGCGCAAGGGCGCAACGAGCCGGGATCGGACGGCGTCGCCTCGGCCGAGCCCTCGACACAACTCGCGCTCGGCACAATCATCGAAGCGATCGTCCGCACGCCCGCCGGCCAAGGCCCGGCCGCGGGCACGCAATTGCTGCTCCGCGTGGTCGCGCCGAGCGCACAAAGCGCGGATCTCGTCACCGGTACCGTGGTCAGCGTCGCCGGCAATGAGACGCTGGTCGCGACCCCGATCGGTCTGCTCGCTCTGCAACAGCGCCTGACGCTCGCGCCCGGCACGCCGATCGCGTTCGTCGTGATCGAAACTCTAACGCCGGCCGGCGACGCCGAGCCGGCGCCGGCGCGG
>DATLUE010000020.1:0-16070 GCA_035533255.1 Allostellaceae bacterium | reverse complement strand
AACATCTTCGATCCGGTGACGCATTTCAACGATGTCCTCAGCATTACGCCCGCCGTCTATTCTGTCCCCTATCTTGGACAGGCCCTCAACATCGCGACAGTAGCAGTCGCAGCTTACTATTGTCCCCCGTGCGCTCCCTACGTCGCCGGTGCAACATCTGCCCTGCAGGCCGGCGTGACGAGCGGCAAGCTCGGCGTGGCGCTCGAGGCTGGCGCGATCGCCGGGGCGGAAACTTACGCTTTCGCCGAAGTCGGCACCGAAACCAATTTCCACGGCGCCACCTTGGCGACGGTAGAGAATAACCCGGGAGAGTACGCCCTCAATGTACTAGGACATGCAGCGATAGGATGCGCTGCGAGCGCTGCCGGCGGCGGTACCTGCCAGTCGGGCGCAGCAGGCGCCGGGATCGCCGCCTTGGCCACACCTGCCATCGCCACGATATTCCCAAATGCTCAAACCAACCAATGGCAATTCATGGGCGGCTTGATCGCCACGGCATCGGTCGGGGGCATCAGCAGCGTCGCCGGCGGTGGGAAATTTGAGAACGGTGCCGTCACAGCCTCGTTCGGGTATCTCTTTAATGAGATGGGAGGTAGCGAGCAAACGCGTGGCTACGCTGAGACGTCTTATTCCGGTGGCGACTACGTTTGTAACGGTCCGTCTGGTGGATGCGGACCACAAGGAATAACCGATCCAACCAATGCTCTGTTCGATGGATTAGATATCCAAGGTACCGTCACTTCGCCAAGTGGAGCCGCTGCTGTAGTATCTTGCAACGTTGACGGTAGCTGCTACATCGGCGGTGGTATCGGGTATGGTGAATCAGTGTCAACGGACCTGTCTTGGGCTGCGAAGTCGTGGGGAACCCCGGTATACGGGCCTGTGCGCGTAACGTCGTTCACGTTTGGGGCCGTCGGGGCTGTCACCTTTGAGCAGACCTGCTCGCTAGTAAGGGTAGCCTGTTCTTCTTCCTTATCTTTCGCGCCGGGCATAGGGCTGAGCGGTAGCGGGACCGCTGGCTACAAAAGTCCCCCGCGCCATTGAGCTCACTATGTCAGTAGCGTTGATGATTTGGCTACTTTGCGCCGGTACGATAGTATCTAATTTGATATTTGTTGAACTAATGTTACTGAGGCTGAAGAAAACGGATGTGGACGAATGGATTCGAATAGGAAAACCCGACGTTATATTGAACAATTCAATCAAAAATAATTTATTGGTATTGGCATACATCTTTTCCAATAAGCACAAGGCCAGCGGGGATTGGCGATTAACTGCTTATGTCTGGACTGTTAGAGTTATCGGTACCGCGGCCTTGCTGTCCGGTCTCTGGCTTGTTTCGACGGGGAATAACCGCATCTAGAATTACGGTGCATTCTATTGATGGTCGGGGCGGCGCGGCGCGCTGTTGCGCATGGCTCGGCTCGCGCGCTTGGTGTTTCCCGGTTTGCCCGCACCACGTGACGCAGCGCGGCATCGGGCGGGCACAGACATTTTTCGGCGCTGCGGATTATGCGCTTTATCGCGATCTTCTGGCGCAAGCGTGCCGCGCCGCCGGGGTCGAGGTCTGGGCCTGGATGCCGATGCCGAACCACGTCCATCTGATCCTCGTTCCGGCGGATGAGGATGGGTTGTGGCGCGCGCTGGCGCCGGTGCATCGGCGCTACGCCGGGCATGTCCACGCGCGCGGGCGGCGAACCGGCCATTTCTGGCAGGGCCGTTTCGGCGCCGTCGCGATGGATGAGGAGCATCTCGGCGCGGCGTTGCGCTATGTCGCGCTCAATCCGGTGCGCGCGCGGCTCGTTGAGCGGGCGACGGATTGGCCGCGGTCGAGCGGGCATGCGCATCTCGCGGCGGCAGACGACGGCATCACGGCGTGGGCGCCGGTGCTGGAGCGGTATCCCGGTTTTGCGGCGTTGATCGATACCGGACCCGACGCCGTCGCCTTCGAGCGCCTGCGCCAAGCCGAAAGCATCGGCCGTCCGCTCGGCGGCGACGCCTTTCTCGCGCGCCTCGAAGCAACGGCGCAGCGCCACCTCAAACCGCGCAAGCGCGGTCCGAAGCCATCGCCGCCGCCGGACGACGACCCGCAAGCGGAGTTGAGTGGACTGTCGTAATTCCTGCTGACGTAATCTTTCCGCCTTGGCATGTCGGCCAAGCACTCAGGCAGTCGCGATATCGGTACGCGGGAAATCGTTGCCCTTGCTGAGCATGGGCACATCGCGTTGTCGCGCACAGGCATAGGCGAAGCAATCGCCGAGGTTGAGGCTCGCGGCATGACGCCCCTTACCGAAGCGCTCGAATGCGTCGATGGCAGCATCGCCGATTTCGGCATCGATCGGGATGATCTCGGCCCGCAGCTCGCCGATCAGTCGATCGACAATCCGGCGTGCATCGGCGAGCGAAAAGTTTTCCTTGCGTGCCAGACCGAGAACCGCCTCGTAGATGCAAACCGGCGAGACATAGATTTTGATGGCCCGAGCCAGGCGCGCAGAGAGTGAGGTGGCATCGCTTTCGCGAGCGAGTATCGCCACGATCGCCGACGCGTCGAGAAACATCAGGCGTCGCCGGAAAGCTCGTCGTAGAATTGCTTATCCGCTGGCTTGCCGCCAGGCCGCGCGAGCGCCGCAACCTCGTCCTGAATTACCGCAATTCGCTCGACAAGCGACGGCCGTCGCTGCTCGCGCTCGTATTCATGCTCGACCGCTTCGCGGATCGTTGCTGTCAGGCTCTTGCCCTTGAGCTTCGCCAGACGACGCACCGCTTTATCGGTGGCCGCGTCCTTGACATGGAAAGCCAATATACACTCCCAGTCTAGAAAGATAGACTTATAGTATACACTCCTTTCCAGATTTCAAGCGCGTCGATTACGACTTTCCCCACGGCATGATCGGCACCGTGCTGATCGCGTTGGCGGGCGAGCCGTTGACGATCTTCGAGCTGACGGCGACGTAGATCAGCGTGTTGTGTGGCTTGTCGACCATGCGATAGATGCGCGTCGCCTTGAAGAAGATGCTGGTCTTCTCGCTGAAGACTTCCTCGTTCTCTTTCAATTTCGAGAGATCGACATCGATCGGGCCGATTTGCCGGCACGCGACCGAGAAATTCGACGGGTCTTCGTTAAGGCCGAAAGGCTGGCCCCAGCCGCCCTTGCGGGCTTGCGAGATGTGGCACACGACGCCCGGCACATGCGGGTCCTCGAACGCGCTGACGCAAACCTTATCGTTGGGCGACAGCAGATTGAACGTCGTGCTGATGCAGCCGATATCGGCAGCGCGCGCGGCGGGGCTGAGCGCGCAAACGAGCACGATCGCCGCAGCAGCCAAAAGCAACCTCAATTCCGGTCTCCCGTTCAAAGTCTCACGATCGACAGCAATGGCGACACCCGCTTGCTGTGCTATGCGGCGACGATCAGCGCATCGAGCGCGAGGACGCCTTCGCCGGCAGGCAGTGCCAAGAGTGGGTTGACGTCGATCTCGCGAATACGCGGCTCGGCCTGCATTATCGATCCCAGCAGCGCGACGGTCTGGGCAAGCGCCGCCAGATCGGCCGACGGCACGCCGCGCATCCCGGCCAGCAGCTTCGCGCCGCGGAGCTTCCGGATCTCGGCCTCGATCTCGCCGGCGCCGAGCCCGACCGGCAGGATGCGGATATCGCCCAGCGCCTCGGCGAAGATGCCGCCCAAGCCAACCGCCAGCACCGGCCCCCATTGCGGGTCGCGGCGCGCGCCGAGGATCATCTCGATCCCGGGCTTGGCCATGCGCTCGACCAGGATGCCGTCGGGCACGAGGCTGCGCGCGCGCGCGATATGCTGGAGCTTTTCCCATGCGGCTTCGAGCTGATGCAGGTCGGCGATAGCGAGAATAACGCCGCCGGCGTCGCTCTTATGCGCGAGCGCCGCTGATTGCAGCTTCGCAGCCAGTGGAAAGCCGATCGCCTTCGCAGCATCCCGCGCTTCGGTCAGCGATGTGGCGAGCTTGCCTTGCGGCACTTTCAACCCGCAGGCGGCGAGGTAGCTCTTGCTTGTCGCTTCCGTCAGCGTGCCAACACCGGACAAGGACGGCGGCTGAAATACTGCGTCTGGTTTGCGCTGCCGCGCCGCATCGAGCGCGCGGCCATAGGCCGTCACCCGCGCCAGCGCGCGGAACGCACGCTCGGGCGAGCGGAAGAACGGCACGTTGCCGGCGCGCGCCTCTGCGATGAGCTTCTCCGGCACCTCGGCCTCGTCGCCCAGCATCGCGTAGATGACCGGCTTTTTCGCGCCCAACAGCGGCTTCAGCGAGGCGCGGCCTTTGACCAGCGCATAGTCGCTGGCCGAGGAGACGATCGCGGTCAGCACCAGGCTGCCATAGCGATCGTCGGCCAGAAGCGGCGCGATCGTGCGCGTGTACATGTCGAGATGGGTGATCGCCTGCGCCGTGAGGTCGAGCGGGTTCGAGGCGCCGACGAATTCGGGCAGCTCGGCCTGAAGCTGCGCTTCGAGCGCCGGCGTGAGCGGCGGCAGGTCGAGGCCGAGCGCGTCGCACAGATCGAGCGTCATGCCTTTGACCGCGCCCGAATCCGTCACCATCGCGCAGCCCTTGGTCGGCGGCGTCGGAAAGCGCATCATCAGCTCGGCAACGTCGATCAGCTCTTCGAGGCTTTCGACCTGCAGCACCGCGCTGTGAGCCAGCACGGTCTGCATCACGGCGTAATCGCCGACCATCGCGCCGGTATGGGATTTCGCCGATTCCTGCGCCGCCGCGCTGCGCCCGGCGTGCAGCAGCACGATCGGCTTGCCAAGCGCCCGCGCCCGCGCCGCAACTTCCAAGAACCGCTGCGGCTTGCGGATTTGCTCGGCGAAGCAGGCGATCACCTGGGTGGTTTTCTGCTCGATCAGATAGCCGGCATAATCCTCCAGGCCGAGCACCGCCTCGTTGCCGGTCGAGACCGTGCAAGTGACGGGAATGCCCTTGGCTTTGAGCGCCACCCGCACCACGCCGGCAAGCCCGCCGCTTTGCGCCACCACCGCGACGCCCGATGCCACATCGAGCGGCGGCCCCAATTGCTGCGAGAAGGTCAGCGGGATGCGGTTGATGAAATCGACGATGCCGAGGCAATTCGGCCCGCATAGCGCGATGCCCGCTTCTTCGGCGATCGCGGCGATACGGTCTTGCGCCGCTTTCCACTCGCCCCCCGCCTCGCCGAAACCGGCGGCGAAAATCACGATCGCGCCGACGCGCTTCTGAGCGCAGGCCTTTACCGCATCCTCGATCGCGACGCGCGGGATCAACAGCATCGCCGCATCGACGCCGTCCGGCAGATCGCCGATCGTCTTGACGCAGGCGCGGCCGTTGATGTCGCTGCGGTTGCGGCTGACGAGGTGGATCGCGCCCGAATAGGCATATTCCTCGAGCGTCTTCAGCATCAGGAACCCGGCCGAGCTCGGCTCGGGCGAGATGCCGACGATCGCGATCGAGCGCGGCCGCATCAGGCGGGAGATATCGATGGTGGTCATCAGTCTCCTTTGCCCCTCTCCGCCGCGATAGCGGGGGGAGAGGGAGGGGCCCGCGGCTAAGCCGCGGGAGGGTGAGGTGGGAGGAGATTTCGGATGAGGTGTACGATTTCAAAATCGACCAGCGCCGTCCCACCTCACCCGCTCGCTGCGCTCGCACCCTCTCCCCCGCTATCGCGGCGGAGAGGGTTTGACCTACTTCTTTTCCTTCTCGCGCCGCATCGGGCCGAGGCCGGGGCGATAGGATTTCTCGTCGAGGAACTGGCTCAGGCCCTGGTTGCGGCCGGATTCGTCGTCAACCAGGCGAAGCTGCGAGCTCTTCGCCGCGAGGTAATCGCCCGAAACCTCGAACGGCATGAAGGCCGAGGCGCGGATCGCCTCCTTGCAGGCCCGCAAGGCGTGCGGGTTCTTGCCCTTGAGGATATTCGCCAGCGCCGTCGTGCGCTCCCTCAGCTTCACCTTCGGCACCGCCTCGTTGACGATGCCCATCGCCGCCGCCTGCTTGCCGTCAAAGGTCTCGCCGGTCAGCGTGTAATACATCGCATTGCGGAAGGTCATCGCGAACACCAGCGAGCGCGTCACCTGGCCGCCCGGGATGATGCCCCAATTGATCTCGGAGACGCCGAACTGCGCCTCTTCGGCCGCGACCGCGAGATCGCAGGAGATCAGCGGCGTGAACGCGCCGCCGAAGCACCAGCCATTGACCATCGCGATCGTCGGCTTCAGGAAATGCGCGAGCTGATGCCATTGCCAGGTCGCCGAGGAACGGCGCACCCGCATCTGCTGCACATAGGGCAACCCGTCAGTGGCACGGAAGAATTCGCGCAGATCCATGCCCGCCGAGAACGCGTCGCCGGCGCCGGTCAAGACCAGGACGCTGCAGCGGTCGTCGATCTCGAGCGCGTCCAAGACCTCGACCATCTCGTCGTTCAAGGCCGGGCTCATGCAATTGCGCTTTTCCGGGCGGTTGAGAGTCACCCAGGCAATGCCGTCCTCGATCTCGACCTTGACGTTCTTGCCACCCGGCAATTTATCGGCAGGCATTTAGACGCTCCTCTTTGTTTCAAGCGAAAATCCAACGACGTTAGTTACTCCCAATCGGCGCCTCGCTTTGCGCCGCGATCTCGGTTGGGCTGACATAAGCCGCGAACCGCACACACACGGTCGCGATGGCTGCGACCGCCAAGGGGCTGGCCGCCACAAAATAGATCGGCGTGGCGCTCCAATGGTTCTCTAACATAAATCCGCCGAGAGCGGGACCGAATACCGACCCGATACGGCCGGCGCCCAGCGCCCAGCCCACGCCCGTCGCACGCATCTCGGTCGGGTAGAGCATGGCGGCAAGCGCGTTGATACCGCCCTGGCCGCCGATGATAAACCATCCGGCGAAAAATATCCCGACCGCCGAAAGGGCGAGACTGCCGGCGACATATCCCATCACCACGACCGCAAGCGCGCCCAAGACATAATTAACGGCCAGCGCTCTGCTGGCGGAATAGCGACTCATGAAACCGCCGAGGATCAGCGGCGAGATGATGCCGCCAAGCGAAAATAGCGCGGCCACGCCCGCTGCCTGTTGCACGGCCGCACCCGAAAACAGCCGCAGGAATGTCGGCGCCCACGCGGCGATGAAGGTCAGGACGAAGAGATTCATCGCGTCGCTGAGCCATAGCGCCAAGGTCGCGACCGCACGGCCTTGGCGGAACAGGGCGACCACCGGGATCGAGCCGGATTTCTCCTCGCGGATGGTGAAACCCGCGCTCGTCGCCGACAGATCGGCCTGCGGATCGATACGCCGCAACTGCGCCGCGACCTCGGCGTTGCGATCGCCCCGCAGCACGAGGAACTTGATCGATTCCGGCAACCAGAAGTAGACGACGACGACGAGGGCGAGCGGAACCAGCCCGCCCATCCAGAACGCGCCCTGCCAGCCGTAGCTGCCGACCACCACCGCAGCGAGATAGCCGCCGCCGCCAGCCCCGACGGTGTAGCCGATGAACAGGATCATCACCAAGCTCGCGCGGCTGCGCTGCGCGCCGTATTCCGATGCGATGGCAACCAGATTCGGCACGACGGCGCCGAAAAACAGCGATGCCAAGAAGCGATAAGCCGACAACTCGCCGATCGAGGACGCTCGCGTGCAGAGCAGAGTCACGATGCCGAAGATCGCGGTGCAGATCAGCACCAGCTTGCGCCGACCGATCCAATCGGCGAAGGGCGCGACGGCATAAGCGCCGATCCCCAAAGCGATAGTTTGCAGAACGAACACCGAGGTGATCGCTTGGGGCGCGACGCCGAAGGATTTGGCGAGCGCCGGTACCACATAGCCGACCACGAAGACATCGTAACCGTCGACCACCATAACCAACGTGCAAAGACAGAAAATCAGGAAACGATGCGTTCCAACGGCAGACCGATCGAGGAATTCGCTGACATCGAATCGACGAGTTGTATTCATGACGTCCTCCCTTCGAGTGGCGGAAGCCGGCGAGTTGGTCTCGCTCCCCATTACGCCGCCATCGATGGCGGCCGCCATAGCTTGACACTAATATCTGGTGGCTTTACAAGAGTCCTATCAGGAGTCCTGATATAGCGTCAAGCGACTTTGTCGCGCATGCTGCGCGCCTTTCGGAGCAACGATGCCGACTGCCCCACGTCTGAGCTACCTGATGCGCCAGGCACAGCTTGCGAATTTTCAACAACTGGACGCCGTGGTTCAGGTCTTCGGCTTGACGCCGTCACAATACATCGTGCTGTGCGTCGTCAAGGAGCATCGCGAAGGCGTCTCGTCGGCGGCTTTGGCGCGGCGCCTCGGTGTCACGCCGCAATCGAGCCATGAGATCGTCGCCGGGTTAGAACGGCGCCAACTGGTTCATCGCACGGAAGATATCGCTTCACGCCGTGTGCTAAAGGTCGCACTGACCGCGGCCGGCGCAGCCTTGCTGCAAAAATGCGATAAGGAGGTCGAGCCGTTCGAACGCCGGTTTTTCGCGCAATTTTCAGCGGAGGAACAGGCGATCTTCCGCCGACTGCTGGAGTGCCTGATTCGCGACAGCCGCGAAAAGGCGGCGACCGATACATTGGTGGGATTCGGCACGCGCGGCACCTGGTAGCAGCCGCGTTGACAGCACGCGGCCGCTCCTTCAACCTTCGCGGCCGCGATGAAAGCGGTTCTGCGCGCAAGATTGGGGGGGACGGCGATCCTGGAGCGGCTCCGGGCGCTGGTGGGCGAGGGCGCGGTCGCGGTCGAGAGCGACTCCGAATTCGCGGCCGCAATCCCCGAAGCGGAGCTGTTGCTGCTTCCAGATTCGCTCTATTCCGCCGCGGTCGCGCGGCTCCTGCGCGAGCGCGCGAAACAGCTCACATGGATCCAACTGCTCTCGGCCGGCTATGACGCGGTCGCCCAGCACGGCCTCCCGCCGGGCGTCATTCTCACCAATGCCGGCGACGCCTATGCGCCGCCGGTCGCGACCCAGGCGATCGCGCTGCTGCTCGGCATCCAGCGACAATTCCCGGCCTTGCTCGACAATCAGAAGCATCGTGCGTGGGATGCCGGCGATGCTCGCGCGCGCTGCGCCATCCCGTTCGACAGCACGGTCGCCGTGCTCGGCTTCGGCCATATCGGCAGCGAGATCGGCCGGCTCCTCAAGGCATTCGGCGCACATGTTATTGCCGTGACCCGAAGCGCGCGGCCTCATCCAGACGCCAACGAGAGCCTGCCCGTATCGCAACTCCACACCATCCTGCCGCGTGCCGATGCGGTGGTAATCGCGCTCGCCGCCAGCCCCGAGACGCGGCATCTGATCGGCGGCCCCGAATTCGCGCTGATGAAGCGCAGCGCCGTCCTCGTCAACATCGCGCGCGGCTACCTCGTCGATTGCGCGGCACTGGCCGCGGCGCTGAAAGACGGCACTATCGCCGGCGCCGGGCTCGACGTTACCGAGCCCGAGCCGCTGCCGCCGGGCCACGCGCTGTGGGATGCGCCCCATCTCATCATCGCGCCGCATATGGCGGGCGCGTCCGGCGCCGTCATGGCCAAGCGCCTCGCGGCGGTCGTCGGCGACAATGTCGCGCGCCGCCTCAAAGGCGAGAAACTCGCCTATATCGTGACGCTCTAAGCCACGGAGGCGCCGCGGAGGAGCTTCCTGCTGCCATATTACCTCTGCTAAGATCGCGGCAGGGAACGCCACGAGGCAGGTGCGACATGACGGCGAAACTTCGGCATATCGCGATCTCGGTCAACGACCTGAAGCGCGAAGCGGCGTTCTTCGAGACCGTATTCGGCTTCAAGAAGAACAACGAGAACGAGGTCGCGATCAGCCTTTCGGATGGCGTGGTCAATGTCACGCTCTTGAAGTTTCGAACGGACGCCGACGCTGGCGACGAGCGCGGCAAGGATTTCGTCGGCCTTCATCACATCGGCTTCGTGGTCGAAGATCCGAAGGAATGGGCCGGCATGGACCAGAAGATCAAAGACAATGGCGGCAAGTTCCATTTCGAGGGACGCGCGGGCATGACCGTCGAGATCAAATATCGCGACCCGCACGGCATCGTCTTCGACATTTCCGAGCCCGACCACGCCTGGCGAGGCATCAGTCTTTAAGCCGCGTTCGCTGCCCTCGTAACCCGCTCGGTCCAAGACGCGAAGGCTTCGATGTAGCCGCTCAGGAACGCGCCCGTCGCGTCGACTGTGACATTGCCGTCGTTATCGAACAGCTTGTCGCCGCCGCCGATATAGACTTCGGGCTGTTGCAGAACCAGCATGTTCACGTTCGCAAGCTGCAGCCGTAGTTGCTGATTGGCGCCGAAGCCGCCGAGCGCGCCCATCGACACGCTGATCACGCCGGCCGGCTTGCCTGACCAGACGTTTTTGCCGTAAGGCCGCGTACCGACATCGATCGCGTTCTTTAAGACAGCCGGGAAGGACCGGTTGTATTCCGGCGTCACGAAAATCGCGCCGTCGGCGCGCGCGACGCGGTTGCGGAATGCGGTATAGGCTTCCGGCGTGCTTGCCGGATCGGCATCGAAATCCTGATCGTAGAACGGCAAATGCCCGATCGGGACGAGATCGAGCGTCAGTCCTTCCGGGGCTACCGCGCGCAAGGCGAGCGCGGCTTTGCGGTTGACCGAATCCGCTCGCAAGCTGCCAACGAGGACTGCGATGTCTTTGGTATCGTTGCTCACCAGATGCTCCTTCATTCGCGTTGGATTGAGATTGCGGCACGCCAAAGCCGGTCCGGTCGCGCCTGCGGAGAAGATCGGCACGGGCGCGGGCCATGACAATCCGGCAATCCACGAATGCGGCCTTCGGCTAATCGATACAATCGCCAGACGGCGGCGATCGCCCTATGATCCTGCCATGCGTGGGACCGAATTCGGCGAGCTCAGCGCCTTCATCGCGGTGGCGGAGCAGCGCAACTTCACGCGCGCCGCCAAGCAGCTTGGCATTTCGCCGGCGACTCTAAGCCAAACCATCCGCACGCTGGAGGAGCGGCTCGGGCTGCGCCTGCTCAACCGAACAACGCGCAGCGTCGCGCCCACCGAGGCCGGCGAGAAGCTGTTGCTGCGCCTCCGCCCAGTGATCGACGATTACGAGGCGGCGATCGATTCGTTGAACGAGTTCCGCGACAAGCCGGCCGGGTTGTTGCGTCTCACGGTCGCGCCGCCGGCGGCGCAATCGGTGCTGGCCCCCGTGCTGGCGAAATTCCTCGCGCAATATCCCGACATCAAGCTCGAAATTTCGGTCGACAGCGCCAATATCGACATCGTCGCACAGCAATTCGACGCCGGTATCCGTGCCGGCGACCGCATCGACCGCGACATGATCGCGGTGCGCGTCACCGATGATTGGCAGACCGCGATCGTCGGCGCCGCTTCCTACCTCGCCAAACGGGGCAAGCCGAAAGTGCCGGAGGATTTGCAGGCGCATAACTGCATCCGCTTGCGCTTGCCGAACGGCGCGTTGTTGCCCTGGCGATTCCAGAAGGACGGCAAGGTATTCGACGTGCCGGTGAGCGGCTCGCTCATCCTCAACGAGACCTCGCTGATGGCGCCGGCGATCCTCGATGGCGTCGGGCTGACCCAGATGCCGCGCGCCTATGTCGCCGCCGCGATCGCCGATGGCCGCGTCACGCCGCTGCTTGAGGAATGGCAGCCGCACGGCAGCGCCTTCTGCCTCTATTATCCGAGCCGGCGGCAAACTCCGGCGGCCTTGCAGGCCTTGATCGATTTCCTGCGCAAGGATCAGCGCAACCGCGCCGCGCGCTGAGCATCGAGCCGGTCGGCATCGACATGCGCGAACACCGCGACGGTCATGGGATCGTATGGACCGCCTGCGGTCAACGCCTCGATGCGTTCCGCGGTTTCGCGCGGCGTATCGTGCGGCGCTGCGGCCAGGGTCGGTGCCACCGGCGCCAGCGAGACAAGGACGACAGCGATCGCATAAATGGCAAGTGAGCGACAATCATTCATGAAAAGACGATGGGCGGCATCGCCGATGCCGCTCATCCTCCCGGTATGCATGTCAGTGGATATCGCTCGGCGGTACCGCAAAATCGGGGCTGTCATAGGGACCCGTATTCGAGGTCGAGGCTTGCGGGCCCGAATAGGTCGAGGCTTGCTCCTGTTGCTGGACCCGGCTGGCGTTGTGCGCGAAGGCGGCGGTCATGGCGCCCATCGTCGCCATCAACGACAGCGCCAGAATTCCGCTACGAAGGATGGAAGAGATACGCATGGTCTTGCTCCGTTTTCCCGAAGACGACCGGGCTGGCCGCCTTACGCAAGAGACATGCGCATTGGGAAAGCGAAGAATAATTGCTGCAATGCAATAAGGGCTATTCGGTCCAGCCGAACAATCACCCGGCCTGGGGCAATTTCACCATTTCGCGCTGATCTCGCTGCCGAAGACCTCGCGCCAGTCCTGACCGGCAGGCACCATCGCCTCGTGCGAGCGCACATTGCGGTGCGTCGCCGGATCGGCGCCCGGCGCCGCCCCGCCGTTGGCGACATTGTCGATCGCTTCGAGCAGCATCCGGCGCATCATCGCGATCGCGCGATCGGAGCTGCCGAGATGCTCCTGGCTGCGATCGACGATCGCGCCCCCGCCCGCGACCCGGCCCATGCCTTCCTGCAGCGCGAAATCCTGGGTGTTGATGCCCGCGATGCCGGTGAAGGTCTGGGTCTTCTGCGCCTGGCGATCGATCAGGTAATCGTTCGCCATGTTGCGCTTCAGATGGAAGGTGCCGGGAATGAAGTCGTTCTTGCCGCGGCCATAGGCCTCCTCGATCATCTCGTAATAATCGGCCGTGATCGGCGTCGCGCTGTCGTAGGCGAAGGTAAAATTGTAGACGCAGCAATGCCCGTCATCGACCGGCGCCCAGACATGGCCGTCATGCTTGGGCATGTTCGAGCGCCCGCCTTCGCGCGCGAGGATGTTGGCGCGCATCTGCTGCGCCGGCATGATGTATTGATAGACCCGCACATAATGCTCGTCGGCGGCGGGCTTGCGGGTCGAGACGTAGTAATAGCCGTAATCGGTTTTCTCGACCTCGATTTTGGGCGCGCCGTCGCGCTGGCGCAGCAGCTTCTTGTTGCCGAGCTGGTTGTTGTGCAGGAACGAGCCATGCGCGGTATCGAGCCCGCCTTCGAGCGCCTGCAGCCAATTGCAATCCTCGAAGGTCTTGGAGACATGGCGATGCGTCGCGGGCGCGCGCGTCCATTCGTAATCGGGCGGTGCCGGCATGTGCTCCGGGGGACCGAGATAGGCCCAGACCACGCCGCCGCGCTCGACGGTCGGATAGGCGGTGATCTTGATGCTCGCCTTCATCGGGCTCGCCGCCGGCTCGGACGGCAGGTCAACGCAGGCCCCGTCGATGTCGAATTTCCAGCCGTGATAGACGCAGCGCAGCCCGCATTCCTCGTTGCGGCCGAAGAACAAAGGCGCACGGCGATGCGGGCAATAGGCGTCGATCAGGCCGATGCGGCCATTGCTGTCGCGAAAGCCGATCAAGTCTTCGCCGAGGAGGCGTACGCGCACCGGCGCGCCGTCGCGCTCGGGCAATTCGGCGGACAGCGCCGCCGGCTGCCAATAGCGCCGCATGAGCATGCCCATCGGCGTCCCCGGGCCGACCCGGCAGAGGCGTTCATTGTCTTCCGGCTTTAGCATGGCGCGGCCTTTCGCAGTTTGGCGGGAGCGTCCCGGCCCCGGCAAAGCTATTTTTAGGAAGCCCGGGCGCCCACGACAAGGCCGCGCGCCGAAGCCGGCTTTTCGCGCTATGATTGCCGAGGAGGAACAACGTCATGGCGAAAATCGTAATCGGAATGGGCAGCTCGCATGGGCCGATGCTTTCGACCCCGCCCGAGCAATGGAGCCAGCGCGCGATCTTCGACCGCGGCGTGCAGCATCCCTGGAAAGGCCGGATGTGGAGCTTCGACGAGCTGGTCGCCGCACGCCGCGACGGGCAATTCGAGCGTCAGATCACGCCCGAGCTGTGGCGCAGCCGGCACGCCGCCTGCCGCGCGGCGATCGCCGAGCTCGCTCGGGTGTTCGCCGAGACGGCGCCCGACCTCGTGGTGATCGTCGGCAACGACCATATGGAAATGTTCGACGAATCGACCGTCCCCGCCTTCAGCATCTTCTGGGGCGACGAGCTCATCAACAACCCCTGGTCTGCCGAGCGCGAGGCGAAAGCCGCGGTCGGCACCCTCATCGCCGTGCCCGGCCACATCCCGCCCGGCGGCGCGCATTACCCCTGCGCGCCGGCACTCGGCCGCCACATCATCGAGAGCCTGATCGCGCAGAGCTTCGATGTCGCTGCGATGAAGCGGCTGCCGGGCGAAGAAACGCCGCACGCCTATGGCTTCGTCTATCGCCAGATCATGGGCGACCGGACCTTGCCCTGCGTGCCGCTGGCGCTCAACACCTATTACCCGCCCAACCAGCCGACCATCCGCCGCGCCTATGATTTCGGCAAGGCGCTGGCGCGGGCAATCGAAACCTGGCCCGGCAAGGAGCGCATCGCGCTGATCGCCTCGGGCGGCTTGAGCCATTTCGTGATCGACGAGAGTATCGATCGGACCTTCATCGAGGCGATGCGCAGCCGCCGCATCGACGCGCTGGCGGCGCTCGGCGAGGCGACCTTCCAATCGGGCACGTCGGAGATCAAGAACTGGGTCCCGGTAGCCGGCGCGATGGCCGAGCTCGGCTTCGACTTCACCCTGGTCGATTACGTGCCGTGCTATCGCTCGATCGCCGGCACCGGCAACGCGATGGGTTTCGTCTATTGGACGCCGCCCCCGACCTGACAGATTCGCCTGACACGCAATCGTGTTGCCCAAAGCGGTTGCGGGAGCATCAGACCGCGCGCAAGGTCGCCTCCGCCGAAACGAGCCAAAAGAGGATGACGATGAGAGGAACCGCCCGATTTTCGCTGCCGCCGATCGCGCTCGCGCTGCTGGTCGCGTCGTGCAGCATGACCTCTCCGCCGCCGCCCGATTACGCTGCGATCGTCGCCGCGCCCGACCGCAGCGCCGCCGACCGGCAGAACGACAAGCGCCGGGATCCGACCCAGCTCCTCGCTTTTACCGGCGTGCGGCCGGGCTGGAAGGTCATCGATATGGCCGCGGGCGCCGGCTACAGCACCGAGCTGATGGCGCGCGGCGCGGCCCCCGGCGGCGTCGTCTATGCGCAGAATCCGCCCGGTGCCCTCCCGCGCGCGGTCGATGCGCTCAAGGCCCGGATGCAGCATCCGGCGATGAGCGATGTCATACCCGATACGCGCCCGTTCGACGATCCGGTGCCGCCGGGGGTCGACAATCTCGACCTCATCACCTTCTTCTTCGGCTATCACGACACGACCTATATGGCGAATGTCGATCGCGCCAAGATGGATCGGGCGATGCTCAATGCGCTGAAGCCCGGCGGCACGCTCGTGGTCGCCGACTACGCGGCGGCGCCGGGCGCGCCGATCACCACCGGCAAGCAATACCACCGGCTCGACGAGGCAATCGAGAAGCGCGAGATCGAGGCGGCCGGGTTCAAGCTCGTCGACGAGGGCATGTTCCTGCGCAACCCGAACGACACGCATGATTTCGTCATCTTCAACGCGAAAATCCCGATCGATATTTACGTGCTGAAATTCCAGAAGCCGTAGCCGGCCATCTCGTATTCATAGGGGGAACGGAAAACAGCAGCGCTACCAGCGACTTAGCTCCTACCCCATGTGAATCCGCCACTCCGATTCACACTCGCCGAGAACTCGCCACCCTCTTCTCATGCCAGCCTTCGAACCTACCCATCGTCGTATCCGGCAGTTCCGTAATACTCAAAACTGGCAAACCAAGTCTATCACGAACACGCTTAGCCAGAACATCACTGAGCAACGGATAATGCTGATTCTTCATCAGCAACACAAATCCCCCTGCCTTGATCACGGCGTCATTATAATTTCTCGGCATCATGCGCGCCACGAACATCGGCCGCACCTCGAAATGCTCACACATTTGCAATTTTACCTGAAACTCTGTCTGATCAATGTATCCAAGCTGATTCTTGATCTCCACTCCATACCTGACGCCG
>DATLUE010000019.1:0-23672 GCA_035533255.1 Allostellaceae bacterium | reverse complement strand
GTCGCGTTGCATGGTGCGCGGCGAACGGCAACGAGCCTCAAGCTCCTTGCGATCGCCCCACCTTAATCGTACTTCTCTTGCTGCGGGAACCATCCCGATCTTGAATCACGAATCACCGTCCATGAAAAGTAGGTACTAGATGCCAATCTTACCCAACGAGTAAGCGTGTGAGCGATCCACAGGTACTTATCGTCGGCGGCGGCCCGGTCGGGCTGACGCTTGCCATCGATCTCGGCAAGCGCGGCATCCGCGTCATGCTGGTCGAGCAGAAGGACGCACCGCAATTCCTGCCCAAGATGGAGCGGTGCAACGCGCGCACGATGGAAATCTATCGCCGGCTGGGCATCGCCGATCGAGTGCGGCAGGCGGGACTCCCGCCGGACATACCGATGGACGTCTATATCGCGCTGTCGCTGGTCGAGAAGCCGTTGGTCCATCATGCCTACCCGTCGGTCAACGAAGCAGGCGCAGAGATCAAGGCGTGCAATGACGGCAGCCTCGCGCTCGAGCCCTATCAGCTCATCTCGCAATACACGCTCGAGCCGCTGCTGAAATCGGTGGCGGAAGAGATCCCGAACGTCGCTGTGCGCTTCGGCTGCGAGTTGCTGTCATTTGAACAGAACAACAGCGGCGTCACAGCGACGGTGCGCAGCGCCGACACGACCGAGACCATTCGCGCCGATTACCTCGTCGGCTGCGACGGTGGCGGCAGCACGGTCCGCAAGCAGCTCGGCATCAAGCTGCGCGGCGAGGCTAATCTCCTGGAGCTGCGGCAGGCGCTTTACCGCTGCGACGAGCTTTACGACCGGTTGCCGATCGGCGCCGGGCCGGGGCACGGCCGGCACTATCACATCGCCGACGGCCACAATTCCTTCCTCATCATGCAGGATTCGACCAAGCACTGGACGCTGCACGCCGTGGTCGAGCGCGACGAGGACATGAAGACCCTGTTCGCGCAGATCGTCGGCACGCCGGTTCGTTTCGAGATGCTGACCTGCAATCCGTGGCGCCAGAACCTCTTGCTGGCCGAGCGTTTCCAGGACGGCCGCGTGTTCCTCGCCGGCGATGCCGTGCATCTCGTCATTCCGACCGGCGGGCTCGGCATGAATGGCGGCGTCGGCGACGCGATCGATTTGTCGTGGAAGCTGGCGGCAACGCTGCAAGGCTGGGGCGGCCCCAACCTTCTGCGCTCCTACGAGATCGAGCGGCGACAGATCGGCGAGCGCAATGTCGGCGCCTCGCGCTATGCGACGTTGGGCCGGCGGCGTTGGCGCGGGATGTGGCGGCCGTATCTGCGCGACAACACGCCCGAGGGTGCCACCTTGCGCGCCGAGATCGCGCGCGTCGCCGATGTCGAGCAACGCAAAAGCAACGACATGATCGGCGCGGAGCTTGGCTATCGCTATGTCGATTCGCCGGTCATCTGCGATATTCCCGGCGGGCCCGAGCATCTCTTCCGCAGCTACGAGCCGACGACTTGGCCGGGCGCGCGGCTGCCGCATGTCTGGCTCGACGACGGCACGCCGATCCAGGAACGGTTGCCCGACGGCTATACGATTCTGCGCCTCGGCAAAAGCCAAGCCGCTGTCGGCGCGCTCGCCAACGCGATCGCGGCTTACGGCGCCAAAGCGACGGTGCTCGATATCCCCGATGCCGCTGCGCGCCACATCTATCGCACCGATCTATTGCTGCTGCGGCCCGATCTGCATGTCGTCTGGCGCGGCAACGCCCCGCCGGAGGACCCCGGAGAGGTCGCCGCTATCGCGACCGGGCATTGATGCGTCGCGGTCGCGCCGGCTCGATATCGGGCAAGAAGAAGGTCAAGAGCCCGATCAGCGGCAGGAACGAGCACACGCGATAAACATAGGCGATGCTCGTCAGATCGGCGAGATGGCCCAGCGCCGCGGCGCCGATCCCGGCCATGCCGAAGGCCAATCCGAAGAACAATCCCGAAATCATGCCGACGCGCCCGGGAATGAGTTCCTGCGCATAGACCAGGATCGCGGCGAAAGCCGAGGCGGTGATGATGCCGATCAGCACCGTCAACACGCCGGTCCAGAACAGATCGGCATAGGGCAGTGCCAGGGTGAACGGCAACGCGCCGAGGATCGAGAACCACATCACGAATTTACGGCCCATGCGGTCGCCGACCGGCCCGCCGACCAAGGTGCCGAGCGCGACCGAAGCGAGAAAGACGAACAGATAAATCTGCGCGCTTTGGATCGAGAGGCCGAAGCGGTCGATAAGATAGAAGGTGTAGTAATTGGTGAGACCCGCCGTATAGAAGAATTTCGAGAAGATCAGCGACAGCAGCACGAGCATCGACAACGCGATCTTTGCCGAGGGCAACGGGGCGGCGGTTACCGCGGCATGGCGCGGCGCGCGCTTTTGCATCGCGGCGCGATGCTGCTTGTACCAGGTGCCGATGCGCGCGAGCAGGACGATCGCCAGCAGCGCCGCGAGCGTGAACCACGCGATACTGCCCTGGCCATGCGGCACGACGATGAACGCCGCCAGCAATGGGCCCAGCGAGGAGCCGAGATTGCCGCCGACCTGGAACAGCGATTGCGCCAGCCCGTGCTGTCCGCCCGAGGCCATGCGCGCGACCCGCGAGGCTTCGGGATGGAATACCGCCGAGCCGATGCCGACCAGCGCAGCCGCGACCAGCAGCGCCTCGAAGCTCGACGCGCGCGCGAGCAGCACGATGCCCACGAGCGTGAAGCCCATCCCCGCCGATAAGGAATAGGGCTTCGGCCGATGATCGGTATAGAGCCCGACCAGGGGCTGAAAGATCGACGCGGTGCATTGATAGGTCAGGGTGATCAGCCCGATCTGCGCGTAATCGAGCCGGAAGCTGTCGCGGAAGATCGGATAGATCGCCGGCACGATCGAGGCGATCAGATCGTTGAGCAGATGGCAGAAGCTCAGCGAGCCAAGGATCGCGAAGGCGACGCTGTCGACGCCGCGCACCGGCGCCGCCGGCGCCGTCACCAGAACGGTCGGCTCGTTGATCTCGATGCTTTGGATTTCGGCAGGAGTCATCGCGCAAGTATGGGAGCGCCCACATGCGGTTTCAAACGCGGGACGTTCATGTCAGCTCTGGGCTTTCGGCATGGGCGTGTCGTTAACCGATTTTTCCCGCGGTGCCGTATTCGGCGAGCACGGCTTCCGGCTGGCGCTCGGCGCCCCCACGCCGCGTCGCCTCGGCTTCGAGATAAGCACCGAGATGGCGGCCGCGCGCCACCAGCGCGCTGCCGAAAGCGCGGCGACGGCGGTCGTAGCGCGCGAGCGCGGCGGCGATATCCGCCTCGCCGGCGAGCGCATCGGCAAGCTCCTTGGCGTCGAGCGCGGCCTTGGTGATGCCGGCGCCGACATGCGGCCGCGCGACGAAGGCCGAATCGCCCAATAGGACAACGCGGCCGAATGCCATGCGCGGCGTCTCGACATCGAAGATGCCGTGCGGATAGGGCTGACGCGTGCGCCGCACGATTGCCGCCAAGGGCGGCGCAAGCGTCGCCTCCGCCACTTGCCACAGATCGCGGATCGCCGCGTCGCGCACGAGAGGCGGCGGGATCGAGCTGCCGTGGCAATGGCCGGCGGCATCGGTGCAGAGCGCCGGCAAGCCCTGTGCCTCATCGGCCGGGCGAAACCAGATCCAGTAATAGCGGCGGTGGCCGGGCCGGGTATCGGCATCGCGCCCCGGCATGCCGAGTGCCAGCAGCAGCTCCCCCTCGGGCAAGCAAAAACTCATGCGGCCGAACAGCAGCGCATGCTCTTGCGGCGTCAGCTCGCTCTCCTCGATCACGCCGCGCCAGGCGACATAGCCGGCATAGCGCGGCTGCACCGCGGGGATGAGCTGGCCACGCAGGGTCGAATGAATGCCGTCGGCGGCGACCAACAGCGCCCCGGTCTCGCGCGCGCCGTCGGCAAGGATCGCGGTGACGGTATCGCCGCTATGCTCGACGCGCTCGACCCGTATGCCGGCGCGATAGCATTCCTCGGGCAGCGCTGCGCGCAACGGCCGATAGATTCGGTCCCAAGCGCTGTTGATCGAGGCGGTCGGAAGCTCGCACCGGATCGCGCCGCGGCGGTCGAGGCAGATGCGCGACGTGACCGCGACCCCGGCCGAGGGATCGAGCGCGATGCCGATGTCGCGCATGATCGCGAATAGCTCGTCGCGCGTGCCGATGCTGGCGCCGCGATCGGCGAGCGCGCCGCGGCTGCGCTCGAATACGGCGACCTCCCAGCCGTCGGCGCGTAGCAGATGGGCGGCGAAGAGTCCGCCCACCGAGCCGCCGACGATCAATGCGCGCTGCCCTTTCATGTGGGCAAGTCTAGCGGATCGTGTCGGCGAGCAACATTTGACGGCGCGGCATCGTGCCGAAATAATCTCTGCATCGCAAAGAGCGGAGGCGGCGATGGCGCAAACGCGGATCGATGAAGGCACCGGCTATGGCCGGAAGCCGGGCAGCATCAATCGCGACCTGACCGACACCGCGGCCGGCACCAAGATGGGCGAGTTGCTGCGCCGCTATTGGCATCCGATCGGGCTGGCGAGGGATGCGACCCACCGGCCGACACCGGTGCGCGTTTTGAGCGAAGATTTGATCCTGTTTCGCGACGGCGCCGGGCGCGCGGGGCTGCTTTATCCACGCTGCGCCCATCGCGGCACCACGCTCTATTACGGCAAAGTCGAAGAGCGCGGCATCCGCTGCTGCTATCATGGCTGGCTGTTCGATGTCGACGGACATTGCCTCGAACAACCCTGCGAGCCGGAGCTCGGGCGGCATCGCGACGCGGTGCGTCAGCCCTGGTATCCCGTCGCCGAGCGCTATGGGCTGATCTTCGCCTATCTCGGCCCGCCCGAGAAAAAGCCCGTGCTGCCGCGCTGGGACATCCTCGAGGAATTGGAACCGGACGAATTCGTCGAAGCGTCGAACTTGATCGCCAGCGGACCGGTGATCATTCCGTGCAGTTGGACGCATCATTTCGACAACGTGCCCGATCACTATCATGTGCCGATTCTGCATGGCTCGAACAGCGGCACGCAATTCACCGAATTGATGAGCCGGATGCCGCAGATCGCCTGGGAATACACGGCTTGCGGCATCAAGACCATGTCGCGCCGCAAGACGGACGACGGCAAGACGCTATTGCGCATCGTCGAAGGGGTGCTACCGACCGTGCGGCTCGTTCCCGACACCGTGCTTTCACGCAACGGCAAATGCGAATCGGTGAGTTGGCTGTTGCCGGTCGACGACACGCATTACATCCTCTACGCCGCGCTGAGAAAAAAACCCGGCTGGCAGCGCGGTTTCACGCGGCCCGGCGGCAAGAACTGGGATTCGATGACCGCTGAAGAGCACCAGCGGTATCCCGACGATTACGAGGCACAGACCGGCCAAGGGGCAATCACGCTCCATTCCGAGGAGCATCTCGCGACCACCGACCAGGGCGTGGCGATGTTGCGCCGGCTGTTGCTGAGACAGGCGGAAATCGTGGCGCAAGGCGGCGATCCGGTCGGCGTGTCGTTCGACCCCGATCCGTCGCCGCAAACCACCCATGCCGGCAACTTCCTGATCGAAGGTTAGGCGGCTCCCGCTCGGCAGCGGCGACGGTGAGCTCGGCGCTGCGCTTCTGCCGTCGACCCAACTTGACTCGGCAAACAATTCAGCCGCAGGTTGGCGGCAGCGACCCGCCACCAAGGCGAGCGATCGGGAGGCAAATTGAGCGACATCCGCGACGTCGAGATCAATGCCGTGATTCGCGGCGCGCGGCTGACGCGCACGCATGTGCTGATCGTCGGCCTCTGCACCACGGTCGCGCTGTTCGACGGCTTCGACACCCAGCTCATTGCTTATGTCGGCCCGCTGATCGCGCGCCAATTTCAGATCCCGTTCTCCTCGCTCGGCACGATCTTCGGCGCCGGCATGGTGGGATTGTCCATCGGCGCGCTGTGCCTGCCGATCCTCGCCGATCAATTCGGACGCAAGCCCCTGATCCTGATCGCGACCGCACTCTTCGGCCTGCTGTCGATCCTCACCGCGAACGTGCATTCCTACAGGGCTTTGCTGGCGCTGCGCGTCTTGACCGGGCTGGGTCTCGGCGCGGCGCTGCCGAATGTCGTGGCGCTGGTGTCGGAATATGCGCCCGGCGGCATGCGCGTCCTCGTCAACATAACCCTCGGCGGCTTCGGCGCCGGGGCGCTGCTGGCGGGGGCGACCGCATCCTGGCTGCTGCCGCTCTATGGCTGGCATGCGATGTTCTATGTCGGCGGCGCCATTCCGCTGATCGCGCTGGTGCCGCTCGCGATCTGGCTGCCGGAATCGCTGCCGTTCCTCGCGTTGAAATCCGCGCCCGACGCGCGCATCGCCGCGACCTTGCGACGGCTCGACCCAAGCCGGGAATTCCCGCCGGCGCCGCGCTTCACCGTGCGGGAGGAAAAGCTTGCCGGCTTTACCGTGCGCCACCTGTTCGGCGATGGACGCGCCGGAATGACCGCGCTGCTGTGGGTCGCGCAATTCATGAACCTGCTCGTCCTGCTGTTCCTGCTCAACTGGACGCCGTCGCTCCTGCGCGAGGCCGGCCTGTCGCTGCAAGCCGCGATCTGGACCACGGTCGGCTTCAGCACCGGCGGCGTGATCGGCGCGATCGCGGTTGGGCGATTGATGGATCGATACAGCCCCTTTGCGGTCCTCGCGATCACGCTGATCGGAACCGCCGGCTGCATCGCCCTGGTCGCGCATTCGATCGGCGATCCGCTGGTGCTGCCGGCGGCGGTGTGCGTCACCGGCTTCGGCGTCGCCGGCTGTCAAAACAGCCTCAATACCGTCTCGGGCATGCTCTATCCGACCGCGATCCGCTCGACCGGCGTCGGCTGGTCGATGGGAATCGGACGCATCGGATCGATTGTCGGTCCGGTGCTGGGCGGCGTGTTCGTGGCCGCGCATTGGGATGTGCCGACGATCATCACGGTGCAAACCATCCCGACGCTGATTGCGGCGATTTGCGTGCTCGGCATCCCGAAGCTGCGGCCAGCCGCGGACCCGGCCGGGGTCGAGATGGAGGGCGGCCCGCTCGCGCAAAGCGTGCGGCGGGCATCGGGCGGCGCTTGACTCGCTTGGTTGCTTATTCGACCTTGCCTGCGCCGCGCGAAACTTAAGGCAAAGATGGACTTCTCGATCATTCATTTCCCGCGCTCGTGGGATGCCGAGCAGGACGAGCAGGTCATCGATGCGATCGTCGAGCAGTCGGTCGCCGCCGACCGGCTCGGCTTCAAGGGCGTGTTCTTTCCCGAGCATCATTTTCACGGCTATTCGCCGACCGGCAGCGCGCCGTTCCAGATCGCGTCGTACATCGCGCCGCAATTGACGCAGGCCTGGCTCGGCATCGCCGTCGTGGTCGTGCCGCTGCATCATCCCGTGCATCTGGTCGAGCAGATGAATTTGCTCGACCATTTGGCGAAAGGCCGCGTGCTCTACGGCGTCGGTAGCGGCATCCATGCCGAGGAAGGGGTCGGCTTCGGCCTCGATTACGACTATCAGATCAAGACCCAGACGACCGAGAATCTGGCGATCGCCGAGCAGCTTTGGGATCACCGGCTCGAAGACCCGCCGTTTCATTTCGAGACGCCGAATTACGCCGGCTGGCTGTTGGAGCGCATCGTGCCTGCGCCCTATCGCAAGCGTCGGCCCCATATCATGGGCGTCGCCTCGCGCGATTCGAGCATCAGCCGCGCGGCGCGCAATGGCTGGCCGGTCTTCGTCTCGGGCTTCGCCGGCCACGACCGCTTCATCGCCAGCCTGCGGCGCTATCGTCAGGAATTGGTGGCCGCGGGACATTCGCCCGAAGTGCTGCAGCACTGCATGGAATGGACGACCGAGACCTTTCAGGGAATCTTCGTCGCCGAGACCGACGAGCAAGCTTTCAAGGACATGTACGCGACGATGGAAGGGCATGAGCGCTTCCGGCTGCGCCAGCTTCCGTTCATGCAGAAGGCCGAGGAGATCAGCAACGTCTCGCAAGCCAATCTGCGCATCCGGCCGCCGGCGACCGATCCGTCCTATTACAGGCGCTGGTGTCTCTGGGGCAGCCCCGACACGATCGCGAAGCGCATGCAAAGCCTCGCCGATGTCGGCATCGGCAATGTGCTGATGTCGTTCAACAACGGGCTTTACGACGCCGAGCGGCGCAAGCGGACCGAGACATCGATGCAGCTCTTCGTCAAAGAGGTCATGCCGCGCTTCGCGCAGCTCAAGACGCCGAGCGATCCGCTGGCGATCGATCTGGGCGGCGCGACGGCGGCTGCCGCCCCGGCCGAGCGGGTCGGCTACGAATGAGGCAACGCTCTAGCGTCCAATCCGAGCGTGGGTGAAATTCACCCGGCCATCGGCGGTAAAGCCTTCGCCGCCGCCGGATTCCGCGAGCCCGGCCGGCAGCACGCCATGCGCGATCTCGGCATGCTGCGCATCGAGCGCGACGCCGCGCTGGTCGTCGGTGCTATTGCGGATGGTGGCGCCGCGGCAATCGAGCTGTCCGCCGATCCGCGCATGCGCCAGCGACACCTTGCCCTCGGCGACGAGCTTCTTGCCGATGGTCACGCCGCCCTCGATATGCGCGCTATCGGCCGCAATCGCGCTGCCGCGGCCATCCGCGGTGCGATTACCGATCCGACCTTCGATGATCGACAGCCCGGCGCCGATGCGCGCATGCTGCAAGCTGACCGCACCGGCAAAGGCAAAATCGGCGATATGCGCACTGCCGCCGATCTCGGCTTGATCGAGCAGGAGCAGCACGGTCTGATTCATCAGCCGGTTGCCCCAATCCCAGCTCTCGCCGACGCGCGTCAGCTTGGCGTCGAAGCCGACAGTCAGGCGATCGCCGATATGCGCGCCCAACAGCCACACGCGGCCTTCGGCGCGAAAGCAAAAATTGAGCGCGAGCATGCCGTCGATCGCGGCGCAATGTGCGTGGATCGCATCGCCGGGATGAAACGAATCGCCCTCGCCGGCGATAATCGTCGCACCGCGCGCCCAGACCGAGCCGCGAATATGCGCATTGTCGAGACAAAGCCCACCCTTGGCGACAACCTTGCCGTTGAGGAACAGGCTTCCCCGAACATGCGCGTCGGACAGGCGCAGCGCGTAATGGTGATCCCAAGGCGGCACGTCTTCCTTGGCGCGCGCCGGCGGCGCCACGAGCTCCGCATCGCAGCCATCGACCGAGCCGCGCACCGTCGCCGAATTGAGATCGATCCAGGATTGGTCGGCAAGCGGCCGAGCGGCGGTGAAATCCACCTGGCCCTCGATCGCGGCGGCACGCGCGCGCAATCCCGAAAAGCGGCTGACGGCGATCGACAAGCGGCCAAGCCGCGCGCCGTCGAGCACGATGGGCGCCGCGATATCGCAATCATCGAGCGCGAGCGCCGGCAGCGCTGCATCGGTAAGGTCGAGCGCGCCATCGATCGTCGCACCCTTGATCCGGATGCCGCGCGGCGGCAATGCCAGCGCCAGCGCGTCGAGCAGCGCCGCGCGCAGCAGCGGCTTCTGCGCCGCGCCGGCGAAATCGGCAATCTCGCCGGCCATCACGCGATCGCGCGCCGATCTTTCCGCATCGCTCAGCGAAAGCTTGTCGAGGGGCTGCGCCATGATCGCCTCCGTCCGGTCAGGTGAAGATCGGCTCTTGGCCAGCGGGCGGCGCGCCGCCCAGCAGCTCGTCGCGATGGGCGGCGAAATGCTCGCGCAGCGAGCGAGCCTCGCGGCCGATGAGCTTTGGGAAATCGCTGACGATGTCGCCGCGATCGGCAAGGAATGCGCCGCCGCCCGGCGATTTCATCACGATCTCGACGACATAAGGATCCATGCCGCGCGCCAACAAATCCTGGCGCAGCTCGTCGCCGTAAAGCTGCACCACGGCGATGCCCTTGCCGCTAAGCTCGCCAAGCAGCGCCGCGATGTCGCGCAGCGAATATTGTGGGCCGGTCAGATTATAGACCTGCCCCTCATGGCCGCCGCTCGCGAGCACGGCAACCACGGCGGCGTAAAAATCATCGCGCGACGCGTAGGCGGTTTTGCGCGTGCCGCTGTCGCGCAAGGCGGGCTCGATCGCGTAATAGGGATTGCCCGGCTTTTCGGCGCCGATCATCGACAGGAAGACCACATGCGCGATGCCGGCCGCCTTCGCCGCCGCGATCGCGTCGCGGTGGATCGCCGGCCGGTCGCTGCGCCTCGGCAGGTGATCGGGTGCGGCGTTGATAAGAAACATCCGTGCCGCGCCGGCAAAAGCGGCCGCGAGTGAGGCGGGATCGGTGAAATCGCCATAGCGGGTCCGCGCGCCGAGCGCGGCAAGGTCGGCAAGCTGGTCGGGAGTCCGGCTGACCAGGATCAGATCGGCGGCCCGCATCCCGCCCGCGATCAGCAGCCGCGCGGTGCGGCGGCCCATATAGCCCGACGCGCCGGCGATCACGAGCGCCATCGGCGGTTGTGCTCAGGGCGTTGGCGCAGCAGCAGCGGGCGCCGTCGGCGCGCGCAACGCAATTCCCTGCTGGCGCATGGTCTCGACCGCCTGCTTGGCGTTGGCATTGCCCTTGTCCGCCAGCGCCGCGGTATCGCCGGCCAGCGCTTCGGTTTCCTGGCGAATCTGGACCGCCTGCTCGAGCGGCGCCTCCTGGCCGGCGAGGGCCGCTTCAAGATTCGAATGCTCGTGAATCAACTGAAAGCTTTGAAAGGCAACCGCGAGAAAGAACGCGACCGCCAACACCGTGACCGCACGCTGTAGCATGGTCATTTCCCTTGCGACGCCGCCGGAGCGGCAGGCGCGGCGGCTGCGCCGGTTAGCGCGATGCCGTGGCGCGTCAGCATATCGCTCAAATCGCGGTCGTTCTTCGAAACCGCGACGCTCACCAGCATTTGCGCCAGAGCCTGACGGATGCGCGCGAATTGCAGCCCTTGGTTGATGATCTGCTGGCGCTGCGTGACGTCGCCCTGGATCGCTTGATTGCGAACCACCAGGCCGGCATTGACGATCACCAGCACCAGGCTCAATCCGGCGAGCGCCATGATCGCCCATTCCCAGGGCGATCCTTTGATTTCCAAATTCATGCCGCAATCCGTCGCTTTTTCGGTCGAGGCACTCTAGGACAAGCTTTGCGGCGGCGCAAAATCAGCGCTCTTTGTCATGCCAGGCGTAATAGAGCGCGGGCGTTCGCGGCGCGGATGCGGGCGAGATCCTCCGCAGCGGTCTCGAGCGCTCCGACCGCCTCGATGGTGCCGCCGATCAGCGCGTTGCCCTGCTCGGCATCGAACGGCGCGTCAGTCGCGAACAGGCAATGATCGGTGCCGAAGAAGGCATGACCGCACCGCGTCGCCGCGATATTGCCGTTGAGCGCGGTATCGGCATAGAGCATGCGGTAATACTCGACCGGCTTCAGCTTCAGCCCCGCTTGTTCGGCCGCCGGATTGCGCGCGGTCGTGCCGAAGAAAATCTGGCTGAAGCCCAGCTCGATCTTGCCGGCGTAATAGGGCACCATGCCGCCCTTGTGATGGGTGACGATTTTCAGCCCCGGCAATTCGTCGTAGATGCCGGAATAGATGAGCCGGGTCACCGCGGCCGTGGTCTCGTAAGGCCAGCCGAAGGTGAACCAGATCTCGGCCTCGGACGCGCTTTCGCCGGCGTAGTCGGGAAAGTTCGGCCCGCGGATCGGATGAATCCAGATCGGCAGATCGTGCTCGCGCATCCGGCGGAAGATCGGCCGCAATTCAGGCGCGGAGAGCGGCGTGTTGTTGACGTTGGTGAAGATCTGGATGCCGCGCGCGCCGAGCGTGCCGACCGTGCGGTCAATCTCGGCGAGGCAGGCCAGGACGTTGTTCATCGGCATCGAGGCGATGAAAGCGGGAAAGCGGTCGGGATGCGCGCGGCACAGCTCGGCAAGCCCGTCATTGGCGATGCGCGCCAGTTCCGGCGTCTGCTCCGGTCCGGCCAGAAGCTCGAGCGGCGGGTTCGCGAGCGAGAGCACTTGCTGGTAATCGCCGAAGCGGTCGAGCAGCTTCAACCGCGCCTCCACATCCCACAACGTGCGCAGGCGCGGAAACGCTTTCAGCACGATATGCCCGGGAACCAGGTCGCCGAGCCGGTCGAGAAACGGCTTCGGCATGAAGTGATTGTAGATGTCGATGATCATGAACCGCCTCGCTCGCTGCCCACGCCCGCCGGGCACCGTAGCTTGATGGCGCATCGCCCACGACGTCAACCGCCATCGTCGCGCTCGACAGGGCGCGGCCGGTCGCATAGCTTTGTGGCCAAACGGCGGTCGCGCGGCAGGGAGGAAACGATGTCTCGGCGGACAATCAGGCGGCTGCTTCTATTATCCGGCGTGGCGCTCCCGATGGGGATGACGCCGCACGCGCCGGCGCGGGCGGATGCAACGCTGACCATGAATGTGGTGATGCCGCGGGCATCCTCGTTCTTCGTCGGCGTCTATGAGCCGTGGAAGGAAGCGGTCGAGCGCGAATCGAGGGGCCACATCAAGATCGTGATGCCGGCCGCCTCGCTGGCGCCCCTGCCCCGGCAATGGGAAATGGTAACAAGCGGCGTTGCCGACGTCGCGCTGACCCCGAACGACTACATCCGCGAGCGGGTAAAGCTGCCCTTCCTCGCCGAGATCCCGTTCCTCGCACCCAATTCGATCGCGGCCTCGGTCGCGATCTGGCGCACCCAGCAAAAATATTTCGCGCCGGCGAACGAATATAAGGAGGTGAAGCTGCTGGGCCTCTGGGTCAATGGCGGCAATACCTTGCAGACCGTGCGCCGGCCGGTCACCAAGATCGCGGATTTCCAGGGTCTCAAAATCTGGGTCGCGACGCCCAACATGAAAACCGCGTTGGCGGCTTTCGGCGCGACGCCGGTGACGGCCGAGCAGGCGAACAGCATGTTCGAGTACATGTCGAGCGGCATCGTCGACGGTGCCGTGACCGGCAAAGGCTCGCTGATCTCGTTCCAACTCGCGCGCTACACCAAGCAGATCACCTTCTTTCCCGGTCAGCTCGGCTACAATCTCGAGACCTTCTTCATGAACAAGCACAAATACGACAGCCTCTCGCCCGAGGACAAGGCGACCATCGACAAAGTTTCGTACGAAGTCCTGTCGCGGATGGCGGCACAGGGCTTCGTCGATCAGGACAATTTGGCCGATCCGCTGATCAAGCAGAACGGGATCGAGACCCATCAGGCGAGCCCCGCATTCATGGCGCAGCTCAAATCGCGCATCGGCTTCTTCAAGGCCAATTGGATGGCCGATGCCAAGGCACGCGGCATCGACGGCCAGGCCGCCTACGATTATTTCCGGCAGACCGCGCAAGAGCTGGCCGCGTCATCGGCGAAATGAGCCCTCGCGAGGCACCCACACGGCCTGCTCAGGCTTGGTCTCTGCGGCTGTTCGGGCCGATCGCGGCGGCGTGCCTCTTCGGCATGATGGCGCTGACCTTCGCGAGCGTGGTCGCGCGCTATTTCCTCGACATGCCGATCCCGGGCGACGGCGAGATGCAGTCCTTTCTGCTTGGCTTCATCATCTTCTCGGCGCTGCCGCTCGTGACCTACATGCAGCGCCACATCGCGGTGCGCTCGTTCGCCGCGTTGCTCAAGGGGCGCGCGTTGTTCGTGCAGCGGGCTTTCGTTCTGGCGGCGACCGGCATCGGCCTCGGCTTCATCGGCTATCTCATCCTTCTCCAGGCTATCGAGTTGCAAGAGGAAGGCGCGCTCAGCACCTATCTCAACATTCCGGAAGCGCCGTTTACCTATATTTTCGCCGCGCTCTCGGGGGTTGCGGCGCTGGTCGCGTTCGCGCGGCTCTATCTGCTGTTGAGCGGCCATGACGACGTGGAGCCGCCCGACGCCGAGACGGCAGGGCCGGAATAATGCTGACCGCACTGATCGGATTCGCCGTCATGCTGATCGGATTCTTCCTCGGCGTGCCGCTCGGCATCGTGCTGTTCACGGTCGGGTTCTTCGGCTTCGCTTTCGTTCATCCCGCCGGCCTCACCGCCGCCGCGGCGATGGCCGGGCAGCAGATCTTGGGCCTGACGCTCGATTTCCAGTTCGCGGTGCTGCCGCTCTTCATCCTGATGGGCGCGTTCGTCAATCACGCAGCGCTGAGCGACGACCTCTACGACGTGGCGCATCGCTGGCTCGGCCACTATCGCGGCGGCCTGGCGCTCGCGACCATCGCCGCCTGCGCCGGCTTCGCCTCGATTTGCGGCTCCTCGCTTGCCACCGCGGCAACGATGGCGCGCGTCGCGGTGCCGTCGATGCGACGCTATCACTATGCCGATTCGCTGAGCACCGGAACGGTGGCCGCAGGCGGCGCGCTCGGCATGTTGGTGCCGCCGAGCGGCGCGCTGATCGTCTACGGCCTCCTGACCGAGCAAGACATCGTCAAGCTGTTTCTTGCCGCGATCTTGCCGGTGTTCGTCTCGATCGCGGTCTATTTCGGCGTCGTGCAGGTCGTGACCCTGGTCAATCCGAAAGCGGGGCCGCGCGCCGAGCGGCCGAGCTGGGGCACGCGCTGGCGCTCGCTTTACAAGGTTTGGGGCGTGCTGACGCTGTTCGCCTTGATCATGGGCGGCATCACCTTCGGCGTCTTCACCGTGACCGAAGCAGGCGGCATCGGCGCGACCGGCGCGCTGACGCTGGCGATCCTGCGCCGCAAGATGAGCTGGCGGATTTTCTACGAATCGCTGGTCGAGGCCGCGACCACCACCGCGATGGTGTTTACCGTGATCTTCGGCGCGCTGGTGCTCAACCAGTTCGTCAATATCTCGGGCATGTCGGAAGGCGTGCTGGCCTTCATCCAGAAGCTCGATGCGACGCCGTTCGAGGTCATCCTCATCATCATGGCGTTCTATGTCGTGCTGGGGATGTTCATCGAAGGCTTCGCGCTGATCTTCTTGACCGTGCCGATCTTCGTGCCGATCGTCGCCGCGCTCGGCTTCGATCTCACCTGGTGGGGGATCGTGCTGGTGGTGGTGGTCGAGATGAGCGTGCTGCATCCGCCGCTGGGGCTCAACATCTTCGTCTTGAAGTCGCTGCTGCCCGAGGTGCCGCTGAAGCAAATCTATTGGGGCGTGATCCCGTTCTGGATGGGGGATTTCGTCCGCCTCGGCCTGATCCTCGCCTTCCCCGCACTCGCCCTCTATCTGCCCCGACTTTTGCTGCGGTAAGCGCTATCTCGCCTTCGCGACGATCTGCGCTTTAAGGCTGCCGACCTGCGGCGATTTGATCTCGACCTGGTCGCCGATCTTCAAGAACAGATCGGGCGGTTGCGTGCCGTCCTCGCCGGTCGGGCTGGCATCGGCGGCGGTGCCCTCGCCGGTACCGCTGCAGATGAGGTCGCCCGGCCGCAAGGTCAGATCGCGCGAGAGGTATTCGAGATATTGCCCGAACGAGAAGGTCATCTCGCGCGTATTATGCGATTGCCGGCGCTGGCCGTTGACGAAAGTCTCGATATCGACATTGGTGCAATCGACCTCGTCGACGGCGATGCAGGGGCCGAGCGAATGGGAGGTGTCGAAATTCTTGGGCGCCGCGAAATTCATCGGGCCGAGCGGCTCGCGCGGGCTGCGGATGCTCCAATCGCAGAACAGCGTCACGCCCCAGACGCAATCCTTGAGCTGGCTGGGCTTCAGATCCTTGCCGCCCTTGCCGAGGATGATCGCCAGCTCGCCCTCGTAATCGAGCCGGTCGCAGCGCGTCGGATAGATCATGTCCTCGCCGGGGCCGATCGGATCGCTGATTTTCCAGAAGCCCCAGATGAACGGCGCGCGCAGCTCGCGGCCCGAGCGCCTGGTCATGCGCTCGCGATGGGTGGTGAAGTTGGAGCCGGCGCAGGCGATGCGCGTTCCGGCGGGACGCGGCGCATGGAGTTTGACCCCGCTCGCCGGGAAGACGATTTTCACGCCGCGCGGATCGTTCCGGTCTTTGGCATTGGCGAGATGATCGAGCGCCTTTCCAGCATCGTCGAGCGCGCGCCGGCCGCCCTCGATCAAGCGCGCGAGATCGGGCGGCACCAACGCGGCGGCAAGCTCGGTCGCATGCGCCTCGCCTTTGGCCTCATGGAGATATTTGGCGCAGGCCGCGGATAGATCGATCACCGAATTGTCGCGCAATACGCCGACGCGTTTGTCCTGACCATAAACGACGACCTTCATTTCAATCCTCCCTTGGCGGCGGCTTGGCGCCGCATCGACAAAGTCTAAATCATTTCGTCAATAGACCACAACGCTGCGGATCGATTCGCCCGCATGCATGAGGTCGAAACCCCGGTTGATGTCGGACAAGGGCAGCGTGTGGGTGATGAGATCGTCGATATTGATCTTGCCGTCCATATACCAGTCGACGATCTTCGGCACGTCGCTGCGGCCGCGCGCGCCGCCGAAGGCCGTGCCCTTCCACACCCGCCCAGTCACGAGCTGGAACGGCCGCGTCTTGATTTCCTGGCCGGCGCCGGCGACGCCGATGATCACCGAAACGCCCCAGCCACGATGGCAGCATTCGAGCGCCTGGCGCATCACCTCGACATTGCCGATGCATTCGAAGCTGTAATCGGCGCCGCCATCGGTCAGCGCGACGAGGTGGGCGACGAGATCGGCCCCGATTTCAGTCGGGTTCACAAAGTCGGTCATGCCGAATTGCTCGGCCAGCGCCTTGCGCTTGGGATTGGTATCGACGCCGATGATCTTGTCGGCGCCGGCCATGCGCGCGCCTTGGACGACGTTGAGGCCGATGCCGCCAAGCCCGAACACCACGACATTGGCGCCCGGCTCGACCTTCGCCGTGTTGATGACCGCGCCGATGCCGGTGGTGACGCCGCAGCCGATGTAGCAGACCTTGTCGAACGGCGCGTCCGGCCGGATTTTCGCCACCGCGATCTCGGGCAGCACGGTAAAATTGGCGAAGGTCGAGCAGCCCATATAGTGATGGATCGGCTTGCCGGCGAGCGAGAAGCGGCTGGTGCCGTCGGGCATCAGCCCTTTGCCTTGGGTCGCGCGGATCGCGGTGCAGAGATTGGTCTTGTGCGAGAGACAGGATTTGCACTGCCGACATTCGGGCATGTAGAGCGGGATGACGTGGTCGCCCTTCTTCAGCGTCGTCACGCCCGGCCCGACATCGACCACGATGCCCGCACCTTCATGGCCGAGGATCGCGGGGAACAGGCCCTCGGGATCGGCGCCCGAGCGCGTGAATTCGTCGGTGTGGCAGATGCCGGTGGCCTTCACTTCGATCAGCACCTCGCCCGCGCGCGGGCCGGCGAGATCGACGGTTTCGATCACCAACGGCTTTCCGGCCTCGTAGGCGACAGCGGCTTTCGTCTTCATGCGATGCTCCTTCGCTTCCCCAAGCACGGCCCAGCCCCCCACGGCACGGTGGGCAAGATTGCGTCCGGCGGCAGGGATCGTAGCCTCGATTGCGCTTGCCGTCGTCCACGCCCGCGAGCGACACTTCGACATCGCCGAGGGAGGAATTGACAGGCCATGATCTACAGCACCGATCGAATCCTGACGACCCATGCCGGCGCGCTGCCGCGGCCGCCCGACCTGCGCGCGATGGTCCTCGCCCAATCGCGCGGCGAGGCGGTCGACCAGGCGGCGCTCGACGCCCGCCTTAAATCGGCGGTCGCCGAGATCGTGCAGCAACAGGTCAAGAGCGGGCTCGACAGCATCAATGACGGCGAGCTGTCGAAATCGAACTTTACCGATTATGTACGCCTGCGGATCGCCGGCTACGAAGCGCGCCCGACCACGGATTATCGCCGGCTCGAGATCACGGCGCGCGACCGCACCAAATTCCCGGACTATTTCGAATCGACCGCCAATCCGCGCGCGCGGCTGCAGCAAGGCACGCCGACGCGCCCGGTCTGCATCGACAAGCTGCGCTATGTCGGCCAGGCCGATTTGAAGCGCGACCTCGATAATTTCAAAGCCGCGATCGGCAGGGTGAAAGTCGCCGAGACCTATCTGCCGGCCAACACGCCGGGCACAATCGAGCATTGGATGGCGAATGAATACTATAAGAACGAAGAAGAATTCGTGTTCGCCATCGCCGACATGATGCATGAGGAATACCAGGCGATCGTCGATGCCGGATTCCAGCTTCAGATCGATGATCCCGACCTGCCCGACGGTTGGAACTGCCTGCCGCAGATGTCGGTCGCCGAGTATCGCAAATATGCGATGCTGCGCGTCGAGGCGCTCAACCAGGCGCTGCGCGGCATTCCGAAAGAGAAAGTCCGGCTGCATGTGTGTTGGGGCAGCTTCCACGGGCCCCATCACGACGACATCCCGCTGAAGGACATCGCGGACATCATCTTCCGGGTCAATGCTGGCAGTTATTCGATCGAGGCGTCTAATCCATGCCACGATCACGAATGGGCCGTGTTCGAGGAAGTAAAGCTGCCGCAGGGTGCGACGCTCGTGCCCGGCGTCATCGGCCACTACTCCGACTTCATCGAGCATCCGGATTTGATCGCCCAGCGCCTGGTGCGCTATGCCAAGCTGGTCGGGCGCGAGAACGTGCTCGCCGGCACCGATTGCGGGATCGGCTCGCGCGTCGGTCATCCCTCGATTTGCTGGGCGAAATTCGAAGCGATGGCCGAAGGCGCGCGCCGCGCCACCAAAATCCTCTGGGGCCGGCCCTGAAGCGCCGACGGGAAACCAATGAAACCAAGCAAATACAGCGATTTCGCGCATATCGGTCCGGGCACGCTGGCGGGCCGCTTCCTGCGCCATTTCTGGCAGCCGATCTATATCGGCAGCGAGCTGGCGCCCGGCCGGCCGGTCCGCGTCCAATTGCTCGGCGAGTATTTCACGCTCTATCGCGGCGACAGCGGCGCGCCCTTCGTGCTCGAGGATCGCTGTCCCCATCGCCAGACCTCGCTCGCGCTCGGCTCGGTCGAGGGCGATTGCATCCGCTGCTTCTATCACGGCTGGAAGTTCGACGGCGCCGGCGCGTGCCAAGAGCAGCCGGCCGAGAAAGCCGGCTTCGCGGCCAAGGTTCAGGCGCGCGCCTATCCGACGCGCGAATATCTCGGCCTGATCTTTGCCTATTTCGGCGAGGGCGAGGCGCCGGCGCTGCCGCGCTTTCCCGAGATGGAAGAGGCCGAGGGCGTGCTGGTCGCCAGCCGCCATCCGGTGCCGTGCAATTATTTCCAGCGCATCGAGAACGATCTCGACGAGACCCATGTGCATTTCGTGCATCGCGTCTCGACCGATTCCTATGGCCTCAGCGAGCTGCCCGAGATCGACGTGACGGAGACCGATTACGGCATCCTGCGCATCGGCGCGCGCAGCGGTGGCGGCGCCAATGCCACGCGCACCGCGCATTGGATGATGCCCAACGTCCATTTCCTCGACCTGCCGCCCTCGCCCGATCATCCGCACTGGACGGTCTATCTCGCCTTTCGCGTGCCGGTCGACGACGAGAACATGTTGACCTTGAGCGTCGCGGTGCGCCCCGCCGGCGGCAATTCAGGCCCGCGCAAGAAGCTGGAGCCCGATCCGCTGCAACTCACTGCCGACATCCTCGCCGGTAAGCTGCGCATCCAGGACATCGATCCGGCCTACCCCGGGCTGTTCGTGGTTCAAGATAACGTCGCCCTCGCCGGACAGGGGCGGATCGTCGATCGCAGCCGCGACCGGCTCGGCCAATCGGACAAGGGCATCATCCTGTTGCGCCAGCTCTGGGAGCGCGAATTGAAGAAGCTTGCCGAGGGCAAGCCGATCAAAGCCTGGCGCCGCCCGCGCGGAAAGCTGCACTTGCTGGTCGACCGGCCGAAGGAATTGGCGGAGATTTAAACGGCGCCCCGAACGCGGTCGATCAGGCCGAGCGCGTCTTCCGGAGCAGCATCGCTGCGCCAAGCAACATGACCGTCGGGGCGCACCAACACCAGCCGGCGCTGATAGAGCTCGGCGAGCTTGCGATCCGGCAGGTCGACAACCGCGAACGGCACGCCGCGCGTCGCCGCGGCATCGGTCAGCCGGCCGGTTTCCGGCGGCTCGGCACCGAGGCGCAGCAACACAAAGCCTTTGCCGAACAGATCGAGTGTCGAGCGCTTGTTGCCGAGCCCCCCTTCTTGGATCCACGCATGCGGCGCGCGCGTGCCGGGGCGCGCACTCGGCACGAAAGCCTCGGTCTCGAGCGGGATCGCCGGCGAGCCGTCATCGACACACAGCGGCGAGCTCTCATAGCAATAACCGAGCCGCAGATTCTCGGTGAAGGTCGGACCGCGGGCACCATTCGCGGCGCGATAGGCCTCCGCCCAACGCTGGCGCAACGCCGCACCCGCCGGCGTCGGCTCGGCGATCTCGGGCCCGCCCGGCAGATCGGCCAGTAGCACGAACTCGTCGGTCGAGGCATGGACGTTGAGAAGCGCGATCGGCTTGCGCTCGGCCTCGTAAGCATCGAGCAGCGCCGGCCCGCCCCAGCCTTGCAAACTCGCGATCAGCTTCCAGCCGAGATCGACCGCATCGGCGAGGCCGGTATGAAGCCCAAGCCCGCCGGTCGGCGAGTTCTGATGCGCGGCATCGCCGCAGATGAACACGCGGCCGTCGCGATAATGCTCGGCGACACGCTCGCGCCGCTCCCACGCCATCACCGAGAGGATTTCATACGGCACCTCGGCGCCCATCAGCCGCCGCAGATAGGCGTCGCCGTCGAAGGCGGGATCGGCCTTCAGCACCGACAGCCGCCACAGCTCCTTGCCATCGATGCCGATGATCTCGCCCCAGGTGCCGCCGGCATCGGTAAAACGGAAGAAGCGCGACCAGCCCTTGTCGTGGATCTTCATCATCGCGGGCGAGCGGAAGAACACGTTGACGCTGTTGGCGACGAGGCCAAGCCCCTCATAGCCGAAGCCGAGCGCGGTCACGACCGTCCCGTCGGCACCGTCGCAGCCGACGAGATAGCGCGCGCGCATCGTCTCGCTATGCCCGGTCTGGCGGTCGGTGATGGTGGCGCTGACGCCATCGGCGTCCTGGGTGAAGCTATCCAGGCCGGTCAGGAGGCGGATCGTCACCGACGATAGCGAGCGTGCTTTCGCTAGCAGGATCGGATCGTAGAAAATCTGGGCGCAAGCGACGCGCGGCTCGGGCGTATAGGGCAGCTTCTGGTCGACATAGGCCGGCACATGATGCCGCGCCAGCTCGTAGCCGACCATGCTGGTGCAATAGATCAGGCCCTGCGGATGGGTCTTGGGCCAGCCGGCATTCTGGACGGTCTCGGCGATGCCCCAGCGCCGGTTGAATTCCATGCTGCGGATCGAGAGGCCGCTCATCTTGGGGATCGAAATGCTGCCATCGCGGCGCTCGACCAGCGTGCAGGCGATGCCGGCCATGCCGAGCTCGATCGCGAGCGCCAGCCCGACCGGCCCGCCGCCGGCAATCAATACGGGAACCATCTCGGCGCTCATAGCTGCGACCGTAAAGTCGGCATCCCCGGCGGTCAACGGTCGGCATCGGCCAATCATCGCGCCGGATCGCGCCAAGCATTGCTTTCGCGGCGCGAAGCCGGGACAATCGCACCCAAGGGACGGAGCGCGAAAGCGGGAGGTGGGCCATGACCGAGCTGCGCGATAAATTCGCGGCATCGAACGTCATTGCGATGTGGGATCAAGAGCTGCGGCCGAATCTGCCGGTCGTGTCGGCGCATATCTGGCGCTGGCACGAGATGAACCCGCTGATCGGCGAGGCTGCGAATGCCGTGAACATGGAAGACGCCGAGCGCCGCGTCCTGATCCTCAGCAATCCGGCCTTCGCCGGCACCAACCGCTCGGGTGCCGCGCCCAATCTGTCGGTCAATCTGCAAGTGCTGATGCCCGGCGAGAAGGCGCGGCCACATCGCCACACCATGCATGCTCTGCGCTTTGTGCTCGAAGGACGGAGTGCCACCACGATCGTCGAAGGCAAGCCCTGCCCGATGATGCCGGGCGATCTGATCCTAACGCCCGGCATGACCTGGCATGAGCATGTCAACGACGGCAATGAGCGCTCGGTCTGGGTCGATGCGCTCGACGTGCCGGTGCATGGCTATCTCGAGAACCGCGTCTTCGAGCCCGGCCCGCCGCGCGGCATGGCGACGCCGCCCGCCGACGCCGTCTATGCCGCCGGCCTCTCGCCCGCCAAGCCAGCAAGCCCCTTGGGCTGGTCGCCGATGTTCCGCTATCCCTGGGACGCGACCGCCAAGGCACTCGACGCGATCGCGCCCGAGAGCGACGGCTCGCGCCGCCTGCGCTACACCAACCCGACCAATGGCGGCGCAGTGCTCTCGACCATCGACTGCTATGTGCTCGGGCTCGCCAAGGGCGCCGAGACCACCGCCTATCGCACCAACAGCAACGCTGCCTGTGTCGTGGTCGAAGGCGAGGGCCAATCGCGCATCGGCGACGACACGATCAACTGGAAGCCCAAGGACATCTTCACCCTGCCCCACGGCCAATGGATCAGCCACCGCGCGTCGAGCGACCAGGCACGGCTCTTCCAGATCACCGACCGCGAGCTGTTCCGGCGGCTCGATTTCCTGCGCGACGAGACCCGGCACTGATTCGGTATCAACCAATTTCGGGATAAATCATGGCAGCGAAGAAAACGGCGAAGAAGGCGGCGAAGAAGAAAATAGCGAGGAAGACGGCGCCGCGTGGGGCCGTGCCGAAAGCCGCCGCAGGTCGCGGCGCGCCTGCGCGCAAAAGCAAGAAAGCCGCGGCACCGAAGGCGAAGCGCGCGCCGGGCAAGCTGCGGCTGACCATGATGACCGGCGGCTATGAGATCGTGCGCGCGCTGCAGGACGGGACCGTGCAGCCGAAGGGCATCGAGTTGGTGATCGGCGGCTATCCCGGCTCGCGCGGCATTCACGACAAAGTCGCGCATGGCCAAGCCTGCGACATCAACGAATACAATGGCGGCCATTATGTCGTGCAGAAGGCGCATGGCCGCGACGACATCACCGCGATCCCGGTGTTCCTGCATCGCCGCTTCCGCCACGGCTTCATCTACGTCAACACCGGCAAGGGCATCGCCAGCGCCGCCGATCTCGCCGGCAAGCGGGTCGCGTGCCGCACGATCGGCGCCGCCGCGGCCTATTGGATGCGCGCGCATCTCGAAGAGCACGGCGCGCCGCACCGCTCGATCACCTGGGTGATCGAGACCCTCGACGAGGCCTCGGAGCAGGCCCCCAAAGAGCTGAAGCTCGAAATTTTGCCGAAGGGCAAGAAGGTCGAAGACTTGATCCTCACCGGCGAGGTCGACGCCATCATCATGCCGAATGTCAGCGAGGCTCATGCCAAGGGCGATAAGCGGATCGCGCGGTTGTGGCCGAACTATAAGGAGGTCGAACTCGACTATTACCGCCGCACCGGCTTCTTCCCGATCATGCATGTGACGACAGTACCAACGGAGATCGTCGCGAAATATCCCTGGGTGGTCGAGAGCCTGACTGTCGCTTTCGAGGAAGCCAAGCAGCTCGCGTTTCAGCGCCTCGCCAATCCGCGCAACGTGCCGCTCGCCTTCTGGCGCAGCTATTGGGAAGACGAGCGCGCGATGCTCGGCGCCGATCCGTGGCAATACGGCATGAGCGATCTCAACCAGCGTAATTACGACACGCTGATCGGCTATGTCCATGACCAGGTGCTGACC
>DATLUE010000018.1:0-3414 GCA_035533255.1 Allostellaceae bacterium | reverse complement strand
GTGGATCCAGCGGTTGGTGTCGGCGCCGCCGGCCTCGATCAGGATGACCCGGGTCGCCGGGTCTTCCGAAAGCCGCGCGGCGATCGCGCACCCGGCCGATCCGGCCCCGACAACGACGAAATCGGCTTCGAGCTGGTTTTGCTGGGGGGCCATGTGCGGTTTCTCCTCTAGCCATCCAATAATCTGGCGACGAGCGTGTCGATCCGTTGCGCAACCCCGGCCGCGGCGAGCGCGATGCGGACGAGGCCGCGGGCGCGCTGAAATTTCACGTTGTCGGGCAGTTCTACGAGCGCCGCGACCCGCTCGGCGTCGGCGGCGGCCTCTGCAAGATCGCGATGCAGCCCGTTGGCCTGATCGAAGCGCGGGATCGGCAGGTTGAACATCACCTTGGCGAAATCTCGGGCACCCCACTGGCCGCGCGATTGATATTGCTCTGCTCGTGCCCTTCCGGCTTCGGAGTTGAGGATCGCAACCAGATATCGTGCCTCGTCCTTACCTGCTGCGGCTGCCCAATAAAGCGTCTCGTCAACCACCGCGGAGCTTTCTTGGAGCAACGTCGCTGCTGGTTGAGAGCCGGATTTCGGATAGACGACGCGGATGATTCTTGCCGGAAATTGCGCTCCCAACTCGTTATGGTAATTCCATCGGCCAACGAGGGTCATCGCGCCGCTGCCGGCATTGGATTTCCACACCGCTTCGGCTTTGCGCATCCAGCCGTGCAACCCATCGATGCCGCGATTGGCTGCCGCCTCGGCATCGAGCACGTCGCCCTTGCCGTTGACCGGGATGACGCCTTCGAATACCCGGAACACACGAAAGGGAAGGATGCTTTCGCCAAGCAGCACAGGACGTAAAAACTCAGCCTCGACCGGGTTTTCTATCTCAGACAGGTCTTTCCATGGCTTCTTTTCCTGAGTACTGCGCCGGCTCGCGACCAGGGGCGCGCTCGGATTGGCGCCGAGCCGTCCCACCGACCGGCGCTCCACCAGACAGAGCATACGCGGCACCAATGTCGCGCCTTGACGAAAGGACGCGCGGTAGGCCGAGCCGCCTTCGTAGGTTCCGACCGCCAGCGCCGGCGCGTTCTCGGTGACACGCAGCCGCGCGTCCGCCATCGCTTCCGGCGCGTCGCGCAGCGGCAGAGTGCCGGAGTAGGCGCGCACCGTCTCCGGCAGCCGCTGCGAGATCGCGCGCCGCCTTCCGAATACGGCGCATGACGGCACCGGAAACAGCGGCTGCACCGAATCGTCCATCGTCCAGGCCTCGTCCCAGGCGATGCGAGCGGAATCGAACGAGCCGGTGCGCAGGCGCTCGAACTGGCCGCGGGTCAGCGCCGCCATCGGCAGCACAAAGGCGAGCCGGCCGCCGGAACGGAGATAGAGGTGCACCGCGCGCACGGCGAACAGCGCGGACAGATCGTTCTGGGTGGCGAATTTGCCGCCGACATACACCCGCTCGCCGCGGGCCAGTTCCCGGAAGCGCTTTTGCAGAGGCGAAACGCGACCCACGGCGGGTTGCCGACGACGACATTGGCCCACCCGCCGCCGGCCGAATAGGCGAGCGGGCGCGACAAGTTGCGCGCGACATAGGCCCAGATCGTGTCGCGGCGGTCGCGGCGCAGCCGGTCGAGCGTCAGATAGGTCTTGCCGAGGTCCTGGATCGCCAGCTTCTGTTCGTCGGTCACGTCGGCGCGATAATGCTGCTCGGTGATGCGAAAAAGCGCCGCCTCGATCTGGGCGCGTGTCAGCCCTTCGAGCGAGCCGCTGCGCATGCGCTCGATCGCCTTGTCGAACAGCGCCGGGTCGCGACAGAAGGTTTCCGGGAAATCCAGTTGCTCGCGGCCGTTGTCGTCCTTTTCGCCGCTCTTGCCGGTGCCGGCCGGAGGGGGCGGAACGCGGATCGTCAATTCCTTGCCGGCCATGAATTCCGAGATCGACAACTGCATCGCGTCGCCGAGATAGACCGGAATCGACAGCGTGCCGCGGCGGTTTGCCAGCGCCGGCGCCAGCGCCAAAAGATAAGTCACGCGCGCGATGATAACCGCAACCGGGTGGATGTCGGTTCCGGCGATATGGGCGCAAGCTTCGGCCGCGCGCATTTCCGGCGCCATGCCGGCGTCTTCCGCTTCGCTCAGAAAATTGCGGATCGCGTGAAACAGAAAAGTGCCGGAACCGCAAGCGGGGTCGAGCACTCGCTGTTCGAGAGGCCGATCGACCGCATGGCGGACCATCTTGGCAGCCAGCCAATCAGGTGTGTAGTACTCGCCGAGGCCGTGACGCTCGGCGCGGTCGATCAGCGATTCGTACAGAATCTTTAGAACATCGCTTTCGACCTCGGCGAGGCGGAAGCGGCGGACATGGTTCATCACCCGGCGCATCAGCGCCTCGCCTTCGGCGTCGCTCGTCACCCAATCGAAGAAATCGCTTTCGACCGCGCCGTTGATGCCCGCCGAGGTGAACGCCTCGCCCGAAAGCAGTCTTTTGGGGTCGTCTTCGTGCATGCGCATGACGGCGAGGGCGATGCATTTCGCGACAATCACGAGAAACGTATGCTGGAACCAGAGCCGGTCGCTTTCGACCTCGCGTCCATAGACAAGCTTGAGCAGATCGGCCCATAGCTGCCGCTTCAACGCAACCGCGGGATCGCCGCTCAGCTTTTCCCACAGTGCCCGCAGCCGCGTGTCGACCAGGTGGAAGGCGACCGAATCGTGCCCGAGTTCGGCGCGGATGGTCAGCGGGTCCGGCGGAAGCGACGATTTGAGCGCCAGCGCGCCATCGAGCCAAGCGAGAAACGCCTCCGGCTGTTCGGGGTCGAGCACGGTGCGCTTGACGACGGCGAGGGCACCGGCATCCAGCTCAAACACGGCCCAATTCGGGCCGTCGGAGGCGATACCGACGAAATGCTCCTGTTCCTCCCGCTCGCGGTCAGCGAGGTAATCCGGCATTCGACGTTCGATGTCGGACCATTCGCGGTCGAGGTTGCTTTTCGCCTCGAAGACCGTGCGTCCGATCAGGGCATCGAGCCGCCCACGCACCTCGGGCACGCGGCGTTCGAAGTCGAGCGCCCCGAGTTCAACGCCGAATTCTTCGATCAGCAGTTGGCGGAAATCTGCCTTGACTTCGTCGTGTCCGGGACGCGACGCCAAGTGGCGGAGCAGGTCAAGCGTTGCGGATAGTTCGGACATGGTAGGTAGGATATTCGCGTATTTCGCGAAGCTATTTCCAGAATTCCTTTGTCGCCAGCCGGCAGCCTTCGGCCATCGCGGCGAATTTTGCCCATACCACCTGCGGGTCGACCGCGGCCTGGCCGACCCAGGTGCCGTAGCCGCAATCGCTGCCGGCGATGACGTTTTCGCGCCCGACCAGCCGGGCGTAGCGGCCGATGCGCTGGGCGATCAGTTCGGGATGCTCGATG
>DATLUE010000017.1:0-3162 GCA_035533255.1 Allostellaceae bacterium | reverse complement strand
ATCGCATAAGGCAGCCCGACGCCGGTCGCGCGCACGACGGTCGGGAACAGCTCGGCCTTCACCACCGAATTGATCGAGGTATAGCCCGAGACGATCAGCCACGCCGCCGCGATCAGGATGAAGCACATCATCGCGCTGGTTGCGTTCATCAGCGCCGTCAGCAGCGGAATGGTGAAGATCGTGCCGCAGACGCCGAAGCCGATCAGCAGCCATTTGCGGCCGATCTTGTCCGAGATCGCGCCGTAGATCGGCTGCAGGCACATCGCGAAGATCAGCGATCCGGCGGTGACCCAGGTGGTCTGGGCGTCGCTCAAATGCACGGTCAGCTTCAAAAATTTCTGCATGTAGGTGGTGTAGGTGTAAAACGCGGTCGTGCCGCCGAGCGTCAGCCCGACCACCAGCATCACCTCGCGCGGATATTTGCGCAGCGCCGCCAGCGGACTCTCGTGCCGGGCGGCTGTCTGCTCGGCGGCAACGAAGCTCTCGGTCTCGAACATGCCGCGTCGCATCCAGAAGGCGATGACCGACAGCAAGGCGCCGATCGCAAAGGGGATGCGCCAGCCCCATTCTTTGAGCTCGCCGCCGGTCAGGAACACCTGCTGCAACAATAGCAGCACGATCAGCGCGAGGAACTGCCCGCCGATCAAGGTCACGTATTGGAAGCTCGAATAGAAGCCGCGATGCTTCTCGTCGGCGACCTCGGTCAGGTAGGTCGCGCTGATGCCGTATTCGCCGCCGAGGCTGACGCCCTGGATGATGCGCGCCAGGCCGAGCAGCACCGGCGCCGCAAAGCCGATCGCGGCATAGGTCGGCGTCGCCGCGACCATCAGCGAGCCCAAGCACATGAAGAGCACGGAATACATCAGCGAATTGCGGCGCCCGTAGCGATCCGCGACATGACCGAAGATCCAGCCGCCCAGCGGCCGGACCAGAAACCCCGCGGCGAACAGCAGCGCGGCGTTGAGCTGCTGCACCACCCGATCGCTGTTGGGAAAGAACGCCTGAGCGAAATAGAGCGCGAAAGCGGCATAGGCGAAGAAATCGTACCATTCGATCAGATTGCCGACCGAGCCGATGAAAATCGCCTTCAGGCGCCGGCGCATATCGGCGAAATCGATGCCGCCCGCGCCCCCCGATCCGGTCATCGCGTGAATCGCCATCGCGCATCCCCTCCTTGCTCGTTTCCGCGCGCACCAGAATAGGGGAAGCCGCGACCGGCCGCGACAAGGTTAACCGCGGCGTTAGAAATCGCGGGTTTTACGGCCGTCCCATCGTTTCGACTAAAACCGCGGCTTCGCTTATAATCGCGCTCGGTCTTTGGTTTTCCCGAAGGTGGAATAGCTCCATGCGCCTGCTCAATCTCGTCGCCTCCGCTGCGCTCATCGCCCTGGTTCCGCTCGCGAGTTCGGGCGCCGCGCCCGGCGACGACGCCAGCCCGGTCTCGTTCAGCCTGGTCAAGGAAATCTACGACCAGGTGAAAGCGAACTATGTCCATCCGGTCACCGACAAGACGCTTGCCGAGGGCGCGGTCAAGGGCATGCTCGCCGCGCTCGATCCGCATTCAGGCTATATGGATGCGAAAGAATACAAAGAGATGATGGTGCAGACCCGCGGCGAGTTCGGCGGGCTCGGCATGCAGGTGACGATGGAGAATGGCCTCGTCAAAGTGGTCTCGCCGATCGACGATACGCCGGCGGCCAAGGCCGGAATGAAGCCCAACGACCTGATCCTCGCGATCGACGGCGCGCCGGTCACCGACATGACCTTGGAGCAGGCGGTCGAGAAGCTGCGCGGGCCGATCGGTACGCCGGTGAAGCTCACGGTGCGCCGCGCGCAAGCCGATCCGTTCCAGCTCACCCTCACCCGCGCCGACATCAAGGTCGACCCGGTGAAATCGCAGCTCGAGGGCAACGACATCGCCTATATCCGCATCACCAATTTCAGCGAGCGCACCGACACCGCGCTCGAGGTCGCCTACAAGGCGCTGCAGCAGAAAGCCAACAACAAGCTGATCGGCGTGGTGCTCGATCTGCGCAACAACCCGGGCGGGCTGCTCGATCAAGCGATTGCGGTCTCCAACGACTTCCTCGACAAGGGCGAGATCGTCTCGATCAAGGGCCGCCAGCCGCGCGACAACCGGCACTTCGAGGCGGAGCCCAACCGCGACATCACCCACGGCTTGCCGATGGTGGTGCTGATCAACGGCGGCTCGGCCTCCGCCTCCGAGATCGTCGCCGGCGCAATGCAGGACAATCATCGCGCGGTGCTGCTGGGCACGCAATCCTTCGGCAAGGGCTCGGTGCAAACCGTGCTGCCGGTGAAGGAAAGCGGCGGCGGCATCCGCCTCACGACCGCGCTTTATTACACGCCATCCGGCCGCTCGATCCAGGAGACCGGCATCACGCCCGACGTCAAGGTCGAGCCGGCCCGTATCGAGCAGATCGGGGAAGTCGGCATCCAGCACGAATCCGATCTGCCCGGCGCACTGAAGAACACCGGCGGCGTCGGCACAACGCCGGCATCGACCCCGGCCGCCAAGCCGGCGACCACCAGCAGCACGGCGGCACCGACGACTCCGGCAGCCGCGTCGGCGAACAAGGCCAAGGTCGATCTGCCGCCGGGCGCGACGCCCCTGCCGAAACCCGACGCCGCGCTCGACGCCAATAGCTTCGGCACGGATTCGGATTATCAGCTCGTGCGCGCGCTCGATCTTTTGCGCGGCGTGACGCTGTTCAAGGGCATGGCGGCGGCGAAGTAGGCGTGTCGCCCTGACGATCGCGCGATGAGCGGGCTCGCCGGCAAGATCGCCCTCGTCACCGGCGCCAGCCGCGGCATCGGCCGCGCCATTGCCACGCGCCTCGCCGCCGACGGCGCGCTGGTCGCGGTGCATTACGCCACCAATAAAGCCGCCGCCGAGGCGACGGTCGCAGCGATCCTTGCCGCCGGCGGCGCGGCTTTCGCGATCGCCGCCGATCTGGCCGAGCGCGAGGGTCCCGAGCGGCTGCTCGCCGCCTGCGACGTCGCGCTGTACCGGCGCGGCAGCGAGAGCCGACTCCACATCCTCGTCAACAATGCCGGGATCGGCAGCCACAGCCCGATCGCTACCGCCGACGAGGCCGAATTCGACCGACTGGTGGCGGTCAATCTGCGCGCGCCGTTCTT
>DATLUE010000016.1:0-4073 GCA_035533255.1 Allostellaceae bacterium | reverse complement strand
CCAAAGAGTGAAAGTTTTTACTTCTGTGAAGAATTGATCCAACTTTTCAGTCGAGTAATTCGTAGTCATATGGACCTTGCCAGTAGCTGGGGTGGTAAAAACGGTGGAGCACCGATTCTACCCGAAGCCATGCCGGGCCGCTAACAAGTTGACGAGTCGCGGTGTCGGCCTTACCTAAAGAGCCGTTATGGCGATCCTGCCCATCATCGTTGCGCCCGATCCGCGCCTTGCCCGCGACGCAAAGCCGGTCGCCAAAGTCGACGAGTCGCTGCGCCGGCTCATGGCCGAGATGCTCGAGACCATGTACCAGGCGCCGGGCATCGGCCTCGCGGCGCCGCAGGTCGGCGTGCTGAAGCGGGTGATCGTGGTCGATTGCGCCAAATCCGGCGAGAAGCCGCAGCCCTATAAGATGGCCAATCCCGAAATCCTGTGGCAGTCCGAAGAGCTGCTGACCAACAGCGAGGGCTGCCTGTCGCTGCCCGAGCATTACGCCGACGTGACGCGCCCGGCGGAGGTCAAGCTCCGCTATCTGGACGAGCAGAACGAGATTCGCGAGCTGCACGCCAAGGGCCTGCTCGCGACTTGCATCCAGCACGAGATCGACCACCTTCAGGGGGTGCTGTTCGTCGATCACATCTCGTCGCTAAAGCGCAACATCATTCTCCGCAAGCTTCAGAAGGCGAAACGGCAGAACGTGCCGGCGCCGGCGTGATGAAAAGCCCCTCTCCGCGCGAAGCGGGGAGAGGGAGGGGCCCATTGCGCAGCAATGGGAGGGTGAGGTGTCTGTCAGCCGCACCCACCTCACCCGCTCGCTGGCGCTCGCACCCTCTCCCCCCGCAAGCGGGCGGAGAGGGTATTGTTAAGCCATGACCATACGCCGCCGTCTGGCTTTCATGGGCACGCCCGATTTTGCGGTGGCGGCGCTCGATGCGCTGATCGCCGCCGGCCACGATATTGCCGCGGTCTATTGCCAGCCGCCGCGCCAGGCGGGGCGCGGCCACAAGCTGCAGCCCGCGCCGGTGCAGCGCCGCGCCGAAGCGGCCGGGCTGCCGGTGCGTCACCCGGCGCGGCTCGGCCCGGCGGAATGTGCCGCTCTCGCCGCGCTCGATCTCGATGTCGCGGTGGTGGCGGCTTACGGTCTCATCTTGCCGCCGGCGGCGCTCGCGGCGCCGCGTTTCGGCTGCATCAACATCCACGCCTCGCTGCTGCCGCGCTGGCGCGGCGCGGCGCCGATCGAGCGCGCGCTCCTTGCCGGCGATGCCGAGACCGGCGTGACGGTCATGCGCATGGAAGCGGGCCTCGACACCGGCCCGATGCTGCTGGCGGAGAAAATTCCGATCGGTCCCGCGGTCACGGCCGCTGCGTTGCGCGCGACGCTCGCGGCGCTGGGTGCGCGGCTCGTTCTGGCGGCGCTCGACGACATCGAGCGACGCGTTGCGACGCCGCAGCCGGCTGCGGGCGTCACCTATGCGAAGAAGCTGACGCGCGACGAGGAGCGGATCGATTGGCGCCGGCCGGCGGTCGATCTCGATCGCCAGGTGCGCGCGCTCGCTGCCTGGTTCGAGGCGAGGGGCGAGCGCGTGAAGCTGCTGGCGGCGGCGCCGATCGCCGGCAGCGCGGCTCCCGGCACGGTGCTCGATAGTGGCTCCGATTTGGGGCCGACGATTGCCTGCGGCGACGGCGCGCTGCGGCTCTTGCGACTGCAGCGGCCGGGCCGCGGTGCGCTCGACGGCGAGACCTTCTTGCGCGGGTTCGCGCTGCCGCCGGGCGCGGTCTTGCCGAGCCCGTCATAAGCGATGCCGCGCTACAAGCTGATCCTCGAATATGACGGCGCCGGCCTGGTGGGCTGGCAGCGGCAGAGCAACGGTCTTTCGGTGCAAGAGATTCTGGAGACCGCGGTGGAGCGGTTATGCGGCCGCAAAGTCACGGTGCATGGCGCCGGCCGCACCGATGCGGGCGTCCACGCGCTGGCGCAGGCGGCGCATCTCGATCTGCCGAAGGAAATGCCGCCCGACGTGATCCGCAATGCGCTCAACCAGCATGTGCGGCCGCATGCGGTCGCGGTGCTCGCCGCCGCGCGCGTTGGCGATCATTTCGATGCCCGGCGCTCGGCGCGCGGGCGGGTCTATCGCTATCGCATCCTCAACCGCCGTGCCGCCGCGGCGCTGGAGCGCGGCCGCGTCTGGCATGTCGGCACGGCGCTCGATGTCGCGGCGATGCAGGAAGCCGCGTCGCTGCTGCTGGGCAAGCACGATTTCACCAGCTTTCGCGATTCGATGTGCCAGGCGCGCTCGCCGGTCAAGACGCTCGATGCGCTCGAGGTTGCGCGGATCGGCGAGGAGATCGTGGTCGAGGCGCGGGCGCGCTCGTTCCTCCATCGCCAGGTGCGCAATATGGTCGGCTCGCTGAAGCTGGTGGGCGCGGGCAAATGGCGCGTGCCGCGCATCGCCGAGGCGCTGGCCGCCTGTGATCGCCGCGCCGGCGGTCCGACCGCGCCGCCCGAGGGCCTTTATCTGATCGAGGTGATTTATTCCGAGCTGTAAGCCGTCAGCTATCAGCAAGAAGATATTTTTGAAAGGCAGAAAGCTGAAAGCTTACTTCGACTGATCGAGCGGAACGCTATAGCGCACGCCGACGAAGCCGCCGGTGCCGCGAGTATCTTCGGCGCGGCCGCCTTCGATCTCGACGTTTCGCACCGGGCTGAGCTTCAGCGCGAGGCGCGAGCCCTGCACTTGCGGGCCGAAGCCGCGCACGCCCCACCAGTAATGATCGGCTGCGACGGTGGCGTTCCAGGGCATCATCGGCAGGCGCAGGCCCAGCTCGACATCGTGGCTCGCCAGCGAGCGCTCGCTGGCGGCGCTGCCGCGGCGGTCGATATCAGGGTCGGCGGCGGTGCCGGCCGTGGCGACCGCGGCCAGCGGCGCGGTATGGCCGACCGCCCAAACCTGATCCTCGGAGCCGCCGGCATCGAAACTGACGAGGCCGAGATTGAGGCGATAGGGACGCGCGGCAAAAGCGGCGGCGGTCGGTGCGGTATTCGCGGTCGCGCTCGACGTGTCGGTGTCGGTCTCGGTGTCGATGCCGAGCGCGGTGCGCTCGTCGCGATGGGCGGTCCAGCTCAACTCGAGCTCCTTGACCCAATCGCGGGCGCGGGTCAGAGCCTGCGACAGCCCATTGTCGGCGAGGCTTTGGCGCAGGCCGGTGACGACGGCGCGGAAGCCGTCGCCCGAGGAGGGGGAATCCGACTGGGTCGTAAAGGGGGCGTCGGTGCCGAGGGCCGAATCGGCCGCGCGCGCGGCGCTCGCCGCAACAAGCGCCAGGAGAATCGCACAAATTGAGGCAAATCCCCGCATAGAGATATCTTTAGCCTTAGACCGCTTAATTTTTCATTAAGAAAATGGAAGAATTGTTGAAATATCGGGAAGTTAAGCATTTTTATTTTCTTGAGGACCACGGTATTAGGTAGCAGACGGGCCTAACCCGGATTTGGCAATATTTAGCCAGATAAAGCCGGACCCCGGTTTGCTCCTGAGCCACCGCAGGAACAGGAGATCAGTGACATTCCAAACGGTTGTAACACCTAATTTCACCCTCTATGAATGCTGGTCGCGCTTACGGCAATGGCTGGGAGGGCTTATGCCGCAGGAATACAGCGATGATAGGCTCGTCTTTAAGCTGTCATCCGAAGATGCGGTTGAACTCGATAAATTGGGCGACGGGTTCGTCGGCCTTGCGCGCGAATTTGACCGGCACCTCGCAGAGGCCGGCGTGGACCGCGCCGGGCCGCAAGCGAAACTATACGTCACTAATACCCGATACAGCAGCATTGAGTTTGAACTAGCAACGCCATCCGGCTTCTTTCTTGCCGCGCAGGCCGCAATCGGCGGGGCTGTCGTCTGGGCAGAATTTTATGATCGGGTGAAGGCGGCGCTTGAGTACCTCGCAAACAAGGCACCCCGTCCTTCGACATTCGATCACATAGAGGCCAAAAATCTCGATGCGTTCCTTAGAACCGTCGCGGGCAAGCGCGGCGCGCATATAAATGTTCGCCGCGCGCGCTATCACCATAAAAC
>DATLUE010000015.1:0-3257 GCA_035533255.1 Allostellaceae bacterium | reverse complement strand
CGGCGCCGCTGCAGCAAACCCGCGCCGCCACCGAGGCGATCTTTCTGATGCTACGCCAGGCCTTCGACCGGCTCGGCTATCGCCGCATCGAATGGAAATGCGATACGCGCAATCACCGCTCGCGGCGCGCGGCGTTGCGCTTCGGCTTTCGCTGCGAGGGCGTATTCCGCCAGCATATGGTGGTGAAGGGCGAGAGTCGCGACACGGTCTGGTTCGCGATCATCGACCGCGACTGGCCGCGGCTGCGTGCCGCCTATCGGCGCTGGCTCGATCCCGAAAATTTCGATCGCGACGGACAGCAGCGCCGCAAGCTCACAGCGCGGTCGCAAGGATATTCACCGCGAGCGCCAGCACGCCCGCGTTGAAGAAGAACGCCAGGATGCCGTGCGCCAAGGTCAGGCGGCGCATCGGGCGCGAGATCACCTGCACATCGGAGACCTGGCAGGTCATGCCGACGACGAACGAGTAATACATAAAGTCCCAGAAATCCGGATGGCCGCTGCCGGGAAAAGCCAGGCCGCCGCGATGCCGACCCTTCGCTTCGGGATCGCCGTAAAAATAATGCGCGTAACGGATCGCGAACATGGTGTGGACGAAAATCCACGACAGGACCAGCGTCATCCCCGCCACCACGACGCGCGCGGCGAGCGAGCCGGTGGCGGCGCCCGCGCCCGTCGGCTTCTGCAGCACGAAAGCGAGCGAGGCGAGGCTGGCCGCGGCCGCGACCACGACGATCGCGAGGATGATCCAGAGCCGCGTATCGCTTTGGCCGACGCGGCGGCGCAAACCGTCCGCGCTGCCGTCGCCGACCACCAGGAACGTCAGCACGAAGAACAGCACGATGCCGGCATCCCAGGCGATCGCTCCGCGCGTCGCGGCACCGACCCCGTTCGGCAGCAGAAAATAGACCGCAAGACCGAACGGCGCGGCGATGCCGAGGCGGCGGCTGATGACGAGATTGCGCAGAGCGGCGAGCACGCAAGGAAGCTAACAAAAGCCGAGAGCCGCGCAATCGTTAATGATTGTCTAACCGACCCGCCCCGATAATCGGCGCCAAATCGCGGCCGCGTGGAGACGCCGCCTCAAAGGAACGATCATGGTGGCGATCAGCCAAGGCGAAGCGAGCTCGACCCGCACCGGTATCGGCATCCGAACCAAGCTCCTGGTCGCGTTCGGCGCGATGGCGCAGCTCGGTCTCGTCACCTGCGTGGTCGGCGTGATGCGCGGCGATATCCTGCTGGCCGGCATTGCCGCGATCAGCCTGATCGCCGCGATCCCCGCGCTCCTGGTCGGCAGCCGCATCGTGCGCCGCCTCGATGCGCTCAATCGCTGCATGGACGATATCGCGCGCGGCCTGCTCGACGCGGAGATTCCGGATTTTGGCAACGACGAGATCGGCGAGATCGCGACCTCGCTGGTCGTGTTCCGCGACCGCGCGCGGCTCGGCCGCGAGCGCGAGACCCACGCCGCGCAAGAACGCCAGACCATGACCGAGCAGCGCCGCGCCGAGCTGATCGCGCTCGCGCAGAGCTTCGAGGCCAGCGTCAAAGGCGTGGTCGACACGGTTTCCGGCGCCGCCGACGCGATGCAAGCCACCGCCGCGGCGATGGTGTCGACCGCCGATTCGGCCTCGCGCCAGTCGGATGCGGTCGCGAAAGCCGCCGAGCGCGCCTCGATCAACGTCCAAACCGTCGCCGGCGCGGCTGAGGAATTGTCGGTCTCGACCTCGGAGATCGGCCGCCAGGTCGCGCAATCGGCGCGCGTCGCCAACGATGCGGTCGCCGAGGCGCAGCGCACCAACGACACGGTGCGCGGCCTCGCCGAAGCGGCGCATCGCATCGGCGAGGTGGTGAAGCTGATTTCCGACATCGCCAGCCAGACCAATCTCCTCGCGCTCAATGCGACGATCGAGGCGGCGCGCGCCGGCGAGGCGGGCCGCGGCTTTGCGGTGGTCGCGTCCGAGGTCAAATCGCTCGCCAGCCAGACCGCCAAGGCGACCGACGATATCGCCGCGCAAGTGCGCGCCATTCAGGACGCGACCCGCCAAGCCGTCGGCGCCATCGAGGAGATCAGCCACACCGTCGCCAAAAGCAACGCGATCTCGGCCGCCATCGCCGACGCGATCGAAAAGCAAGAAGCGACGGCGCACGACATCGCCAAAAACGTGCTCGAAGCGGCCAAGGGCACGCGCGGCGTCTCGGCCAATATCATGGGTCTCAACCGCGCCGCCGACGAGACCGGCCAAGCGGCCAATATGGTGCTGAGCTCGGCGGCCGGGCTCGCCGACCAGGCCGAGACCCTGCGCAGCGAGGCCGAGAAATTCCTCTCCAGCGTCTGCGCGCGCTGAGCAAGTTGGCAGCACTCTCGCGCGGACGCTGCTAATTATCTGATTTATATGGTTTTTTCTTGATACTTTGCGACCGATAGGGAAACCTGGGCGGCGGCATTCGTTATTCATGCAGCGCTTTCCGCGAGGTCGCACGCATGTTGTCCCAGCAAATGTTACGCCGGCAATTAGAGGGCTATCGGTTGACCACCGCCGAAATCCTCTACCACCTGCCCGACCATCCGCATCTGGTTCAGAGCTTCGTCTGGCAGCAGCTCGACATCGCGCCGCAATTTCCCGAGCTCCACCGCTTCCTCGATTTCTGGAAGCACAACATCGAGGGCAAGCTGCATTCGGTGCAGGTGGCGCATGCGACGCTGATCGGGCCGGCAAAGCTGCGTCACGCGCAGGTATCGCTCAGCCTGCATTAGAGGACTTGGCGCGACCGGGGCCGATCCGCGCGGCGCGGACCGAGTGCCATGCCGAGACCCCGTCAGTCAGCGTCGGACGCTTCGTCTCTGGGAATGCGAGCCATCGGCCGCGCATCGAGCAAGCGGCGGCGCAATGCCGTCAGGCCGCGACTTAGGAAGAATAACGCAAGCCCGAGAACGATGCGTGTCGTCGCCGCAGCAATGCCGCCGAACTCGGCTTGAGGAACGGCCGGCGTCACGATCCGCATACCGGCAGCATAGCGATAAAACAGATCGAGCCTCGCCCAGTAGAAAACGCCTTCGGCGATACCCGAGGCCAGGATATAAAGTCCAAGAACGGCAACAGCGACTTCTTCGATCGCGCGCGCATCGAGCAACGGTGCAGCGCCCTGCTGCTGACCAGCCAGGGAACGATCGACGATTCGTCTGGCACCGTGATAGAAGGCGATGCCGATCACGATCCATAAAAGCGCAGGTGCGATACTGACCGTGAGGGCAGT
>DATLUE010000014.1:0-6419 GCA_035533255.1 Allostellaceae bacterium | reverse complement strand
CGCCGGAGGCGATCGTCACCAACATGCACGGCATGCATGGCGTGCCGATGACCGAGGCCGCGCTGCTGTCGATGCTGGCGCTGGCCCGCGAGATGCCGCGCATGTTGCACAATCAGCAGCAGCGCCATTGGGAGCGCTATGGCGCGCGTTTGCTCTATGGCAAGACCGTCGGCATCCTCGGCATTGGCGCGATCGCCGAAGTGTTGGGGCCGGTCTGCAAGGGCTTCGGCATGACCGTCGTCGGCATCACCTCGGTGCAGCGCGAGCTGCCGGGCTTCGACCGCATGGTCGATCGCGACGACATGGCGAGCATTATCGGCACGCTCGACCATTTCGTGATCCTGACGCCGCTCACCGACGCGACCCGCAACATCGTCGGCGCCAAGCTATTGGCGGCGATGAAGCCAAGCGCGTTTCTCGTCAACCTTGCGCGTGGCGGCATCGTCGACGAGGCTGCGCTCATCGAGGCGCTGCAAAAGCGACGGATTGGCGGCGCGGCGATCGACGTGTTCGTGAAGGAGCCGCTGCCCGCCGATCACCCGTTCTGGGGGATGGACAATGTGATTCTGTCGCCGCATATCGGCGCGTTCAACGCCGATTACGTCACGCAGGTGCTGTCGTTCGTGAGAGATAACCTGACGCATTATCTCGGCGGTCATCCCGACCGCATGATCAACGTCGTGAGAAAGGGAGCGGGCCGTGGCTGAATCGGGCAACGCCAAGACCAATCCGCCATTCCGCGCCGATCATGTCGGCAGCTTGTTGCGGTCGCAAGCGCTGCTCGACGCGCGCAAGGCGCTCGCCGCGGGCAACGGCTCGGCTGAGGAGCTGCGCGCGCTCGAGGACAAGGAAATCCTCGCAGCCATCGCGCTGCAAGAGCGCGTCGGCCTGCAATCCATCACCGACGGCGAGTTCCGGCGCAACAATTGGCGCGATCGCTTCTTCGAGCGCGTCGAGGGCTATAGCCAAGACCGGATTGCGAGCTCATTCGTCTTCACCGAATTTTCCGGCGAAACGCGGCGCGGCATGCCGGTACGCTATACCGTCGGCAAGCTGAAGCAGCGCGAAAGCATCACCGCCGACGATTTCGCCTTCGTCTTGAAAAATACGCGGCGCATGGCCAAGGCAACCATCCCATCGCCGACGGTCAATCATTTCTTCACCGGCGATGCCGGCTTGGCGAAATCGCCCTATGCCGGCGATCGCACAGCCTATATGGCGGATATCGCCGCGATCTATCGCAGCGAGATCGCCGCGCTGGCAAGGCTCGGCTGCAAATATCTCCAGGTCGACGAGGTGCCGCTGGCGGTGCTGTGCGATCCGAAGAACCAAGAGGTCGTGCGCGCCCGCGGCGAGGACCCGCAGCGACTGATCGACGATTACATCGACCTGATGAACGCCGCGATTCGCGAGCGGCCGGCGGATATGACGCTCTGCGTCCATCTATGCCGCGGCAATTCGGGGCACGGCCAGGCCGATGGAGGCTACGATCCGGTCGCCGAGCGCCTCTTCCAGAAGCTCGATGTCGACGGTTTCTTCCTCGAATACGACACGTCGCGCGCCGGCGATTTTCAGCCGCTGCGTCATGTGCCGAAGAACAAGACCGTCGTGCTGGGCCTCATGAGCACCAAGCAGAAGGCGCTGGAGCCGGTCGAAGAATTGAAGCGCCGCGTGGGCGAGGCGTCGCGTTACGTCGATATGGATCGGCTTTGTCTAAGCCCGCAATGCGGCTTTGCCTCGTCCGCCGAGGTCGATCGCTTCACTGTCGCGGACGAAGAGCGCAAGCTCGCGCATCTGGTAAGCGCGGCAAGCCAGATCTGGCGCTAGATTTTTTGATTTTGTCGCATTGTCTGCGGCGAACCGCTGCACACTTCGCCGGACGATGCTCTAACCATAGAGCCAGGTTGGCAGCCACAACGCGATCTGCGGGAACGCGATCAGCAGCACGAGCAGCATCAGCGGCGCGAACAGGAACGGGATGATGCCCTGGTAGATCCGCAGGATCGGGATATCGGGCGCGCGCGCCTGGATGACGAAGATGTTCATTCCGACCGGCGGATGGATCAATCCCATCTCGACCGTCACCACCAGCATCACTCCGAACCACACCGGATCGAATCCGTATTGCGTCACCAGCGGGAGGAAGATCGGAACGGTGATGAGGATCATGCCGCCGCCGTCGAGAAAGCAGCCCATCACGACATAGAAGACGATCAGGATCGCGACCAGTTCGATCGGCCCGACATGCCACGCCGTGACCCAGGTCACCAGCATGCCGGGAAGCTGCGTCTGCACGACGAAATACGAGAAGATGAATGCACTCATCACGATGACGAACAAGAGGCAGGTCGTCCGGATGGTGTCGCGAAAGCAATTCCACAACACCGCGGGCGGCAGGCCGCGGCGCAAGGTGCCGAGCACGAAGGCGGTGAAGGCGCCGACGCCGGCGGCTTCGGTGGGGCTGAACCAGCCGGCATAGAGCCCGCCGATGGCGACGCCGAAGAGCAGCGCGACTTCCCAGCCGAGCACCAGATCGCGCACCCGCTCTTTTAGCGGCGCCGCCGGCTCGCGCGGCGCCCAGGCGGGCTTGATTGCCAGTGTCGCCAGCGCTGCCAGCATATAGAGGCCGGCGAGAATGATGCCAGGGATAAGCCCGGCCGCGAACATCTTCTGCACCGATTGCTGCGAGATCAGCGAATAGATGACGAACACGATCGAGGGCGGCAACAGGATGCCGAGCGAGCCGCCGGCGGCGACCGAGCCGGTCGAGATGCGGTCGTCATAGCCCGCGCGGCGCATCTCGGGGATGGCGATGCGCGTCATCGTCGCCGCGGTCGCGAGCGAGGAGCCGCACACCGCGCCGAAGCCGGCGCAGGCGCCGATGGTCGCGAGCACTTGCGAGCCGCGGGCGCCGGCGAACAGCGCTTTCGCCGCTTTGTAAAGCTGCGACGACATGCCTGATTGGGTCGCCAATTCGCCCATCAGCACGAACATCGGCACGACCGAAAGCGAGTAGTTGGAGGCGACGTCGAACGGCACTTCGCCGAAGACCCGGAACGCCTTGACCCAGCCATCGACCGCGGCGTAGCCGCAGAGGCCGACCAATCCCATCGCGACGCCGACCGGCACGCGCAGGAAGATCAGCGATACCAGGCATCCCATACCGAGGAGACCGATGGCCTGGACGGTCATTCCGGCTTTCCGGCGGCGCGCCACTGCGCGAACTGGCGTCCGATGACGAACAAGATGGCGAGCAGGGCGACCGGCAGACCGAACAGCACCGGAAGCCACATCCAGAACACCGGCATGCCGAGATCGGAGGTGACGTCGCCGAAATTCAGCGCGTCGAGCGCCGGCGCGAACATGTGGCTCCACAACAGGCCGAGATAGGCAAAGGACAGGATGCCGCCGGTCATGTGCAGGAAGGCGACGGCGCGCTTGCCGATCAGATGATCGATCACGTCGACGGTAATGTTGCCTTCGACGAAGAAAATCTGCGGTACGCCGAAGAACACGATCACCACGAGCAACGCTTCGACCAGGTCGAACGTGCCGATGATGGGGCGATGCAGGAAATTCGACCGCAACACGTCGCCAACCGTCAGCAGCACCATGCTGGCGAGCGCGACCGAGGACAGCGCCGTCAGCCAGCCGACCAGGCGCTCAACCCAAAGCGTCACGATTCAGGGCAGGGTGGGCAAAGTCGGCGCAGGATCGTGCGCATGCGCGTCGCGCGCCGCCTTCAGCGCGGCGAGAAACGCGTGCCCGGGCAGGCCTTTCGCATCGACGGCGGCCACCGCGTCGGCGGTCACCTTATCGGCGATCGCCTGAAGCGCCTTGGTATCGGCGGGCGTCGATTCGATGAATTGGACGCCGGCCTGACCGCTAACCGCGCGCGAGGTTTTGTCGTCACGATCGAACTCGCCGCCGCCGCGCATCGCGCCAGTCATGCCGGTTGTGTCGTCGATGACCTTCTTGATGTCGCCGGGAAGCTTGTCGTAGCTGCCCTGGTTCATCGCCATCGCGAACGCGACCACGCCGGTATTCCATTCGGTCGAATATTTCGCGACGTGATCGAGCTGGAAGGCGGTGACGCCGCTATAGCCCATGATCACGCCGTCGATCGTGCCCTTGTTGAGCGCGTCGCTGACCTCGGTCGGGTCGACGCCCACGGGTGCGGCGCCCAGCGCCTCGATCAGGCGGGCATGCACGGTATCGGGCTGACGGATGCGCAAGCCCTTCGCGTCGGCAAGCGTGTGGACCGGCTTGCGCGTCAGCAAGGGCAGGGACGGGCCGGCGAAGAGGTAGAGTATCTTCACGCCGGCGAATTCCTTGGCGAGATATTTGGGATAATTTTCCTGCAGCGAGACCGAGGCCGAATAGGCGCTGGGGAACAGGCCGGGAAGCTGCGACAGCTCCGTCAGCGGGAAGCGGCCGGGCGTCGAGCCGAGAAGAATGAATCCGAAATCGGCGACCCCCGTGCGCACCAGATCGTATTGCCGCGGCACCGGACCCATCTGGCTCGATGGGAATACGTCGATGTTCACCCGGCCGCCGGATTTATCGTGAATTTCTTCCGACCAGCGGGTGATCTCGTTGGTGATGAAATTATTGGGCGGGTTGAAGTCGGTGTATTTGAAGCTGAAACTCTGCTGCGCGTCGGCGCCGGGCGCCGTCGAACCCAGCCCAACCAGGGTCAAGCCAAGCAAGCCGGCGACCGGCAGCCATCTTCCAAAGCGCATCGATTTCCCCTGTCCCACGCGACGCCGCGACCGGCGCTCGATGGCTAGTGTGTTTGACCGGGCCCGGCCGGTCAAGTCTCGGGCTCCTGAACAACATCGTTGCGTCGGAGGTCGTCGAGCCGCCATCCTCCGGCCGGAAGGAGCCTGTCATGCCGAAAGCCGCCGCCGAGCCGCTGCCGGCCATGAGCAACAAGCAGTATGAGCGCGATTTGCTGCATCTTCAGATCGAATTGACGAAGCTGCAGCGCCATGTGATCGGGCGCGGCCAACGCGTCCTGGTAATTTTCGAGGGGCGCGATGCCGCCGGCAAGGATGGCACCATCAAGCGCGTCGTCGAGCATATGAGTCCGCGCGAGACCCGCGTCGTCGCCTTGGGGCCGCCGAGCGAGCACGACGAGCATTCCTGGTATTTTCAGCGCTACGTCCCGCATCTGCCGGCCGCGGGCGAGATCGTTCTGTTCAATCGCAGTTGGTACAAACGCGCCGGCGCCGAGCGGGTAATGGGCTTCCGCACCAAGCACGAAACCGAGGAATTTCTCGATAGCGTGCCCGATTTCGAGGCGCTACTGGTGCGCGCCGGCATCACCGTCGTCAAATACTATCTCGACATCACCAAGCACGAGCAAAAGCGTCGGCTCGTCGAGCGCCGCAAGGATCCGCTCAAGCAATGGAAGCTGAGCCCGATCGACGCCAAGGCGCCGAAGCTGTGGAACGCCTACAGCAAGGCGCGCGACCGCATGCTCGAGCGCACGCACCGCGCCGCCTCGCCCTGGACCGTCGCCCGTGCCGACGACAAGGAGCATGCGCGGGTCAATATCATCCGCGACCTGTTGTGGCGCTTGGAATATCCCGGCCGGCATCGGCGGCTGCAACGGCCGAACCCGAATGTGGCTTTCGTCTACGATGCGAGTTGTTATGAGCGCGGCCTGATTGCGCCTTAGCGGGCGGATGGGGCTGGCGAGTGGGCGGAGCGTCCTCGCGGAGGCGTGATCGGTGCAGCCTTGGCGAGGTGGTTAACGCCTCGGCCCGTCAAAAGCTGTCGCTGGGTAGGATCGCGGGATTGGCGGCCATATTGGTGGTTTCGGCGTCGACCGCCTGCTGGAACAGGTCGGGCATCCGCACCGTCAGCTCGGCCGCAGCCAGGATCGACAGAACGACCGCGACCGCGGCCAGCCCCGCATTGAGACGTCCGCAGAACGTGTCGATGCTCTTCAACAGAGCCGTCATTTCAACCCTCCAATGCCGTAAGAACCGATCAATCGGGCATTCGTTCCAGCACAACCCCATTAAGCATCGCATTGCACAAAAAATCGTTTATGGCCATTAACGCCAATTGCGATTTTCTGTCGCAGGCGCGAAACCGGGCGTCTCCGCGTACCGGTCGCGAGGCGCCCCCCAACAAAGTGTTAATCTTGTGCGTGGTAAGAGCGGTGCAGAGCAATGGCCGCACAAACCCAGGACAATCCCCGCCGGCGGACGAAGACCCTCAAGCTGGGGATCATCGTCGCCCTGGCCTCCGTCGTCTTGATGATGTGGGCGGTGGTCGCGGGCTCGATCATCAATTCGCGGCAATCGGTGATCGATAGCGCACGCCACGACGCGTCGGATTTAGCGGGCATTTTCGGCGATCAGGTTTCCCATACTTTCGACGACGTCGCCGCCGCCATGAGCATTGTC
>DATLUE010000013.1:0-2712 GCA_035533255.1 Allostellaceae bacterium | reverse complement strand
TTCACCGGGATGGGCGTTGCCGGCGTCGTCCCCAACACGATCGCGCTCCTCACCGAGACGGCGCCGCGGCGGTTTCGGGCGAGCTTCATCATGCTGACCCTCATCGGCATCGCCGCCGGAAATTCCGCCGCTGGCCAAGTTGCCGCCTGGTTTATTCCATCCTATGGCTGGCCGATCGTGTTCGAGGTCGGCGGCTTGGCCGGGCTGGTGCTGGGCGCGGTCCTGGTTTTCGCGCTGCCGGAATCGATCCGCTGGCTCGCCGTGGCGAAGCCGGACGGGCCGGAGCTGAGGCGGCTCGTCGCGCGCCTGGCGCCCGACCTCGCGCTCCCCGCCGAGGCCCGCCTCGTGCTGCACCAGCCCCAGCGGCAAGGCGTCGCGTTGAAGCAGCTCTTTACCGGCGATCAGCGCATCGCGACGCCGCTCTTGTGGGTCGGGTACTTCACCGAGGCGCTCACCTTCATGACGCTGTTGAGCTGGATGTCCGTGTTCCTGGTGAGCGCCGGCCTGTCGCAGACGGAGGCCGCCTTCGCATTCTCCTATGCCGGGCTGGGCGGCATCTGCGCCATTCTCGTCATGGCGCGCATCCTCGACCGGTTCGGCCCGACCGCCCTCGTCATCAGCGCGCTCGCCGCGGTCGCGTCGGTCTCGCTCATGGGCGCATCCGGCCTGTCGCAAGGCGCCATCGTCGTGATGGCGATCCTGGGCGTGGCGTTCTGTACCGGCACGCACAACGCCCTCAACGGCACCGTCGGAATCTTTTATCCGACCGCGATCCGCGGCAAGGGCGTGGGCTATGCGACGGGCTGGGGCAGGGTCGGGCTGATCGTCGGTCCTGTCGTGACCGGCTATCTGCTGTCGGCGAAGCTGCCGCTGCAGGAGGTGCTCTATGTCGTGGCCGCGCCCTATGTGCTGGTCGCGCTGGCGTGCTGGGCGCTTGGCCGGCTCTATCAGCGCCGCTTCGCCGCCGGCGCAGGAATCGAGCAGGCGCCGGCCGTCGCCGCCGATCTCATCCCCGTCGTAGAGCCGATCTCCAATGCCCGCGGGCCGATGGAAAGTGAAGTGACATGATCGCCGAAAGCGAGCTCTTCGGGCGCGGCGCGAACAGCCCTGGCATGCTTATCGCCCGTCTTGAGCGTCTGCCGCGCACGTTCTGGTACTTGAAGGCGCGCATCATTGTCGGCACCGCCACGTTCTTTGACGGATTCGACGCGATCACGATCGCCTATGTGCTGCCTGTCCTGATCGGAACGTGGAGGCTCGAACCAAGCCAGATCGGTCTTCTGATCTCGTCCGGCTACATCGGACAAGTCGCCGGTGCGATTCTCTTCGGTTGGCTGGGCGACCGGTGGGGCCGGATTCCGTCGCTGGTGCTGGCGATCGCCCTCTTCGGATTGATGAGCCTCGCCTGCGCACTTGCGTGGGACTACAACTCGCTCTTCGCCTTCCGCACGATCCAGGGCGTCGGACTTGGCGGCGAAGTCCCGGTGGCCGCTTCCTATATTAGCGAGATGGCGCGCGCGCGCGGACGCGGGCGGTTCTTCCTGCTCTACGAGAGCGTCTTCGCGTGCGGCCTGTTGGTGGCCTCGCTGATGGGGTTGTGGCTGGTGCCGAATGTCGGATGGCAGTCGATGTTCATCATCGGCGCCGTTCCGGCGCTCTTGGTCTTCCCGGTCCTGAGCATGCTGCCGGAATCGGCGCGCTGGCTCATCGGCAAGCAACGCCTCGCCGATGCCGCGAAGGTGGTCGAGACTCTCGAGGCGGACACGGTGCGCCGTGGCTTCGTCATCCCGCCGGTCGATCCCGCCTCGATCAAGCCGCCCGTTGCCTGGGATTGGCGCTGGTCGGATCTCTTCAAGGGCATCTATCTCAACCGAACGCTCGTGGTCTGGGTGATCTGGTTCTGCACCTATCTCGTGACCTACGGAATCGTCGCTTGGCTGCCGAGCTTGTACCGCACGGTCTACCAGCTCGACCTGTCGACGGCACTGCAATACACCTTCATCACGCAACTCGGCGGGCTCATCGGTGCGGTCGGCTCGGCATTCCTGTTCGACCGCTTCAGCCGCCGGCGCTGGTTCGGAATGGTCTTCCTGTGCACGTCGCTGCCGCTTGCCGCGCTGTGGCTCGAAGGCGCCACGTCGGCCGGCATGGTGATGCTGTGCGCGACGATCAGCGCCGTCTTCACCAGCGCCAATGCCGGCGCGGCCTATGTCTATTCGACCGAGATTTATCCGACGCGGTTCCGCGCCTTCGGCGTGAGCATCGCCACCGCCTGGGTGCGGATCGGCTCGGCCATCGGTCCGCTGATCGTCGGGTTCATGCTCTCGGGCTACGGGCTCGGCGCGGTGTTTCTGTTGTTTGCGCTGGTCGCCATCGTGGGCGCCATCGTCGCCGGCGCCGGCTCGACCGATTCGCGCGAGCGGGTGCTCGAAGAGATTTCGCCGTAATATTCCGAATCTGAGTGCTCGATTGCGGCCTGGGGGGTTTGCAAGCTGCGGCGCGCGTGTCAGAGTTTGATATCCCTCGTGAAAGGACTGCCCGCATGAAACTCCTCCGCTATGGCCCGCGCGGCCAGGAAAAGCCCGGCCTCGTCGATCGGCAAGGGCGGCTGCGCGATCTCTCGGGCGTGATCGCCGATCTGACGCCGGATCAGCTCGCGCCCGCCGCGCTCGAGCGGCTGCGCAAGCTCGATCCCGACACCTTGCCGCAGGT
>DATLUE010000012.1:0-5951 GCA_035533255.1 Allostellaceae bacterium | reverse complement strand
AAGCGGTCGGCATAGACGACGGTCGTGCCGTGCTCGCCCTTGCGCACATTGCCGCCGAGCGAGAGCGCCTGGCGAAAGGTCAGCCAGCTCTGCGCGGGGAAGCCGTGCTTGATCACGGCGCCCCAGAGGATCAGGACGTTGATCCCCGAATACTGCCGACCGGTGGTGGCGTTCTTCGGCATGGCGAGCGGCGCCTTCGCCGCGGCCGTCCCCCAGGGCTGGACCCAGGGCACGCGGCCGGCCTCCAGCTCGGCGATGATCTTGCCGGTGATTTCGTCATAGAGGCTCGCCCGGTCGTGGCCGGGGCGAGCCGAAGCGGTCTTGCTGGACATCGCGGGTCTCCGCGACGGGCGCCGGAGGCCTCTCCTCCAGCCCTCAACCCGTCACGGCGAACCCGGTCCGCACTCTCACTCTAAGGGGGGCGTTGCGGGGGACCTCCCCGCAGAAGGGGGTGTGTCGGCGACACTGGCGCCGACCAGGGGGAAGGCTTTCCCCACAAACCGCTTCTCCGTATCGGCGCAGATTCGTCGTCTAACGCCACCGCAATGGGGGAGCCGCTACGCCCAGGTCTAGCAGGTGAGAGTGGCCTGACGCGCCCATGGCGCAGACGTCGCGCACTCGCAGGGTGCTGACCGGCAGGGGCCGCAGTAGGTATTCGTCGGCGATAGCCCGTTCAGTCGATACCGAGCTTGTTGAAGAATATCTTGTTCCGCATTTCCGCGTCGCGGAGCAGCTTCGTCCAGCTAACCACCTCCATGTAGAGGCTGATGTTGCCGGACCAGTTGAACCATCCCAGGCCATCGGGCATCGGGGTAAAGTTCTTCTCCTTTTGGAGCCAGTCCTTGACCTTTTTGGTGAGGTCGCAGACGACATAGCCGTAGAACGGCGTTGTGTCGTTGACGAGGATGTCGCGGCCGGTTGGGGTCTTGAACTTGCCCTCCCGGATTTGATTAACGTAGCGGATGATCTGCTGAACCGGGTCTTCCCTGGAGGACGGGTCAGCAAAATCGTCCCGCTGGGGCTTCTTGAACTCGAAAATCGTGATGGGGTTGCTGGCTTCATTATCGCCGCGATAGGCCACGCGGCGGTTATAGACGGTTATGTCCGTGCGATCCCCAGATGATTGAAGGGGTTTGTCAGACGAAACGTAGGACGTAAAATTCAGCCGCTCGTCCAGAATCCAAAGATTGTGCGCGTCGTAGTTCAGTTCCTCGGAATCCTTTTTGCGCGGCATGATGATGTCATGCACCTCACCTTCGGACTTGTGCTTTCCGTCAGCTCCGATCTCTAGCGACTTGGAGAACAGGTCAAGGACGCACTTACGCATCGAGACATAATGAATCAGGTCGTTCTTACTGTTATCGGAAATTCTCTCGATCAACTGCGCGATTTTCTCGCCAAGCTCATCCGGGTTCTCCGAGTTCAGCACCGCCGTGACCTGCGTTCGTGTCGCTATCTCCTTTTCAAATTTCTTCTTTTGGAGATGAAGCTCGATGTCCTGATTTGATGGCCTCATGGGCAGGGCGCTGAAATCCACCTCTTTTGCAAGGATGCGATGCCAGGGGGCGTCATTGGTTACGTACTCGGAGATGCGTACTTCCTTGCGCCTCTTCCTTTCGGCGATCTCCGCGCCAACTACCGACTGCACGATCTCGGCGGCTTTCTGTTCGATGTCGTTCTGGGAAATGCCGTTCAACAGGTCGGTGTCGGTTTGAAAGCGAAACTCGCCTCGTTCGAGGGACACGTTGTCGTTCAGGTAGTCGCCGAACACATAAGCTTTGATGACGAAGTTGCGCCCCTTAACCAAATCCTGATCCGGCCCCGGCTCGAAAAACTCCTCCGCAAATTCGGGAATGTATGATTCGAGTGGATTGTCCGTCACTTCCCGCCGGTGCGCGACAAGGCTGACCTTGCTCTTCGCCGTTCGCGGCGCGAAGAATTTGAATACGCGGACCTGAAATGTCTTTTCATCCTCATTCGCCGAGAGCGAGAACGCGCCTTCGTTCACCTTCATTTCGACGATCTGGCTGTTCTCCTTGCCCAGGTAATCATTGAGGGAGACGGTATCGGACGGCTTATTGGCGTCCCGGATCACCACGCGCGGGCAGACGCGCTCCTTATCGACGAAATAGGGGAGCAGCCGTTCCACCACGACCCGGCTGATCGTTTCCAGCTCTTGTCGGGGAACCTTACCGACTTGATGCCGGAAATCTCGACGGCTGCGCCCGTCGCCTGCGCTTGAGACGGGCCTTCCTTTTCGTCAACGATGATGTCCTTGTCCAAACCCATCCTGAAAGCGCGATCACGGAAGGCGTCACCTTCGGCGAAGGTGCTGGATACCTTCACCCTGTCGAAGTATTTCAGGCAGGTGAAGCGGCCAAAACCTTTGCCGCCGTCCGCAATCTTTTGTTCGGTGTAGAGGGTGTCGAAGGCGTCACGGTTGCTCTTGGTGAAGCCTATGCCGTTGTCCTTGACAACGAAGCCATCAACGTCCTCAAGGCGGTCGAGTACGTCGGGCTGCCCGTTTCGGAGGACTTCGATTTCGACCAACCCGTTCGGTGTGCCCTTCGCGTCAATGGCCTGAATCGCATTTACGACCAGCTCGACCAGCGGCGTGTAAATGTTAGTGCCGGAACGGATGTTGTCGACTAGCCGCCTGACGTTGACATTGCTCATGTCAAGCCTCCCAACGGAGGCAGCGCGCCGCGTTCTACGAGCCGGGCGGTACTCGGATTATAGACGTAATCGGTGATCGTGCCGTCCTTGATCCGGTTGACCGCCTCATCGACGGCGAGCAAGGGCACTAGGAACCATTCTTTCGGCACGATCGGCCGACCGAAGCGATCCATGATCTCGACGTCGAGGCGCGCCGCGCCAAAGACCTTGTGGATCAAGGATTCGAGCTTGGCCCGGTTGATATTGTAGAGTTCATAAGTCGCAACGATCTCGACGTCGGCCATGAGATAGGTGGGGTCGAGGCGGGCGTTGGCGACACGACGCTCGACACTACCGCCGGTGACGCCGATCTTGTGCAAAATTGCCCGGTTCTCTGCGACCAGCGGATGATCGGACTTGCTCCGCAACACATAGATTGTGCCGCTTGCCTGATCGCTATCGTCGGTCTGGTCGTCGAACAACGGGCCGGCGCTGGGCTCGGTGATCCGCCGACCGGCCTCATCCTTGTAGAGGGCGCGCTGGAGCGACCGCAGCAGCAGATCGCTCTCGGTGCCGTTGGAATAGATCACCCGGAGGCGCGCATCCGTTTCACCGTTCGGCGCCTTTATCGGCTCACCGACCTCGGCGACATAGGCAGTCTGGCCACCAAGGATGAAAAACTGACCGATTTGAATATCGGCTTTGAGGAAGCCCGCATCTTTTACGAAACGCCTGGTCGTGCGGAGCCCGCTTTCAAGGTCGCTTTGCACCTGTTGGAACAGGGGCTTGAACGTCTCGAAATCGAGGCATTTTTCCCGGCTCGCGATTTCTTCGGCGTCACGCTTCTCGGCGCTGGTGCGCACATGGCGCAGTTGAGTGATGTCGGATGAACCCGCCGCACCCTCCAGTTCGGCGAGCAGTTCGTCCTCGTCCATCGAGTCCGCCCGCGCAGCAGAGGCCATGGGCGTCCCCGTCAGCAACCCCTGATGATCAAACGGCGTAAGCAGGGACCGGCAATCGTCCAGCGCGCGGAGGCGGTCAAGCCGCACGGCGTAGAGCCGCTCGAATATGTCGCCGTCCTCGCCATGTCGGGGCGCATGGCCGTTCTTTTCAACAAACCGCTGGATCTCCTCGAAGCCCGCTATGATGCGTTCGTCGCGGGGCGAACGGCCGCCCTTCTTTTCCGGCTGGGCGAAATCCGCCAATTCGTCGCGCAGTTCGTCAAGATCGAAGTCACTCATAGCGACCCTCATCCTTGAACCGAACGAATGCGGCGGCGCCCTCAGCCAAGTGCTTTTCCCAGGCGTCGGCCGAACTGATCGACGGCAGACGCCCGCGCTCCCGCTTGAACTCGACGGCGCGCTTGGCGATCACCTTGGCCTCCTCCGGCGTCAGGCTGGTGCGCTTGGCGGCAATCGCCGCGGCGACCTGCTTCAGGCTCTCCTCGCTCATGGTCTTGGCGAGAATGGCGTAGGCTTCCCCGAACGGATTCACGCGGTCGATCAGGTCGATGTCTAGCTCCCGCACATCCATCGCGAACTTGCGGACACCATCGACAAAGGCCGTATTGGCGCTCTCCTCGCCAAGCGAACTGCCGGCCGCCACTTCCTTCGCCTTCTGGGTTAGATTCAGCGCCGCCACGGCATGCTGGCGAACGGCTTCCTGATCCTCAGCGTCGAGCTGCGGGAACTTGTCCTTGATGATCTTGCCCATGCGCACCTGGGTCAGTTCCTCGGGAACCAGCTCCTCGTCGAACAGGCCCCGTTCGATCGTGGTCTTGTCCTGTACGAAGGCCGCGATCACCTCGTTCAGATCCTCCTGGCAGATGCGCGTCGCTTCCTCGCTCTTGGGCGTAGCCAGGCCCTTGATCTCGATCTGGAACTTGCCGGATTCCTCGTTGAACCCGACGTTGCACTTGTTAGGATCATAGCCGCCCTCGCCATAGTCGAAACCCGGTGTAGGCTGGTTCTGAGGGTTCTTCGGCTTGAACTCGAAGCGCGGCGCCAGCACCTGCTCCATGAGCAAGCTCGCGGCTATGGCCTTCAACGTGTCGTTGACAGCCTCGGTCACGGCTTCCTCGGAAGCGTCCGGTTCGGCGATCAGGTTGGTGAAGCGGGCGCGGGTCTTGCCCGGGGCGTCCCGCGTGGCGCGGCCGATGATCTGCACGATTTCAGTCAGGCTGGAACGATAGCCGACGGTCAGCGCATGCTCGCACCAAATCCAGTCGAAGCCTTCTTTCGCCATGCCGAGCGCGATGATGATGTCCACATGATCGCGGTTGTTCTTCTGCGCCGGGTCTTTCAATGCGGCGGAAACCCGGTCGCGCCTGGCTCCATCGTCGTCCACGAGGTCGGCGATCCGCAGCACCTTGCCCTCGGGCGTCTTGACCAACTGGAAGCCGGTGGCGTCGTCGGCGCCCTGCCAATCGCCCAGCGCCGACAGGATATGCTCCACCTCCCTGATCTTGTCCTTCGTGCTTTCGCGGGAGTTGACGCTGGGAATGTGGATGATGGTCTTCTCGGCGGGGTCCAGAACGCTGAGAATGTCGTCGGCGTAGGAGCCGGAATAGAAGAAATATCCGATGTCGAGCTGCTTGAGATACTGATAGCCGTTCAACTGCTCATAATAGGTATAGGTCACGGTATCGAACTTGGCCTCGTCCTGTGGGGCCAGCACGGCATCGGCGTCGCCCCGGAAGTAGCTGCCGGTCATGGCGACGATATGCACCTTGTCGCGAGCGACGAAGGCCCCAAGGTGCAGCCCCAGCTTGTTGTCGGGGTTGACGGAGACGTGGTGGAACTCGTCCACCGCGATCAGGCGGTTGTCGAACGCCTCGACACCGAACTTGTCCACGGCGAAGCGGAAGGTGGCATGGGTGCAGACCAGCACCTTGTCATCGCTTTGCAGGAACGCTTCGACCGAATTGACCTTGCCGCCATTGTCCGCGCCGGGGGCGTCGCAGAGGTTCCATTTCGGTTCGACATGCCAGTCGGCCCAAAAGCCGAACTGGCTCAACGGCTCGTCATGAAAGCTCGCGCCGATGCTCCTTTCCGGCACGACGATGATCGCCTGTTTCACCCCTTGATTGGCGAGCTTGTCGAGCGCAATGAACATGAGCGCGCGGCTCTTGCCAGATGCGGGCGGCGATTTGATGAGAAGATATTGTTCGCCACGCTTCTCATAGGCGCGCTCCTGCATCGGGCGCATCCCGAGGGCGTTGGCCTTGGTGGAGCTGCCGTTCCGAGCGTAAGAAACGGAGACGGAGGGAACGGATTTGGCTTCTGGCTTCATTTTCT
>DATLUE010000011.1:0-5486 GCA_035533255.1 Allostellaceae bacterium | reverse complement strand
CGACGGCGCAGCTCGGGCACCGAGGGCGGAATCTCGAAGCCCGCGCCGACACCGTCGGCCTCGTCGGGCAGCAGCGCCAACTCGTCGGGATCGAGATCGCCAACCGGCAGCATCCGCGGCAACAGCATCGCGGCGCCATTGCCCGCGCGCAGGAATGCTTCGCGCAGGCTGCGCGCGGCGCGGCGGGTCGGCAGCAGCACGGTCATGCCGGCCAGCGCCAGCGGCGCCTTGCCCGCGCGCCGCATCAGGCCGGCGACCAGCGTGTCGAGAAACGGCTGGTCGGGCGCGATCGAATAGATCGCCGGCGGCATCAAGTCTCCCGGCGGGGAATCACATGCTTCCCGGCCACAAATTGCGTTCGCTCAAGCGGTCTTCGCTGGCGGCAAGGCCTTGCGGGGTGCCGACATGGAACCATTCGCCATCATGGATCAGCGCCTCGAGCCGGCCGGCGGCGATCGCGCGGTTCCACAGCACATTGAGCGAGAATCCGTCGTCGGGCGAGAGATCGAAGAAGCGCCGGCTCAAGATTTCGATACCGGCAAAAAGATGCGGCGCGACCTCGCGCTCGCCGCGGCGGCGCACGCGGCCGACCGGATCGACGATGAAATCGCCGAGCCCGTCATAGCCGATCGCGGTGGTCGTGCGCTGCACCAGCAGCAGCGCATCGAGCCTGTCCCCGTCCCAGGCGCGCGCCAGCCGGAGCAGCGCCGGCGTGCGCGCGTTGAGCCAGAAGACATCGGCGTTGACGACATAGAACGCCTCGCCGAGCAGCGGCAGCGCGTGCTTCACCCCGCCGCCGGTATCGAGCAGTGTCTCCTCATGCGAGAGCACGATCTCGACGTCGCTGCGCGTGGCGAGATGCGCCGCCATCATCGGCGACTTGTAATGCGTGTTGACGACGATCCGCTTCACCCCGGCCGCGACCAGCCGGTCGATGCCGTGATCGATCAGCGCGCGGCCGGCGAGCGGGATCAGCGGCTTGGGCGTGTGGTCGCTGATCGGCCGCATGCGGGTGCCGAAGCCGGCGGCGAGAATCATCGCCGTCTCGATCATGCAGCCTCCGCCGGGATGCGACGCCGATCGCGCGGGATATGGCGGTCGAGCCACTCTTTCATCGGCGCCAGCGCGGGATGGCGCAGATTGCCGTCGAGCAGCCGCCACAGCCGCGGAATATGCGCGAGATAGCGCGGCTTGCCATCGCGCCGGCACAGTCGCGTGAAAATGCCGATGACCTTGCAATGACGCTGCGCGCCGAGCACCGCGAGCGAGGCATCGAACGCCGCGCGATCCAGCGCCGGGAAGGCATCGCGATAGCGCGCGCGCATCGCCGCGACCAGATCGGGCGCGATGTCGCGGCGCGAATCCTCCACGAGCGAGACCAGATCGTAGGTCACCGGCCCCAGCACCGCGTCCTGGAAATCGAGCAGGCCGCAGGCCGCGAGCCCGTCGTGCCCGGCGAGACGCATGAGGTTGTCGACATGATAGTCGCGCAGCACCAGCGAGGTCGGTACGGCGCGCGCCACCGGGAACAGCGCGCGCCACAGCGCGAGATAGTCCGCGCGCAGCGCCGACGGCGTCGGTTGGCCGGTGATCGCGGGCAGATACCAATCGACCAGCAGCGCCGCCTCGTTGAGGAGGCGCGTGTCGTCATAAGGCGGCAGCCATGCTGCATGCGCCGGCTCGAAGCGGCGATGCAGCGCGATCAGCACATCGACCGCCAGCGCATAAAGCGCCGGCTCGTCGTCGCCGCGCGCCAGGCGACGCGTGAAGGTGCCGTCGCCGAAATCCTCGATCAGCAGCAGCCCGGCGCTTTCGTCGGCGGCAAGGATCGCCGGCGCGCTGAAATCGAGCGCGCGCAAATGCTTTGCCACGGCGATATAGGGCCGCACGTCTTCCTGCGGCGGCGGCGCATCCATCAGCATCGTGGTGGTGCCGCCGCGCGCAAGCCGGCAATAGCGCCGGAACGAGGCGTCGCCGGCCAGCGGCAAGCGCTGCGCGTCGGCCCAGCCGCACGCTGCCAGAAACGCCGCGATCCGGTCATCGCGCTCAGCCACGCGTCAGCCCTGCGATCCGATCCGCCCATCCGGGCGACGGGCGCAGCGTCGCAACCCGAGCCGTCGCGCGCGGCCCGGCGGCGAGAGCGATGCCGAGATGCTCGGTCGGAAGCCGCGCGCCGAGCCGTTCCGGCCACTCGATCAGCGCGACGCCCTCGGCGAACGCGTCCTCGATGCCGAGCTCGTAGGCGTCGTCCGGCATCGCGAGCCGATACAGATCGAAATGCCAGATCGCCGGACCCGAATCGGGCTGATAAATCTCGACCAGGGCGAAAGTCGGGCTCGGCACGTCTTGGCCAGCGCCGGGGCTCGTCCCCAGCCGCGCACGGATGAAACCCCGGGCGAAGCTGGTCTTGCCGCTGCCCAACGGCCCCGACAGCGCGATAACGTCGCCGCGACGCGCGCGTGCGGCAAGCGCCGCCGCCAGCGCGGAGGTCGCCCGCTCGTCGGGCAGATCGATCGCAAAGGTCGCGGCGGCCATCACCGCGCCTTTGTAGGGCCTTGGCCCGCGCTGCCGCAACCTGGCCGCGACAACTTGCAGCGATCGCGCGCCGTCGTCATCTTAGCGACACAGCGACGAGGCGGAGAGCATGGCGGGCAGTGGGGTAGAGACAGATGTCGCGATCATCGGCGCCGGGCCGGTCGGGCTCTTCGCCGTGTTCGAATGCGGCATGCTCGGCCTCGCATGCCATGTGATCGACGCGCTTGCCGCGCCCGGCGGCCAGTGCAGCGCGCTCTATCCCGAAAAACCGATCTACGACATCCCTGGCCATCCGACGATCGCGGCGGCGGCGCTGATCGCGCGCCTCGAAGAGCAGGCCGCGCCCTTCGCGCCCGCCTATCACCTCGACCAGCAGGTCGAGCAAATGGCGCGGACAACCGACGGACGCTTTCGCATCGCCACCTCGCGCCACACGGTCATCGATGCGAAAGCCGTGATCGTCGCCGCAGGCGTCGGCGCCTTCGGCCCGAACCGGCCGCCGCTCGCCGAGATCGAGCGCTATGAAGGCAAGAGCGTCTTCTACCTCGTCACCCGGCGCGAGGCGTTCCGCGACCAGCGCATCGTGATCGCCGGCGGCGGCGACTCGGCAGTCGATTGGGCGATCTCGCTCGCCGAGGTGGCGGCGCGGGTCATGGTGGTCCATCGCCGCGCAAAATTCCGCGCCGCGCCGGAATCCGCCGCCCGACTCGACGCGCTGGCCAAAGCGGGGCGGATCGACTTGGTCATTCCCTATCAGCTTTCGGGACTCGACGGCGCAGACGGCCAACTCACGGCGGTGACGGTCGCCGATCTCGCCGGCGAGGAACGGCGGCTCGAAGCCGACGTGCTGCTGCCGTTTTTCGGGCTCTCGATGAATCTCGGGCCGATCGCGCAATGGGGCTTGGCGCTCGAGCATCATCACGTCGCGGTCGCGCCGGCGACCTGCATGAGCTCGACCCCCGGCATCTTCGCGATCGGCGACATCGCGACCTATCCCGGCAAGCTGAAGCTGATTCTCTCGGGCTTTGCCGAGGCGGCGCTGGCCGCGCACGCGATCTACCCGCTGGTCCATCCCGGCGCGGCGCTGCATTTCGAATACTCGACGACCAAGGGCGTGCCGGGAAAGATTTAGCTCGCGGCGCGGCGCGCCTCGGCCTCGTGCTGCATCGGCGCCTCGGCATTGAGCCAGCAGGTGACCGTGGTGCCCTGGCCGGCATGCGATTGCAGCTCGACCGTGCCGCCATGCAGCTCGACGAAGCTCTTGACCAGCGCAAGGCCGAGCCCCGCCCCCGCTTGCCGCGCTTGCGGATTGCCGCGCTCGAACTTCTCGAAGACGCGCGCCTGGTCTTCCGCGGCGACGCCGATTCCGGTATCGGCGACCACCAGCGCAACGCGCGCATCCGCGCGATAGGCCGCCACGGTCACGGTGCCGCCGGCGGGCGTGAATTTGAGCGCGTTGGAAACGAGGCTGAAGACCACCTGCTTCAAGCGCCGCTCGTCGCCCGGCACAGCTCCGATCGTCGGCGGGCAATCGAATTCGAGACGCAATCCCTGATTGCGTGCCTGTGCTTGCTGCAGCGTCAGGACGCTCGACAGCAGCGCGTGGATGTCGACGGCGCGGGTCTCGAGCTCCATATAGCCGGCTTCGATGGTCGCGAGATCGAGGATGTCGTCGACCAGCCGGGTGAATTGCTGCGCGCTTTCGAGGATGTTCCGACTGTATTCGAGCTGGCGCGGGGCCAAGGCGCCGGCATAGATCGGATTGGTCAGCATCTCGGCATAGCCGGTGATCGAGGTGAGCGGCGTGCGCAGCTCGTAAGAGACGTTGGCGAGGAATTCGCTCTTCAGCCGGCCGGCTGCTTCGAGCGCCTCGGTGCGCTCGCGCAGCGCATTCTCGACCCGCGTCGAATCGGTGACGTCGAGATAGGACTGCAAGACATTGCCGTCGGGCAGCGGCACCGTCACCGCCTGCAGCACCGACCCGTCGAGCCGGTGCAGCGGATTGCTCGACGGCCGATCGGCGGTGAGCCGTGCAACCAGGCGCGCCTTGCGCTCGGACCAGTCGGCCCCGTCATCGAAAAAGCCGCGGAACTTCTCGGCGATCTGGCCGACATGCGGGCCGCCAGCGAGATCTTCCGGGCTCAGATCCCAGATCGTCGCGTAGGCGGGGTTGGAGAGTTTCAGCCGCCCATCGCTGCCGAAGACGGCGATGCCTTCGTAAAGATGATCCAAGGTCTCGCGCTGAACTTCGATCAACGTGTTGTAGGAGCGCTCGAGCGCGAGGCGATCGGTCACATCCTCATAGGCATAGACGAGGCCGCCCAGCGGATGGGGGCTAACGACGAGCCGAAGCGTTTTTCCATCGGGCAGATGCAGCAGCTCTTCCTGCGGCGCGATCAGCGCGGTGAATTGCGCGAGAAGCTGGCGGCGGAAAACGCGGAAATCGGCAACCTCGGGCAGGCGGCGACGCTCGCGCAGCCGCTCCATCACCTCCTCGATCAGGGGATGGGCCGTGAGCCAGTCCTCTTCAAGACGCCAGAGCTGGGCGAAGGCATTGTTAAAGAAGCTTAGCCGCCGGTCGGCGCCGTAAATCGCGATCGCGACCGCGACCCGCTCCAGCACCGCCGCATGGGCCGCAACATGGCGCTTGAGCTCGGCCTCGGCGGCTTCGAGATCGGTCAGGTCGCGCGCCAGGCCCAGGAACTCGCCGGAATCGCCGAGGCGGGTCTCGCTGATCTCGAGCCAGCGCCGCGAGCCGTTGACGACGACGTGGCGCCGCTCGCTCGCCTGGCCGGCGGCGCGTGCGGCCTCCGCCAAGCCCCGGCCGGGCTCGGTCCCGACCAGCTCGCGCAACTCGGCCGCCGGCGCGTCGGGCGACACGCCGATCGCGGCGGCGAAGCCGCGGTTGGCGTCGGTCAGCCGCAACCCGGCATCGCGCCGCCAGACCGGCA
>DATLUE010000010.1:0-15846 GCA_035533255.1 Allostellaceae bacterium | reverse complement strand
ATCGGTCCTTGGGTTGTCGCCGCGAGGACCGCGCCGGCCCCGATCACGGCGAACAGACCAAGCGGGGCACCTGGCCAAAGCCATGTCCATGCGTAGCCGAGCGCGCCGCCCAGTAGCGCGCCGAGCGTTAAAGACGGCGTGAACAGCCCGCCCGGCGCGCCACTGCCCAAGCATAAAACGGTGGCCAAGGGCTTGAGCGCGAGTAGCAGGAGAATCAGGATCGGGCCGACTTGTCCCGCAAAAGCCAACTGCGTGACGTCTTTCCCATTACCCAGCAATTGCGGAAGCCAAATCGATGCCGCGCCGAGCAAGCTGAACGCGATAACCGGTGCCACGAGCCGCCGCCATCCCTGGGGGCGCGAGCGATCGGCCTCTTCGACGGCACGCACATACCCGACAGACACGATCCCACAAACCGGCCCCGCCACCAGCGCCCAACACAAGATCGAGAAAGAGTCTTGAAACGCGGGAATGTTGTAGGTGGGGGCGTCGGGAATCACGATCCAGGAGATCGTCGTAGCGATCAGCGACGCCGTCACCGCCGGTAGCACGAGGCGCAACGCCAGCACACCGCGCAATACTTCGAGCGCGAACAGCGCGCCGCCGAGCGGGACGTTGTAGGCGGCTGCCATGCCGGCGCCTGCGCCGCACGCCACCAGGAGGCGGCGTTGTTCATCGGATAGATCGAGACGGTCGGACAGCAGGTTTGCCGTCACAGCCCCAACCTGTTTGGGAGCGCCCTCGCGTCCCAACGACGCGCCCATGCCGACGATGATGACGGAGAGAATCGCGCTGCCCATCGTGCGCAGCGCGGGAAGCCGTCCGGCGTGAAACCACAGAGCGGTCGTGATTTCGATTCCGTTGCCGCTCGATAGACGAACCAGCAGCAACTGTCCCAAACCGGTAAGAATTCCGGCACCCGCCAGGATCGCGATATGGTGCCATTCGGGCGCGGCTTTGGCTGCATCCAACAAGCTCTCGCCGGCGGGAGGCCAGAACAGATGCTGGACTTGATAGAGCATGGTCGTCAAAGCGGCGCCGCCGATCCCGGCGCCGACCCCGGTCAAGATGACCGCCGCCCAGAAGCGGGACGCGCCCCGATCGTATAAGGTTGAAGGTATTGATGCCGCTCCTTCCCGTGGTTTGGGGCGCCGCCTATTTCTTGTCGATGCCATTGTGGGATTCGGGGAAGCTCAATTTCGAGTCATGCAGACTATAGCAGCGTAGCGACGACGATGTCGCAAGCTCGGCAGGACGGCTTCAGCTCGCCGATAGCGAGCCAACGGGAAGCGCGGCTTGGCAAGCTCGGCCTGCGGCAATGGCCGCCCTCTGCGCCATCGCAGCGATGATCCGCTTCAGCGTGTCAGGCTCATCGGGCAAGATCGTCACCCGCATGCCTACGATCAGATCAACGGCCCGGGACTCTTGCGGTAGCGGCTCACGATCGCGTCGGCACTCATGAAGGCAAGCGCTTGGATCGTGAGCGTCGGATTGAAGCCGGCCCCCATCGTCGGGAAGGTCGAGCTGCCGATGACGAAGAGGTTCGGCACGTCCCAGCTCTGGCCGTAGCGATTGACGACCGAGGTCTTGGGGTCGCTTCCCATGCGCGTCCCGCCTTCGTGGTGTGCGCCCGGAATGCCGGGACTGAGGAACCCGCGCCATACTTTCGTGGCGCCCATCGCGTGGCCGATCTCCTCCATCTTCGCCAGCATGAATTCGATGCGCGCCTGCTCGGCGGGCCGACGCCAATCATAGGTCAGGCGAGGCGCCGGCAAGCCCCAGGCATCGCGGACATTGGGGTCGAGGTCGATCGTCTGGTCCGGGTAGGGCAGGTTCTCGGTCTGCGCGACCATCGCCCCGTGGCGTGTGAAGTAGGTGGCGACGAAATCGCGATACTCCGCGCCCCAGTTCTTCATGCCCGGCGGCGGATTGATGGTGGAGAAGCCGATCGGCCCGCCTTGGAGATTTGCTGTTCCCATCGAGATCTGCGCGCCGCGGATGAATTTCAGGTCCTTGTGGTCGAAATTGTCGGCGTTGAAATCGTCGATCGAGTGTTTCTGTGCCGAGGGCGCCATGTAGCTGTTGATGTGCCGGTCGTCGAAGCCGGCGAACACGTTGCCCATGATGTGCGCCATCAGGCCCTTGCCGACCTCGCCGCTCGAATTGGCGAGCCCGGTGGGGAATTTCTCCGTCTTCGACAGCAGCAAAAGGCGGGTGTTGTCGTAGATGAAAGTCGAGAGGATCACGATATCCGCCTCGATCGTGTTGTCGGAGCCGTCCGGGCCCCAATAGGCGACGCCCGTCGCTTTGCCGCTGTTGTCGCTCAGCACGCGGGAGCACATGGCGCCGGTAATGAGCTTGAAATTGCCGGTCGCGTCCGCCTCGGGCAGCTTGGTGACGAGAATGCTCCCCTTTGCCGCGACGTGGCAGCCGAAGCTCTGGCAGAAGCCGCAATAAGTGCAGCCTGGCCGGCCTTTATAAGGGATCGAGGCGATCGCGTGCGGCGAGGAGAACGGGTGGTGGCCGAGCTTTTGCGATGCCGCCGCGAACAACATGCCCGACTGATCGACCATGAGCGCCGGCATCGGATAGTCGCGGCGGCGCGGCGCCTCGAGGACGTTGCCGCCCGCGATCTTGCGGCCCTGCAAATTGCCTGCCTTGCCCGAGACGCCAATCTCGTATTCGGCCTGGTCGTAGAACGGCTCGAGATCGGCATAGCTGACCGGCCAGTCGGCGAGCGATGAATCCTGGGGTATGGCGGCGGCGCCGTAACGCTCGATCGTGTGCGAGCGGACGCGGAAATCGTCCTCGTGCATGCGCCAGGACAGCGCCCCGTAATGCACGGTTCCGCCGCCCGCCTGGTTGCCGTAATTGAGCTGGCCGAGCGGATGGGCGCGCGCCTTGGCGTTGGGACGCCAAGTCACCGGCTGGCGCTTCGGATCGGGCCGCAGATCCATGCGCTCGAAGAAGCGCAGCTCGTCTTGCGGCTCGAAGTCGACCGTCTGCAGCCGCGGCCCGCGCTCGAGGCCGATGACTTTCATCCCGGCCTTGCCGAGCTCGGCCGCGAGAATGCCGCCGGCGGCGCCGACTCCGACGATCACGACATCGGCTTTTTCGGTCGCCATGACTCAAATCCTCCGTTGCGATTTGGCTTGCGCTTCGAGTCCGGTGATGGGCAGGCGCGTGAACGCCTTGCTGCTCTTCAAATCCGCCTCGGTGTACTGCATTTGCGCGCCGGGAAAGCCCGCGAGTTGCCAGCCTGCGAAGTCGCGATTGCCGCCGTAGACCGGGTCGGCGAACATGCCCTCCATCGTGTGCGTGCGGACGGTGCTGAAGAACGCCTGCGCCGTGGGCCAGGCGAATCCATCCGCCTTGCCGGTTGCGAGCGCAGCCACGACCTCGTCCTGCTGCGCCGCGGTAAGCGCGGCGAAGGACCGCTTGTATGTCGCGTGGCAATGCGCATCGAGCTGTGCGAGGCCGCGGCGGTAGAAATCCTGCTGGTCTTTGTAGGCACCGGCGAGCGCGAGATCGATGTAGTTCGGAACGCCGGCCGCGCGCGCGCCGGGCTTGCCGGGCGCGTCCGGCATGATTCGCTCCGTCAAGGCCGCGATCGTCATCGCGTCATTGTCGTTGAAGAAGGCGTGCTGGCCGGCGCCGCCGCTGATCGAGCCCTGCTCGGCATGAGCAATGGGCCCATGCATCTTCTGCTCCGGGTTGCCTTGCGCCCGTGCCTCGGGCAGGAACGCCGCGCCCGCTACCGCGCCCGCGCTTGCCGCGGCGCCCTTGAGGAAGGTACGGCGTGCTTCGTCATGCTTCGTCATGGGTTCCTCCCCGTCTGATATCCGAGCAATCCTTGAACGGCTGCAATGTGCTCGTATAGACCTCGCCCGTTCGCTCTGAATGGCATGCGATCCGAAACGGTGCTGGCGCCGGGTGTGAGGCGAGCTCAGACCTCCTTGCCCAGCCATCGATCGAGCGAATAAGCCCCGCCGCCGCGCAGCGCCATGCCAAAGGCGAAAACCCCCATCATGAAGGCGTATTCCATACCGTGGTGCGCCCAGCCCCAAGCCGGCCACAACACCAGGAACGAGATCACCGCCATCTCGATCGCGATCATCGCCGCGACGATGCGGGTGAAGAGTCCCAAAGCGAGCATGAGCCCGCCGAAGAACTCGATGCAGCCGACCAGCCACGCCCAGGCGAGCGGGGCGGGCCAGCCCAGCTTCACGAAGTTCTGCGCCGTGTGTGGAATATCCGTACCGAAGAGCTTGCCCATGCCATGCGGCACCAGGACGAGGCCGAGGCATACGCGCATCACCACATACCCAAGCGGCACCGCGATCGCGTAAAACCGTGCGAGATTGGGAAAATAGAGCCGGCTGCGACCATCGATCTCGTCGGCCATCGCGCCATCCTTATCCTGCGGATCGTCGCCGCGTCCTAAAATTTCAGCATGTCGATCGCCGTGAGCTTCACCTTTGCCGACACCACCGGGGCATTAACCATGTTCCAAGCGACGTATTGCTCGGCATAGGGGGTATCCGCCGACATGCCGTCGACCGGAACGATCACGTTGAAGCCGATTAGCGCGGCGTGGCTTGCCGTGTAGAGCACCGCGCCTTGCGCCGTGGTGCCGACCACGATGACGGTGGCGATGCCCTTGTCCTTCAGGATTTTTTCGAGATCCGTGCCGATGAATTTATCGGGACCGGCTTTGACCACCGGCTCGCTGCCATTGGGCTTTACGCTCGGCAGCGTGTCGGCGATCGTCGCCGGTCCGGGGATGACGCTATAAACGACAAAGGTCTTGCTGTCGCGCGCTCCCTTGATGAGCTTCGCCACTTGCGGCAGCGAAGCGAGGCAGCGAGGCCTGGCCTGCTGGTTGCAGGTTTGCTTCACCAGATCGAGCACCAGCAAGGCCGTGGTCTTGGGATCGACCGTGATCTGGTCGAGCTTCGGCGGCGGCGGCGCCTGGACCGATGTCCATTCGTCAATGATGGTCTTGGCGAAAGCGGGCGCCGCGCCGGCGGCGATGCACACGGCGATGACGGCTAGCAGCCGCGACGAGAATTTGCTCTGCGGATTCATAGCTTCCTTCCCTATTGCGGGCCGTTTTCGGTCGATCCGCTTCATTGGCAATGGGAAGAATGCCCGTTATCGCCGCGGCATGCAAGTTGGACATGGGTCGCGTTCTCGTCATCGTCGACGACGATGTCGAAGCGAGCGATCTTGATCGGCTGCTGTGCGCGATGTCGACATGGACCGATCCGGTCTAGTCGCGGAACATCTCGGCACGCAGGAAGGCGAGCAATCGCGTCCATGCGTCGTCGGCGGCGACCGACCGATATTGGGTCGCGGCGTGAAAATCCTGGAACGCATGGCCGGTTCCATCATAGGCCACGAAATCGTGACGAATGTCGAGACGCGTCAATTCCGCCGATAACCGCGCGACATCGGCGGGCGAGGGATTCTTGTCGTCCTTGCCGGAAATGCCGAGGATCGGGCAATGGATATTTTTCGTCAGCTCGAACGGCGGCGGCATGCCGTCGCCGCGCGATTCGAAGATATTGCCGTGATAGAGCAACACGGCCGCCATGAAGATTGGGTTGCAACCCAGTCCGAGATAAGAGGTTCGTCCCCCCAGGCAATGCCCGATCGTGCCGACCCGATCCCGGCGCACGCTGGGCATCGATACCAGGTGCCTGATCGCTTCGTCGATGTCAGCGACGAGCTCGGCGTCTTTCAGATGCTTCATCGCGGCGATGGGATCCTCGTCGCGCGGGCGGCGATGATAGAAATTCGGCGACGCCGCCACGAGGCCGATCTCGGCGAGGCGGATCAGCACATAGCGCGTGAAGTCATCGACCCCGCCGCGGTGATGCGCGACCAGGATCGCGGGGTGGGGCCCGGCGCTATCGGGACTGGCCATTGCGACCGCCATCCGGCTGCCGCCGACATCGAGCATGACTTCGGTGGTGAACATCGGGCCCCGACCTTGCCGCATTTGCTTGATATGTTAATGACAGCGGCCGCCCGGCGCAAGGCGAGGCCGACAGCGGCTCCAATGGGGCGCTACCGTGTTTGCGTGGCTATCGGCGGTCCCTTGCGGGCGGCGTTCGGCCAATCGCCGCGCAATCAGGGATTTGATACGTCGTCGGACGGAACCGTCGCTTCCGGACCGCCCAAAGCGTCGATCATTACTTTCAGACAGCGATGAAGCTCATCGAAATTCGATGGCCCGATCTCGTCCGCGAGCTCCCCGTAGATTTGCTCTGCGCGCAGTGCGAAGCGCTTCTGCAGCGCCCCGCCTTTGCTTGTCAACGAAACCATGATCCGCCGGGCGTCCGCGGTGTCTTGGCGTCGTCGCACCAATCGCCGTTCGGTGAGGCGGGGGATAATCCGCGACAAGCTTGCCGGATGGATGCAGCAACGCGTCGAAAGCTCGAGCATGTCGATCCACTCGACCTCGGCGAGTGCTCTGAGGATCCGACCTTGCTGATCGGTCACGCCGAGCTCGCGCATATAAGGACGAAAGCGCCGCATTAACGCCTCGCGCGCGCGCAGCAACTGCATCGGCAGCGCGACGCTCATGAGCGGGATGGGAATGCTAGCGGTCTTGCGGCGGGAGGCGCGGGCCGTCGAATTCAGCAAAATTCACCGGATCATCATGATTGCTTGTCGAAACCCAATCTAAGGCAGGCCGACGCGGTGCGCTATACCAGCGAGCAAATATTCATCGCGGTTCTTCGCTCGGCGGTACGCGAAAAGCCTCGCCACGGCAAGGCACCCGTGAGGAGCGCGACAAAATGCGTTCGGCGTGATTTTCTCGAACAACCCGCCGAAGTTGGCAGAAGGGAGCACCGAGTTGACGTGGGCGAGCTTTCAGGATGCCGTCGGAGATCGGCGCCGCGACCGCTATCGGCGGCGGCGAGCGTGGCAGTGCCGGAATCCGGGGCTCGCAACCTAAACCGGGAGCGAGATCGATATGGTCGAACGGACGGAACTTGGATAGGCTCGCTATGGTCTTCGGCGGCGAGCGGCATGAACCAAGGAGGAGCAACCGATGAAACGCGTCACGATCGTGAGCATTGCGGATCTCGAACTCTACGAAACGCCCGGCTTCGGCCGCGAAGGCAGCAGCGGCGGCAAGGCGTTTCCGCTCGATACGGGAGTCCCCGGAATCATCTTGGAGTTCAGTTGGCGCCGCTATGACAAGGGCTATGGAACGCCGCGTCACAAGCACATTTTCGATCAGTATCGCTTCAACCTGACCGGCCGGCGCATGATCGACGACGGCTTCCTCGAAGCCGGCGAGGTCGGCTTCTATCCCGAGGGCGTCTTTTACGGACCGCAGATGCAGGAGGAGGAATGCACCGGCCTCGGCCTCCAATTCCAGGGCCTGACCGGCATTCCCTACCTCACCCACCAGCAACTGCGCGACGCGAGGAAGGCAATGATCGCCGAAGGCGCGATTTTCAAGAACGGAATCTATACCAAGATGTTGCCGAACGGCGGCAAGATCAACAAGGATTCGCATCTCGCATTGACCGAATACGTCTCGGGCAAGAAGGTCGAGTTCCCCGAGGGCCGGTTCGAGAAGCCGATCGTGATGAAGCCGGAGGGCCATCCCTGGATCGGCGATCGCCGGCTCGACGGCGTCGAGCATAAACGGCTCGGCACCTTCGGCGGCTCGGGTATTCGCCTGACGCGGCTTGCGCCGGGCGCGAAGATTCCGGCGCGGCGCGAGGAGGATGCCGAGATCCGCTATGTGATCGAAGGCTCGATCGAGTACGGCGGCAAGACCTGGCTCGGCGGCAAGACCAAGGATGTCGGCACCTATATGTTCATTCAGAATGGCGCCGAGGTCGGCGAGATCGCGACCAAGACCGGCGGCATGTTCTACGTGATCGAGCTGCCGATGCTCGCCGATATCGAGGCGCAGCGCGCGCGCGAAAGCGCCCATGCGCAAGCGCGCGGCGCCATGGCGGGCGCGAAATAGCCGAAGCTTCAGCGCGTCGGCGATGATCGCCATCTGGAGATGCCTGCTTGTGGCGGGCTTGGCTTGCGCGGCGGTTGCGGGCTTATGCCCCGGCCGCGCGCGGGCCGAGACCATCAAGCTCGGCACGGCGAAGATCGCCGCGACCGGGCCAATTTATATCGCTCAGAAAAAAGGCTATTTCGCCGCCGAAGGATTGTCGGTCGATGTGGTCTATTTCGACGTGGCGGAAGGGATCTCCGTCGCGGTGACCTCGGGCGACATCGATATCGGCGATTCGGCCTTGAGCGCGGCGTTCTTCAACCTCGCCGGGCAGGGCGCGCTGAAAATTATCGGCGGCCAGGCGCGCGACGTTCCCGGCTTCAGGACCTTCGCCGTCGTGGCGTCGAACAGGGCTTACGCGCGCGGCCTTAAATCCTTCAAGGACCTGGGCGGTCGCACCATTGCCATCACCCAGGCGGGATCGGGTTTGCAATACAGTCTCAGCCTGATCGCGGCGAAATATGGGGTCGATCTGGCGAGCCTGCGCTTTGTCGCTTTGCAGTCGCTGCCGAATGTTCTTCCCGCGATCATCGGCGGACGGGCCGATGCCGCGGTGATCACCGGCTTTCTCGCCGTGCCGGCGGTGGCGCGCGGCGACATGAATCTGCTCGGCTGGACCGGCGACGAGGCGAGCTATCAGGTCGGCGGAATCTATGTCTCGACAAAGACGGCCGATACCAAGGCGAAAACCCTCGAGGCCTTTCTGCGCGCTTTCCGGAAAGGCGCGCAAGACTACCATGATGCGTTCGCGGGGGCCGATGAGGCGCGGCATGATGGCCCGACCGCACCCGCGATCGCGGCAATCATCGCCGAGAATACCGGCCAATCCATCGACCAGGTCGAGCGCACCGTCTCCTATGACGATCCCGGCGCAAAGCTCGACGTTCAGGACGTCTTGCGCCAGCTCGCGTGGTATAAAGCGCAAGGCATGGTCAAGCCCGAAATCGATGGCAAGCGCGCCATCGACATGCGCTATGTCGTGCCACTTGCCGAAAAATGAACAAATACTCGGTCCGAGGTCGCCGCCACCGTCTGGACCATTGCCAGGCTCCGCGGTAAGGGTATAGATTATTATTTAACATGCTGAGTATCTGAGACGGCACCGGAGGTAATGTCATGGCCCAGGCGATCTCGATGGACGAGCGTGCGGATGCGCTCGAGAAGAAGATGAGCGACGATCTCGACGTTCTGATCTCGAAATCGGCATTGTTCAACATGGCGGATGGCCAGCTCGGCGCCTCCGGCATGGGATTCGATCTGACGACCCGGGCGGGCAAGTATTTCCTGATGGGCGACGATCCGCGCCTGCCGAAAATGCCCGAGAAGCCGACCTTGCTCGATTATTTTCGTTGCCGCGCGAAAGGCACCAATCATTTGCTGCAAAGCGCCACGCATGCGCTCAAGGCCGGCATGCCCGAGAGGACCATCCTCGCCTGCCTGCTGCACGACATCGCCAACGCGATATTCATCAAGAGCGATCACGGCTATTGGGGCGCACAGCTCATCGAGCCCTATGTCGACGAGGAGGTAAGCTGGGCGATTCGCAAGCACCAGGCGTTGCGCTTCTTTCCGGACGAATCGGTCGGCTATCCCTATCCCGTGACCTATGTGAAGCATTTCGGCGCGGATTACGTGCCCGACGCGTATATCCGGCAATCCTACGACGAGGCGCGGAACCACAAATGGTACATGACGTCGCGCATGATCACCGTGCACGACATCTATTCCTTCGATCCGAACGCCGAGGTGAGCTGGGAGCCGTTCGTCGATATCGTCGGTCGCCATTTCAAGCAGCCCGATGAGGGACTCGGCTTCGACGACAGCCCGGTTGCGCATATGTGGCGCACCATCCGGCGACCGACGAAGTATCTCTGAGCCGGTCGGTGCGCGGCGCGTCGTGCGCGGGTCAACCCGCGACGGGTCCGGTTGCCGATTTCAGATGCCGATCGAGAAAAGCCACCGCCCGCTTCCAGGAATCCGCGGCGGCGGTTTCGCGATAATCGGTCGGGCTGCCGAAATTGCAGAAAGCGTGTCCCGCATTCGCGTAACGATGACTTTCGACGGGAATGCCGCAACGCCGAAGCTCGGCGTCGATTTTGTCGGCGTGATCCAACGGGATGAGACGATCGGTTTCACCGAAGAAAGCGATAACCGGACAGGCGATCTTGTGGAGCCGATCGAAAGCCACGCAATTCTCGCCGCGCTTCGCCAGCATTCCGGTGGGGTAGAAAATGACCGCCGCCGCGAAGCCGGAGAGGCTGCCGGCAGCGAGGAAAGCTGCCCGCCCGCCCATGCAGTGGCCAATCACGGCGATCCGGTCGGCCCGAACCTTGGGATGTGCTTTGAGAAAATCGAGCGCGGCGCCCAACTCGCCCAGCACCGCGGGATCGCGCAGCGAGTTGCGTCTGGTGTCGAGATCGTCCTCGGGCCGGCAGCGATGATAGTGATCGGGGCAGATGGCGACATAGCCGCAAGCCGCAAGCTTGTCGACCAGGTCGCGCGTGAAGGGGCTCAGTCCCTCCTGATGATGCGCGATCAGGATGGCGGGATGCCGTCCGGGCGCTTGGGTGGCGCCGAACAGAGCGTCGCTCTCCTGGCCGCCGATCGAAATTTTGATGATGTCGGCCACGTTTCCCCCCGCGTTTTTCCGCTGCGCTTCGATCGGTGACGAAAGATCTATCGCAATTGCAATAGCCGTGATAATAAACATGTCAATAAAAATGCCCCGCGTCAAATCGCGGCGGTGTTAAACGGGAGGAGCCATGACGACTAATGACGCGATGAATCGGTCGCGTGCGCCGGCGTTTCGCTGCGCGCGCTTGCCGCGATGGACTTTTGCCATAGGCCTTGCGGCCGCTGTCATCGGGTCTCGACCAGCGAGCGCAACCGAGCACATCAAGGTTGGCGTGCTGCTGACCGCGGGCAGCGGACCGATCTTCGTCGCGAAGGAAAAGAAATATTTCGATGCGGAGGGGCTCGACGTCGAGTTCGTCACCTTCGATGCCGGGCAGCCGGTCGCGGTCGCGACTGTGGCGGGCGACATCGATTTCGGGACCGCGGGCGTCACGAGCGCGCTCTACACGCTCGCCGCGGAAGGCCAGTTGCGAATCATCGCCGGCAGCACAATGGATGTTCCGGGATTTCCCGCCGGCGGCATTGTGGTCTCGAATCAGGCCTACGCAGCCGGCTTGGATTCGCTGGAAAAGCTCGCCGGCCATTCGACGGCGCTTACACAGGTCGGCTCGACGTATCATTATGCCTTTGCCATGGTGGCGGCCAAGAACGGCGTCGATATCAAAACCATGCGAACGATGCCGCTGCAATCGCTGGCCAACGACGCCGCGGCCGTGGTTGGCGGGCAGGCGGACACCACGATGCTGACCTCGACGATTATCTTGCCGCTGGTAAAAAGCAATCGGATGAAACTGCTTGCGTGGGCCGGCGAACAAGTGCGCTGGCAAGTCGCGCTGATCTGGACATCCGCCAAGACGGCGAACGAGCGTCCCGCGATGATCAAGCATTTCCTCAGCGCCGTTCGGCGCGGCGCGCATGAGGTCGCTAAGGCTTTCGTGGGACCGGACGGCAAGAAGTTCAATGGACCGAACGCCGACGAGATCGCGGCGATTGTCGCGAAATACGTCCATCTTTCGCCCGAACAGACCAAGGTCGCGATGGGCTATACCGATCCCGATCTGCGCATCGACGAGCAAGACGTGGCGCGTCAGATCGCTTGGTATCGCTCGCAGGGCATGATCAAAGGCGATTTCGGCGTCGATCGGGTCGTCGACAAGCGCTACGCCGTGCCGCTTCCGGTCAAGTGAGAATTCTCCGATGCAATCGCTATTCGACACGAGCGCCACCATGAAACGCGTGACCGCCGCAATGTGTTTCGTCGGGCTCGGCCTGTCAGCGACGCCGGCGATCGCCGCGACCAAAATTACCCTGCTCTATACGGCGGTGAACGCCTTCGTCGGCAGCTTCGTCGCCGAGGATCAAGGTTTTTTCGCCGAGCGCGGCCTCGATGTCGATCTTTCGCTGGCGCAGAACGGCTCGGTGATCTCGGCGGCGTTGGTGGCGGATTCGGCGCAGATCGGCGGACCGACTCCGACGGTTTTGCTGCAAGCCAACGAGCAGGGTCTCGATCTGGTGGTGGTCGCGGGAACCGATTTCTATCCGCAATCGGTCTCCTCCGGCGTGCTGGCGCGCAGCGGGAGCGGCATCGCAGGCGCGCCGGGCTTGGTCGGCCACAAGGTCGGCGTGCCCGGGATCGGTGGCATCATCGACGTGCTGACGCGAAAATGGGTGCAGTCGTCGGGCGCCGATTACCGCAAGGTCGATTGGGTCGAGCTGCAATTCCCGCAGATGGGCGACGCGCTGAAGGCCGATCTGGTCGATGCGGTTGCATCGGTCGATCCGTTCTACACCCGCATCGTCGACAGCAAGGCCGGATACCCGATCGGCACCTATGCGGCGATCATTCCCAACGGCACCATCCCGGTCGTCTATGCATCGACCCGCGCCTGGGCGGTCAAAAATCCTGAAGCCGTGCGCAACTTCCGCGCGGCTCTCGATGACGCAACGACCTATGTGGCGAATAAGGCGCATCTCGCATCGGTGCGCGACAGCATCGCCAAATATACGAAGCTGCCGCCGCAGGTCGCTGCAACTCTCCGTTTGCCCGATAACCTCGATGCGCATGCGACGGCCGCGGGTTTGCGTTTCTGGATCGGGGTTTCGCGCGAGCAGGGATTGATCAAAGGCAATCCGGACCCGGCTAGTTTGGTCCTGCCGTAGCGGCCGGCGGCCGCAACAAAGCCGTTGCGCCGGACGGGCGTTACCGTCCATAATAGTTAACATGATAATTGATTTCGCGCGCTCCGGCGCGCGCGAAAATCCGCCAATCGACCGATGGGGAGGAACATGACAGCGACCAGCAAGCGGCTTATCGCACTCGTTGCGGCTACCGCGCTCGCGACGGCGGCGAGCGCGGCCCAAGCGAAAGACCCCATTCAGGTCGGTATGGCCGTCGCATTGACGGGCTTTCTCGCCAATTTCGACGGACAGTTTATCGCCGGCGCGAAACTGGGCGCCCAGGTGCTGAATGGTTCCGGCGGCGCCGACGGACATCCGCTCGATCTCCATATCTTGGACGACGCGTCGAACGCGACCGCCGGCATGACGGCGACGAATCAAATGCTCAACCAGTTCGACGTCACGGCCATGCTCAACGGCTTGTCGTCGGCGCAGAATGCGGCGATCGAGCCGATCTTGGCGCGCGCCAAAGTACCGATGATCGTCTTTTCGGTACTGCCGCCCGATCCAGTTTGGGCGTTCCAGGCGAATGTGCCCAGCGAGCGCGGGGTCGATCTCGAATTCCAATTCGCGACTCAGCAGCTTCATGCCAAAAAGATCGCGGTCGTCTATTCGCAGACGCCCTATGGCCAGAACAACGCCAAGCGGCTCAACGCATCGGCGGCGAAGGCGGGAGTGCAGGTCGTCTATTCGGATGCGGTCGAGGGCTCGGCGACGGACATGACGCCGCAATTGGCGAAGATCAAAGACGCCGCGCCGGATGTCGTGATCGATGTGTTGACGGGCGCGACTCATATCGTCGAGGCGAAGGCCGCGGCGACCGTTGGGCTGAAGGTGCCGCTGGTAATGGCGTCGGACGACACGCCGACCTATCAAAAAGCGACCGCCGCCTATCCCGCGACCTACATCACGGTCGCGCCGTCGCAAGCCTATCCGAACATTCCCGATCCGGCGCTTAAAGCCGCCGACGAGATTTTCCTCGCCAGTTTCCATCAAGCGGGGCTCGATCCGGCGCTGATCGCCGGCGCGTCCGTCGGCTGGGACGCGGTTCGGATCTTGGCGCAGGCGGTCAAGGAATCGGGCGCCACCGGGGGCGACGCTCTTCGGAATGCGCTGGAACATGTGACGATGCAGGGCACGAATACGCTTTATAGGTTTAGCCCCGGCGATCATTCGGGCCAGAACGCTGTTCCGGTCGCGATGCAGGTCGGCAAGATCGAGGACGGTAAAATTCAAATCGTCTACACGCCCAAATAATGACCGCGATTTGTCGGCCACGTAATCGGCAAGAGAGCCGCTGCCGCGGCCGATATGGTCTTCCCGTGAAAACCGTCGCGACCGGATAGCGCGAGGGGCGGTGTGACCAGCGACGGCGTGCTTCTTCGTGCCGACCGCGTCTCGGTTGCGTATGGCCGGATCGACGCGTTGCAGCCGGTATCCTTCAGCGCGGCTCCGGGAAGCCTGACGCTCATCCTCGGGCCGAACGGTGCCGGCAAGACCACGCTGGTGAAAGCGCTCGCCGGCGCGGTGAAGCTGCGGTCGGGGCAGGTATGGCTGGACGAAGAAAACGTAACCGCGCTGCCCGCCTACCGCCGGGTCAGGCGCGGCATCGCGCTTGTGCCCGAAGGCCGCGGCAGGCTGCCGGGTCTCTCGGTGCGCGACAATTTGCTGCTCGGGTGGCACGCGGCGCCGCCGCAACGTCGCGCCCGGTTCGACGGCGACGCGGCGGCCGTCCTTGCGCAGTTTCCGATCTTGCGCGAGCGCCTGCATCAGGATTGCAGCACGTTGAGCGGCGGCGAGATGCAGATGCTGGCGATCGCGCGCGCATTGCTGGCCAAGCCGCGCGTGCTGCTGCTGGACGAGCCTTCCCTGGGGCTCGCGCCGCAAATGATCGCGCGCGTTTATGAGGCGCTGCGCCAACTGGTCGGCGGCGGTCTTGCGATGGTGCTTGTCGAGCAGAAGGCGGTACCTCTCCGCAGCGCGCGGGAGACGACGCTCGTATTGCAGAACGGGCGGGTCGTCTTTCAAGGGGAGCGGCGGCCGAGCAACGACGAGCTGGCCGCGCTCTATTTCGGCAAGAAAGCGACCGCATGAGCGAGCCGATCCGCCGCAAGCTCGAGCGGGCCGGCCTCGTGGCGATCCTCGCGGTCGTGGTCGCCGTGGCGATCGGCGGCTCGCGCCTCGCGGTCTACAATTTCACCATTATCGCGTTGCAGGCGATGGTCGTGATTTCGCTCAACTTGCTGCTGGGGCTTGCGGGACAGGTCAGTTTCGCCCAGACGACCTTCATGGCTGTCGGCGGCTATGGCAGCGCCGTGCTGACGTTGCGCCTGGGCCTCAATCCCTGGTTGGCGCTCTTCATCTCGGCTTTCATGTCGCTGGCCGTGGCGCTGGTCGTCGGCCGGCCCTTGTTGCGGTTGCGCGGACATTATCTTGCGATGGCGACCTTTGCCTTGGCGCTGGGCACCTACTCTTTCGTCGGCGCCGCGACGCCGTTGACCAATGGCAGCATCGGCATATCCGGCGTCCCGCCCTTGGCGCTCGGCTCGCTCTCGCTCGATAGTCCGCTGTCGTTTTACGTACTGAGCTGGATCGCGTGCGGTCTAACCATGCTGGTCTACGCGGTGATCGCGAATTCCTATATCGGCCGCGCCATGCGCGCGGTCGCGACCGGCCAGGATGTCGCGGCGGCCTTGGGCGTCAACGTCACCGCCTATAAGGGTTTGGCGTTCGCGATCGCCGCCGTCATCGCCTCGCTTGCGGGCTCGCTCTATGTCGAATTCACCTCGTTCGTCGGTCCCGATCTCTACGATATCGGCATGGTGGTCAACGTCTTTCTCATGCTGTTCATCGGCGGACGCGGCTCCAATGTCGGACCGATCCTCGGGGCGGCGCTGTTGACGATGGCGCCGCAATATCTCGCCGGTCTCGAGCAATTCCAGAACCTCGTCTTCTTCGTGTTCCTGCTGGTGCTGATCCTGGTCTGGCCGGCGGGG
>DATLUE010000009.1:0-2565 GCA_035533255.1 Allostellaceae bacterium | reverse complement strand
GGCCTCGCGTCGAACGCGGCATTGCTGGTATTGCGCGCGCCGAAATTGCCGCACAGCATCCCGAAAGCGCTGTCGGTTGCCGACGCCGCCGAGATCATCGAGGCCCCTGCCGAAATGGCGACGAGCGCCTGGCAGGCCAAGCGCGACATCGCGGTGCTGACGTTGCTCTACGGCTGCGGCTTGCGAATCTCCGAGGCGCTCGGCCTGAAGCGCGCCGAGGCGCCGCAGGGCGAGGTCATCACCATCACCGGCAAGGGACAAAAACAGCGGATGCTGCCGGTATTGCCCGCGGTACGCGAGGCGGTCGCCGATTACCTCGCCGCCTGCCCCTACACGCTCGCCCCCGACGGCCCGCTGTTTGTCGGGGCGCGCGGCGGGCCGCTCGGCCCGCGCCTGGTGCAGCGCCAGATGGAATTGCTGCGCGGCGCGCTCGGCCTGCCCGAGACGGCGACCCCGCATGCGCTGCGGCACAGCTTTGCGACGCATCTTCTGGGCGGCGGCGGCGATCTGCGCGCGATCCAGGAACTGCTCGGCCATGCCAGCCTGTCGACGACGCAGCGCTACACCGCGGTCGACACCGAGCGCCTGTTCGCGGTCTACGACGCGGCACACCCCAGGGCGCGTTGAGGCGCGGCTGACCCGCCGGCCCGGCGGCGCTCGCCTTGACAGCGCGCGCGCTTCCGGGGTGGAGTGCGCCGGTCAGAAAATCAGCGAGGAAACCCCGAATGGCAGCGACCTCAGCCGAGCGGTCGTCGACGGATTGGGCGACGCCCGAATCGTCGGCCAATGCAGCGGGCGACCCTGTGGCGCGGGTCCGCGAGATCGCGCCGGCATTGGCCGCCGCCGCCGCGGAGATCGACCGCCGGCGCGAACTGCCCGCCGCGATCGTCGATGCGCTGATCGAGCGCGGCCTGTTCCGGCTGCTCTTGCCGCGCGCGCTGGGCGGCGCCGAATTGCTGCCGGCGCAATACGTGCCGATCATCGAAGAGCTGGCCAAGACCGACGCCAGCACCGCCTGGTGCGTCAACCAGAATTCCGGCTGCTCGATGATTGCGGCGCGCCTCGCGCCCGAGGTCGCGCGTGAGATGTTCGGCGGGCCGCGGGGCATCCTGGCCTGGGGTCCGGGGCCGGGCGAGGCGCGCGTGGTCGCGGGCGGCTACCGGGTCACCGCGACCTGGAGTTTCGCCAGCGGCAGCCATCATGCGAGCTGGCTCGGCTGCCACGTGCCGCTCGTCGAGGCCGACGGCAGGCCGCGCCTGCAGCCCGACGGCGCCCCGGTCGTGCGCACGATGCTGTTCCCGAAGACCGCCACCGCCTTCACCGACATCTGGCACACGATCGGATTGCGCGGCACCGGCAGCGACCAGTATTCGGTCACCGATCTGTTCGTCCCGGAAGCCTATTCGATCGACGTCTTGTCGCGCCGCGAGACGACGGTGGGCGAGGAACGCCTGCTTTATCGCTTCAGCAGCCTGGCGCTCTACGCCGCGGGCTTTGCCGGCGTCGCGCTCGGCATCGGCCGCAGCACGCTCAACCATTTCATCGAGCTGGCCCGCGACAAGATCCCGCGCGGCGCGCGCCACACCATGCGCAACAACAACGTGACGCAGTCCGAGGTCGCGCGGGCCGAGGCGCGGCTCTCGTCGGCGCGGCGCTATCTGCTCGGCTCCATCGAGGACATCACCGAAGCGGTCAGGACCCGCGGCCACATCACCCTCGACGAGCGGATGACGATCCGGCTCAGCGCGACGTTCGCGATCCACACCGCGGTCGAGGTCGTCGACATGCTGTACCAGGCTGCCGGCGCCACCGCGATCTTCGACGTGAACCCGTTCGAGCGGCGCTTCCGCGACATCCATTCGGTGGCGCAGCAGCTGCAGGGAAGGCAGCAGCATTTCGAGACGGTCGGGCAATACCTGATGGGCCTCCCGGCCGATACCGGCTGGCTGTAGACCCCGTTCAGGTCCAGGGGCAAGGGCCGAGCGCGCCAGGAGCGCGCGTTCGGTTCAGCCGCTCGGCGACCGGATTTCTTCAGTACAAACGCGCGACCAACGCGCGCCTGCGCGTACAGGGTCCTCCGCGCTGGGCATTGACCTATATCAATGTGGCGAACCGCTTCGGCGCGTAGGGTCGATGAAATTTGGAGGATCATCCGATGACGCTCAGAGCAAATACAGCAGTGCGCCTGCTGTCGTACACGACAATCATCGCCGTTGGACTGTGGTTCACCCTGGGAAGCCAGGCGACCGCCCAGGGACTGGACGTGCAACTCACCTATCCGGGCTATCCATACGGCTACAATTATAATGGATACCCGAATAATTATCAGTATCCGAGCCAGTACTCATACGGCTATCCAAACCAAAACTATTATCCGTCCCCGTCTTATTACAGCAACTATACTCCCTTCGACAAAGGGCAATAGCCTATCAGACGAACAGCCGGCCCTCTCCGCCCCGCCATGGCCCACCGGGGGCGGAGAGGGAGGATATCTATGCCGTCTGTGGATAAACCTGAGAACCTTTGCTTAGACTGAGTCGCACCCCTCCGGCGACGGCAAACTCA
>DATLUE010000008.1:0-2505 GCA_035533255.1 Allostellaceae bacterium | reverse complement strand
GATGCCCTGGATCTTGTGCGGTCCCGGCGGCCCGCCCGACAGCACCGCGCTATCCTCGGGCTCGACTGCGATCATCTTGAGGCCGGGCTTGCGTGGCTTCAGCGCCAAGCCAACGCCGGTCAAGGTGCCGCCGGTGCCGACGCCGCTCACCACCGCGTCGATCTGGCCGTCGGTGTCGCGCCACAGCTCCTCGGCGGTGGTGCGGCGGTGAATCTCGGGATTGGCGGGGTTGTTGAATTGCTGCGGCATGAAGGCGTCAGGCAGCGTCTTCAGCAGCTCTTCGGCGCGCTGGATCGCAAACCGCATGCCTTGCGCCGCGGGCGTCAGCTCGAGCTCCGCACCTAACAGCTTCAGCATCCGCCGCCGCTCCATCGACATGCTGTCGGGCATCACGAGGATGCAGCGATAGCCTTTGGCGGCGGCGACGAAAGCCAGCGCGATGCCGGTATTGCCCGAGGTCGGCTCGACGATCACGGTCTTGCCCGGGATCAGACGGCCGGCTTGCTCGGCGGCCTCGATCATGGCGACGCCGATGCGGTCCTTGACCGAGCTCAGCGGATTGAAGAACTCGCATTTGCCCAAGAGGTCGGCTTTCACGCCATGTGCTGCCGCGAGGCGCTTCAGGCGCACCAGCGGCGTCGCGCCGACCGTATCGACGATGCTGTCATAGATGCGATTGCGGAACCCGCCCGGTCCGCCGCCCGTCTCGTTGTCGTGCGCCATGCTGGAACTCCTTTTTCTCTCAGATCGAGAAATCGAGCCGCGCCGCGTATTCGCCGGCGATCCCCGCCTGATGCGCGCGGGTGCACAGCTCCTCGATGGTGACGGTATCGAGCCGCCGCATCAACTCCTCCTGCAGCTCCGCCCATAGCGGCCGCACCACGTTCCGGCCGAGGTCCGAGCCGGCCTCGCCCTCGAGCGGATCGTCGCCGCTTTCGAGCGCGCGCACCACGCGCACGATCTCGCCGATCGTGATGCGCCGGCGCTCGCGCGCCAGGCGGTAGCCGCCGCGCGGTCCGCGCACGCCGGCGAGGATGCCGGCGCGCACGAGCTGCTGCAGCACCTGCTCGAGATAGCGCCGCGGGATTCCCTGGCGCCCGGTGATGCCGCCCGATTGCACCGGGGAGGTGCCGGCGTTGTAGGCGATGTCGAGCACCGCCTCGATGGCAAAGAGCAATTTTTTGGTGAGGCGCAGCATCGCGTCAGCGCCCCGTCGAGCCAAAGCCGCCACTACCACGCGTGGTCCCCGGCAATTCGGCGACCACCTCCCATACCGCGCGGCTCACTGGCGCGATCACGAGCTGCGCGATCCGCTCGCCGCGCGCGATCGTCACCGGCGCGGTGCCGAGATTGGCGAGGATGATGCGAATCTCGCCGCGATAATCGGCGTCGATCGTGCCCGGGCTGTTGAGCACGGCGAGGCCGTGGCGCAAAGCGAGGCCCGAGCGCGGCCGCACCTGGCCTTCCCAGCCCGGCGGCAGCGCCAGCGCGATCCCGGTCGGCACGTCTTTGCGCTCGCCCGGCGCCAGCACCAGGGGCGCTTCGATGGCGGCGAGCAGGTCGACGCCCGCGGCCTCGGCGGTGGCGTAAGCCGGCAGCGGCAGGCCGTTGCCATGCGGGAGCAGCATCACCTTCACGGCAATCGCGTTCATTCCGCGGCCTTTGGCGCAAAGCACGCGGCAATGCGCCGGGCCAGGCGGTCGCCGATCTCGCGCTTCGGCAGCGCCGGCCAATGCTCGATGCCGGCCGCGTCGATGAGATGGATGGTGTTGCCGTCGCCGCCGAACACGCCGCGCGCCGGCGATACGTCATTGGCGAGAATCCAGTCGCAGCCCTTCTTGACGCGCTTGGCTTGCGCGTTCGCGATCACATCGTCGGTCTCGGCGGCAAAGCCGATCACCAGCTTCGGCCGGCGATTGCCGGGTTGCGACAAGGTCGCGAGGATGTCGGGATTCTCGACCAGCTTCAGCATCGGCGGCGCGCCGCCTTTCTTCTTCAGCTTCGAGGGCGCGGCCTCGGCGCGCCAATCGGCGACCGCGGCGGCGCAGACCGCGATCTCGACCGGCAGCGCCGCCTCGCACGCCGCCAGCATCTCGCGCGCGGTCGCGACATGAACGACCGTGACGCCCGGCGGATCGGGCTCGGCCGAGGGGCCTGCGACCAGCACGCAGTCCGCGCCCAGCCGTGCCAGCGCCGCCGCCACCGCGTGGCCTTGGCGACCGGACGAGCGGTTGGCGATGTAGCGCACGGGATCGATCGGCTCTTGCGTCGGGCCGCTGGTAACGAGCGCGCGGCGGCCAGCCAGCGCGGCATCGGCGACGAAGATTCGCTCGATCGCGGCAACGATTTCCAACGGCTCGGCCATGCGGCCCATGCCGCTTTCATTCTCGGCGAGCGGTCCGGGGTTCGGGCCGACGCGCTTGACGCCACGCGCGGCGAGGCGCGCCAGATTGTCCTGCGTCGCAGCGTGGCTCCACATGCGCAGATTCATGGCCGGCGCGACCA
>DATLUE010000007.1:0-2552 GCA_035533255.1 Allostellaceae bacterium | reverse complement strand
GAGGGTTTCGAGATAGGGCCGACCGGATTGCCGCACGGCATCGAGATCGACGATCCAGGACGGTTGGCGCCATCGCGTCCAGGTGCCGAGGCCACTGCGTCCGAGCTGCGCGGCAAAGGAATCGGCGACCCCGCCGAAATGAGCCTCGTCCCACGCGGCCGACGACATCAGATGCGCGAGGCAGCCCCGGATCGCCCCATCGCGAAAACCGCAATCAACCAGGATGCCGTTGTGTTCGATGGTGATGGCGTCGAAATCGGGGTCACCGGTCTGATGCAGGAGCCAGGCGCGCGGCCGGACGAAGAAGTGGCGGCGCAATCGCGCCGGCCGGAACAAAGCGAGAGCGACGATCCGGTCGCCCGCCGATGCCGATAAGAGCAGCGGTGCGATCTCCGTCTCGGCGAGCCAGCGCCCGATCCAGTCCCAGGACAGAAAGAACGAAATCTCGGCGCGCGCCTCGAGATCGCGCCAGAGTTGGGCAAGATTGACGACGGCGGATGCCGGCCGGAGCATTACGGTGAGCGCGCCATGTTGCGAGGCAGAGAGCGGACGGTCCGCCCCGATGATTTGCATCCCCGGCGGTGGATGCGTTTCCTGCGATCCCGCGCCGCTCAATCGCTCACAGCGCCCAGTAGGTGATGCCGGACGGAACGGTGCTGCGATCGAGCGCGGACTTGACGTCGACCAGCACGCCGCCCGTGACGAGCATCTGCGCCAGGAATCCCACGCCACGTTGCTTGAAGGCTTCATGCGCCACCGCGTAGATGACGCCGTCGAGGCCGGTGAAGCGCTCGGCCCCGACGAGCTCGACGCCGTATTCGTGCAGCGCCTCGTCCGGATCGGCCATCGGATCGTGGACGATGGGCTGGATGCCGAAACCCTTGAGCTCGGCGATGATATCCGGCACGCGGCTGTTGCGCAGGTCGGGCACGTCCTCCTTGAAGGTGAGCCCGAGAATGCCGATGCGCGCGCCCTTGATTGCGCGTTCGGCGGCGATCAGGAGCTTGACCAGGCGCTGCGCCACGAAGGCGCCCATGCCGTCATTGATCCGTCGCCCCGACAGGATGACCTGCGGGTAATAGCCAACCGCCTCGGCGCGCGCGGTGAGGTAATAGGGATCGACGCCGATGCAATGGCCGCCGACGAGGCCCGGCGTGAACGGCAGGAAATTCCATTTCGTGCCGGCGGCCCGCAACACATCCATGGTCGGGATGCCGAGCCGGTCGAAAATGATGGCGAGCTCGTTCATGAGCGCGATGTTGAGGTCGCGCTGGGTGTTCTCGATCACCTTGGCCGCCTCGGCCACCTCGATCGAGGAGGCGCGGTGAATGCCGGCCGTGACGATGCTGCCGTAGACCGCGGCGACGCGCTCCAAGGTCTCGGCGTCCTCGCCCGCGACGATCTTGGTGATGGTTTCGAGGCGATGCACCTGGTCGCCGGGATTGATGCGCTCGGGCGAATAGCCGAGCTTGAAATCGACCCCCTGCTTCAACCCCGAGGCCTTGGCCAGAAGCGGGCCGCAGATCTCGCGCGTGAGGCCGGGATAGACCGTCGATTCGAACACGACGACGGCACCCGGGCGAAGCGCGCGGCCGATGATTTCGCACGCGCTGACGACCGGTTTGAGATCCGGCCGACGTTCGGCATCGATCGGAGTTGGAACGGTGACGATGAAGAAGCTTGCCTCGGCAAGGTCGTCGGCCCAGCTCGTCAGGCGCAGCTTCGATTGCTTCAGTTCCTCGGCGGAAACCTCGCGCGTGCGATCGTGGCCGGCCCGGAGTTCGGCGATCCGCAGCTCCGAAATGTCGAAGCCCCACACCGGCGCGAACCGTTTGGCGAGCGACAGCGCCACGGGCAGACCGACATAACCCAATCCGATGACAGCGAAACCGCGCTCGCTCATTCAAGCCCTCACGACCATTCCGATGGCCAAAGCGATCGACCTTAACGACTCAATTCGCCGCCGAGCCCGTGATAATCCTTGTACCAACGGACGAAATTGGGGACCCCGACCTCGAGCGGGGTCTTCGGCTCGAAGCCGAGATCGCGCCGCGCGCTCTCGATATCGGCAAAGGTCTCGGCCACGTCGCCTGGCTGCATCGGCAGCATCCGCTTCTCGGCGGTCCGGCCCAGCGCCTTTTCCAGCACGGCGATGAAATGCAGAAGCTTCTCGGGATGGTGATTGCCGAGATTGTAGACCCGATGCGGCAGGTCGCCGCGGGGCGGATGATCGAGCGCCGCTACCGTGCCGGCGACGATGTCGTCGATATAGGTGAAATCGCGCGCCATCCGCCCTTGGTTGAAGACGTCGATCGGACGCCCGGCCATGATCGCGTCGGCGAAAAGATAGGCGGCCATGTCCGGCCGTCCCCACGGTCCGTAAACGGTGAAAAACCGCAAACCGATTGCGGGAATGGCATAGAGATGGCAATAGCTGTTTGCCGCCAGCTCGCATGAGCGCTTGGTCGCGGCATAGAGCGAGACCGGATCGTCGACCCGGTCCTCGACCGAGAACGGCTGCTTGCGGTTGCCGCCATAGACCGAGGACGAGC
>DATLUE010000006.1:0-35334 GCA_035533255.1 Allostellaceae bacterium | reverse complement strand
GACGCCGATGCGCTTGTGGTCGACCGACGTGATCCATTCGCGCCACAGATACGGCCAATGGCCCTTGACGGTGATCCACGCCAGCGTCGCGAGAATGACAGCGATGACCACGATCGACGTGACCAGCGGGATCGGCTGGTGGAGCGGAATGGCCGACCAAGTCAGTTTGCCGAGCATCACATCCCCTTTTTCGGCGGCCGCTGATCCTGGCCGCCGGGACCGCCGCGAGCGCCGGGCGCAAGCGGCGCGGTCTGGTTGACGATGGAATCGAACAATACCGGGGCGACCGTCTTGTAGGTCGCGGGGCGCGCATCCTTGCTCGGCTTTGCCAGCGCCGCGTAGGCGGCCGTATCGAGCGCCGGTCCGGTCGCCTTCGTGGCGGCGATCCATTTCGCATAAGCGTTGGCGGGCACGGCCTTGACGTCGAAATGCATGTCGGCAAACCCCGCGCCGCTGAACTGAGCGGAAAGGCCGCGATAATTGCCGGCATGATCCGCTTGCAGGCTGAGCTGAGAGGTCATGCCGGCCATCGTGTAGATCTGGCTGCCGAGCTGCGGGACGAAAAAGCTGTTCATCACGCCCGACGAGGTCAGCCGGAAATGCACCGGCACGCCCACGGGCACCACGAGCTGATTGACCGTGGCGATATCCTCGTTCGGGTAGATGAACAGCCATTTCCAGTCGAGCGACACGACCTCCACCTCGACCGGCTTCGCCTTCGACGGCAGGGCCCGGTAGGGATCGAGCGCATGCGAGCCGAACCAGGCGATGCCGCCAAGGAAAGTGACGACGATCGCTGGAATCGCCCAGACGATGAGCTCCAACGTGCCCGAGAATGCCCAGGTTGGCCGATAGATCGCACGGCTATTCGAGGCGCGGAACCACCAGGCAAAGCCGAGCGTCGCAAGGATGAGCGGGACGACGATCGCCAGCATGATCGCGAGCGAATCGAGGAGAATAAGTCGCTCCGAAACGCCGACCGGGCCGCGCGGATCGAGCACGCCGCCGCATCCCGCCAAGGGGAGAGCGATCATTATTGCGGCGACAAACGCTCGTCTCGGTACGGGCACCGTGAAATGATAGGTCACAGCCAAGGGGAAACTCCTCCGCAGCACCGCGCCGGCTTGGACGTCTTATAGCAAGCACAAAAGCTCGATCCCCGTCCCGTGATCGACAAGAACCGACCCCTGACGACCCCTCCGAGCGGGTTGAGGCGATTGCCGATGCCTCTCGGCCTTTTCTTCAAACAGATTTCGTCCTCCAATCGCTGGCCGTCAAGCCTCATCGCCGGGGACCGCGGAAATGCCCTAACGCCCGATCCCGCGAGCTCGGACCTTCGGCCTCCGCCGCGATCACCTTCCTATGGCCATGTCGCGCGGCGCCCAGTAGCATCGGGAATCGTGCGAAGCTGTGTGGCGACGGATGGAAGATCGACAAGCATCATTGCCCCCGGGCTTCGCCGTCGCGATCAAGCGCGAGCTCGCGGAGATCAACCGGCTCGAATTCCTCGCCCGCGAGGCGCCATGAACGCCGAGACCCCGGAGGCGGCATCGACGCCGGTCGCCCAGGCCTGGAAGGCGCTGGCCGGATGGCCGGCGCCGGCGGTCGCGGATATCTGGGCCGTACTAGGCCCTTTATCGAAGAACCCGCGCAATCCCGAGGCGCCGCAGCGGTTGAAGAGCTTTTGCCAGCAGCACAAGCTGGCGCGCGGCGAGGTCGGCGAGACGGTCTCGGTGCTGCACAATCTGCTGCTCAACGCCGCGGCGGGCGATGCCTCGAAAGAAGACTTCCAGCGTCACCTTGCGACGCTCGGCTGCGGCGGCGCGGGCGACCGCATGACGGCGATTCTGCTCGCCGGCTACGATCAGGCGAAGCTTCTCTTGCGCCGGCGTCTCCTGCGCGTCGCTCTGGCGGCGCATGGCAAGGTGCTTACCACCATCTCTTGGCGCATGGATACGATTGGCGACAGCGATGCGGCGCGCCACCTGGCGACGAGCGTCCTGGTCCTGACGCTCAACTGGCAAGAGGGCTCGACCCAAGGCCGCACGACGGTGCAGCTCACGCCCGATGCCATTCGCGAGCTACGACGCGTGCTCGATCAATTCGCCGTCTGACCGGCGCAAGTGCCGCACCGCCGTGGCGACCGGCTCGTCGCTGCCGGGTCCGGCATCCGGCGTCGCGATATCCGGCACGACGCCGCGGCCATGCAGGCGCGCTCCCTCGGGCGTCATCACCTCGACCATATCGACGATCGCAGGCGCGCCATCGGCGGCGGCGCCGTAGCGCACCGCGACGGCTTTGCCGAAGCTGGGCTCGCCGATCACGACGGCACGGCGGTTCGCCTGCAACGCCGCTGCCAGGATTTCGGCCGACGACGCCGTGCCGCGGTTCGCGAGAACGGCCAAGCGCAGGTCGAGCGGACGCGAGGTTCGGCTGCGAACCAGCTCGTCGTCGCCATCGCTCCGACGCGCGCGGCAAATCGGCGTGCCGCGCGGCAGAAAGAGCGCGGCTGCGTCAACCGCCCCTTCAAGCACGCCGCCGCCATTGTTGCGGAGATCGAGAATCGCCGAGCGCGCTCCCGCTTTCGCGAGCCGCGCCAGGGCGGCACGCAGCCTCGGACCGGCATCCTCGGAAATCATGCGCAGCTCGATCAGTCCCACATCCGCGGCGATCATCCGCGCGGCGAGTATTTCGGCCGGCGGGAGGGCGTGGATGTCGATCAGGCGCGGCGCGCCGCCCGGCATCTCGGCCGTGACGAGGCGCAACGGCGCTGCGCCAAGCGGCTGTGCAAGAAGTCGGCGGAATTCCTCGAGAGGCAGCGCCGCAACCGTCTGTCCCGCGATCGCGGTGAGGCGATCGCCGGCCGCGAGCCCGGCCGCCTCGGCCGCCGAGCCGCGCCAGACATGGAGCAGCGTCGCCTCGCACACGCGCTTCGCGCGGTCGATCTCGACGCGCGCGCTAAAGCCGGCGGTGGCCGCAACCGGATGGGTCGTGTTGTCGGGCCGGGAAGCCGCCGATTGCGGCAGCGCCGCCCAGCCATGCGCCAGGCCGTTCGCGGCATCGGTATAGAAGACGGTGGTAATCGCCGGCACCAGCACCGCGCCCAGCGGATCGATGAAGTCGTTTCCATAGCTCGGGCACAGAAGGTTCATGCCTGGGATCATTTCCAGAAGAACCGTCGGATTGCCCATGTCGATGCCGCCCGGACCCATGAAGGGACTCAGCACGCCGGCCTGGTCGCCCAGCGTGATCGGCGCCTCGCTTATCATGTTGAGGCCGGGCACCATGCTGACCATGACGGTGAAGGCAAACGGCACCGTCATCGCGTGCATCGCCATGTTGGGATAGGGGATCGGCACGGGAACCGGCCCGACCGGCGTCACGCAGATGTCGGGAAAGCCGATGTTCATGCCAAGGCCGTGATTCGATGCCGGCAACATGCGCGTGACCCCTAGCCGAGATGCACTTGCTCGCCGGTGACGGTCACCGTACCGGCGGCATTGATCACGGCTGTCTTCGAATGCTGGCTCGTATGTCCTTCGATGAAACTATGGCTTTCGCCGGCTTGGAAAGTGAAAAGGTCGCGCACGCGCCGCACCGCGTTGCCGAACATCTCGGAAAGGCTTTCCGCGACCAGCTCGAGGCGCTGAGTCGCAATCCCGACATTCGGCCCCTCGATCGCGACGCCCTTGTCGCCGCAGAGCGTGAGGCTTCCTCCAATGGCGTGCAGCGATACATCGCCGCCGATCGCCAGCGATAGACGCCCCGCGCCGGCGATCACGCCGATGGCATAGAGCTTCTGGTCATTCCCGATGACCAGAAGCTGGTCGCCGACCGCCGGCTCGTAGGGCAGCGCGAATGCCGGCGTGAACCGGCGCTCGGTCCCGTCGGAAAGCCGGACCAGCGGCCGCTCCCCCGGCGCCGCGGCGACCACGACCGCCTCACCAAGCTGCGGCGAACTTGTTCCCAGCGGCACGATCGATGCGAGATGCATGTCAGTCCTCCTTCAAATTCATCGGCTCGAGCGGCGCGGCTCCCAAAGCTCTGCTGCGCGCAATTCCTCATCATTGGGCTTGGCCTCGTGAAGATTGGCGCCGCGCCAATCGGTATCGGTCGCGACCGCGCCGTGCAGATCGGCCTTGGTCATGTCGACGCCGGTGAAGATCGCGCGGTCGAGCCGCGCCTCGGTCAGCTTGGCGTGGCTCATGCGCGCATTCGCCAGCGATGTGCCGACGAGGCTGGCACGCTCCCAGATGCTCTCGCGCAAATCCGCGCCGTCGAGACACGTGCGATCGAGACGCGCCTCGGAAAAAGTGGCGAAGCGCAGCATCGCGCCGGTGAGATCGGCACCGGCGAGATTCGCCTCGCCGAAGAACGCCGCCTTGGCCCGCGCATTGCCGAGCTTCGCGCCAGCGAGATTCGCTTGGCAGAAATTCGTGCGCAACAACTCGCATTCCGGGAAGCTGGCGCCGGAGAGATCGGCCCCGGTGAAATTGGCGTCCGTCAGGACGCAATGGCTGAATACCCGGCCGCGCAGATCGAGGCCGCGAAAGTGACAGGCCGTGAGCGACAGCCCGTCAAACACCATGCTGGAAAGATCGACGCCCGTAAAATCGACGCCTTTGAATGTCGTATCCTCGATCTTCCAGCCGGCGATATCCGCCCCATCCAGCAATGCCCGGTTCAGCAGCGCGCCCGAGAGATCGGCTCTCTGAAGGTTGCTCTCATTGAGCGCGCAACGCGTCAGCCGTGTGCCGATGAGGAACGCATCCGTGAAATCCGCCCTGACCATGATGCAGCTATCGAACTCCATGCCCGAAAGCTCGGTCTCGCGCAGCGAGGCTTCAGTCAGAAGGCAGGACAGGAAATGAGTCTTGGTCAGATCCATGCCGTCGAAGCGCGCGCCGTTGAACGTGCAGCTCGTGAAAACCGCACCCGCGAGATTGGCGCCGCGGAGATCGGCCCCCGACAGAATAACGGATTGCAGCTTTCGTCCGCCGAGGTCGAGCGCATCGGTCTCACCCGCGAAGATGCAGTCCTGAAACGCGATCTGATTCATTTCGAGCGGCCATGTGCAGCCGCGCAGATCGCAGTGGTTGAAGGATACCCTTTGCAGCCGCGTCTCGCTGAAATCGATATCTCGCATGACGCAATTGGCGAACAGCACCCCCTCGAGCTGCGTGCCGGAAAATCGCGCAGCTTCCAGATCGCTTCGGATAAAGCTCGTCACCAAGACTTTGGCATCTCCCAAATTAAGGCGGGGGGCCTTGATCCCGCGCATGATGACTTGGGAGAGATCGGCGCCGGTCAGTATCGCGCCGGCGAGAACGGTCGCAGCGATACTGATGTCGGCAAGAATCGCGCCCGCGAGCTTCGCATCGCGCAGCACGCTCGCGGCGACGAAAGATTTCCGCAGCGACGCGCCGGAGAGGTCTGCGCCACTCAAATCGGCGTTCTGCAGGCGTGTACCGTCGAGGATCGCCCGCTCGAGCCTCGCTGCAATCAGTACCGTTCCTTCGAAAACGCAGCCCGAAAGATCGGCGGCGACGGCGGCGAGGCCGGACAGATCGACCTTGCCGAATCGCATGCCTGCAACGCTTTCACCAGCCGCGATGCGCGTGCGGATATCCGGCGGCTCGGTCATGGCTCGACCACGATCAGTCGCGACAGAATGGCGCCATCATAACTATTGGTCTTTCCCGCGACCTTGTAGAATCGGGCGCGGAAAAGATTGGCCTCGTCGAAGCGCGTGACTTCGATGGTGGCGCGATCGAAATCGGCGCGCAGCAATTTCGCATGAACGAAGGTTACGCTGCGCAGCACAGCCTTGCGAAACCGCGCCTTGGCCAGATCCGCCTCGTCGAAATTCGTGCCGTGCCCTTCGACATCCATGAACAGGGCGCCGGGCAGAACGGCGCGCCGGAAATCGGCGTCGTCAAGCTTGCTTCCCTGCCAATTGGTGCGGGTGCCGCGGCACTCGAAGAACACGGCATTGCTCAAATCGGCGGTCACGAAGCCGGTATTGGTCAGCGCGCAGCGCGCGAAGCTGGTGCCGACGGCGCTGGTCTTGCGGAACGCGACGCGGTTCAGAATCGAGCCGTCCATCGTCGCGCCGTCGAGCTTCGCCTCGTTCATCGGACTTTGCCGCCAGACACTTCCCGCTGCGTTGGTGCGTTCGAGAATCGCGGCAAAAAAATCACATTGCTCGATCTCGGCTCCCGATAAATCCGCCTCGGTCAAATCTGCGTTGGAGAATGTTGACGTACGCAGCTTTGCATTCGCGAGTCGCAAGCCTCCGGCCTTGAGTCCCGAGGCACTCGTCATGTCGAAACGAGCGCCCGCGAAATCGGCGCCGCCAAGATCAGCGCCGGCAAGCTGCGCCTGATCGAAGACCGCGTTCCGCGCCACTGCGCCTAGCATGCTCGCGCGCGCCAGATTGGTGCGCTCCAGTCTGGCATCGGTGAAGTCCGACCCGTCAAGCGCGGCACCGTCAAACCGAGTGTCGGTGAGGATCGTGCCGACGAAGCGACAGCCGATCATCGTCATGCCGGAGAAATCCCGCCGCGACAGGTCCCGGCCGCTAAAATCCCGACCGCTCAGATCGCCTTTCCCTGATGGTGCCCCGTCCTCGGCCTCGTCTTCCGGCGGATCGGCCGGCATCATTGCGGTCAGGGCCGGGTTGTTCAGCACGTTCTTCAGCGCCGACAAATCGACATTCGGCGCGGCGGCCTTCATGCGCTCGAGAAAGTCGGGAATCTTCTTCAAGGCAGCGACCGCCTGCGGCGACAAACTCGGCGTGCTCGACGGTTTAGCCGCGATGGCCGCGGCTGCCTGGGTTTTCGCCAGCGTGTCAGTGAGCCATTTCCGCAGTGGTCCCCCGCGGGCGTCGGATTTCGCGACCATCTGGGGCAGCAATTGCTCGGCTTGAGTCTTCATGCCGGCTAGCGGGCTCGCGGCGATCTTTTGCTTGATGAATGTCGTGACCGGATCAGGCCCGAGGCCCGGTGGCGCCGCCGCTGCCCCGGAACCCGCTGCCGCTTCGGCCTCCGCTGCTGCGGTCGCCGGCTCTCCTACCCCGAATTGGGCGCGCAAAGCGTCTTGGGACGCTTGTGGCAGAAGATGAATGCCGTAGGTAAGCGGCTTTTCCGCTTCGAGCAGCTTGGGAAAATAGCCATCGCTGTCTTTGCTCTTGCCGGCGAGATTCTCCTGGGCAACGAGCACCGACCCGATGTCGGAGAAATCGTCGGTCGTAACGGGAATCAGCCCGCGCCACGTCAGGTGGAGCAACCCCTCGTTGAGATCGGCGAGCACCGTATCGAGATGCATCGCGAACTCGCCGAAAGGACCGGCGATTTTGTGGAAGAAAGCCCGAATGCGAATGGCCGGCAGCGTCGCGGTGAAATCGGCGGCATCGGAATGAAGATGGACGAACCGCAACGCCTCATCGCCTTTGAGATAGCCATCGAGTTGCTGATCCTCGGGCGCCGCGTTGAAATGGGTCCAATCGAAATCGTCGCTGAAATAGGGCGCGCGGCTGCGCTGGTAGTCCGCGCCGTAATTGCGCCCGACCTTGGCCCGCCGCTGGGGCCAAAACGGACTGAGAGGACGAAAACTCGCGGCGATGCCGGTCATCTCCGGCATCCGCACCCGGTCCCCCGCGGGACCGATGGTCGGCAATAGGGCGTCCGGCCTCGGCTCGCCCCAACCTAACCCCACCGGGTTCTGCGCGAAGCCGGGACCGCCATAAGCATTTTCCCAGGTAATCGGCATGCGCAGAAACGGCTCGGGGTCGCTGGCGTGCGAGCGGTCGATCCAGTGGCGGCGGCCGACAGCGAGAAGCGATTTTTGCCAATCCCCCAACATCACGGTCGCGATGCAGGACACCGCGGGCTGGCCGCCGGGTGGACAGCAATCGCCGGCAATGAGAATATCGGTCTTTGGCTTGAAATCCGCAAAATCGCTGGCGTAGGCGACCGGGCCGGTGAAATCGTCGTCACCCTCGGCAAAGACGTCGCCGGTCAATGGACCCTGCTTAAAGACATCGTCGCCCGCCAGGACCGTGGGCTCGCCCGGCGCCAGCCGAAATTTGCCCCGCACCACCAGAGACATTTCCGACGCGGGCGGATTGCGCGACGTGCGCTTCGCCCCGGCAGGAAAAGGAGTGAGATTGGTTATGCGCTGCATCGCCCGCCTCTACGATCAGACGATTACATCGTTCACGATCGCGATGCACCTACGAATAAAACGCCGCCTCAGTGGGGGCACCTCAAGCGTGATCCGATCAGGTAGAATCGGATCACGCTCTCGATTTCTCGATTTCTTGATTGTGTCGCATTGTCTGCGGCGAACCGCCGCAGACTTCGCCGGACAATGCTCCAGCCATCCCGCACTCATGTCCGCTAGCCAAGACAACAAAATCCGAGAAACGTTTGCAGTGGCGCCACATTGGTTTTGCTCAAATGAGCCTTGAATTGAACAGGAGTCATTTTTGTCTCTTCGACAAGATTGACCTCCAGTTTCGTTCCCATGCTGAATTCGACGATGTTGAAAGTAAGATCCATCGACGATTTTGTTACATAGATATTGATCTCTTCTTTCAGAAGTCCGATATCGATCGCCAGCTCGTTGCTGGCATGCAGACCGATTTCTTCCTTGAGGCCCATATACATGCTGATCGCCTCGACCGGGCCGATCATCAAATCGGTTTCCTCTTTGGCGCCGGCGATGAGGCTCACCTCGGAGGTGTTGCCGTTGACCGTGGTCTGCTCGAAATTGGTGCCGTTGATGGTGGTTTCCTCATGCTTGCTGGTGTTGATCGTCGTGTATTCCTCGACCGTGCCGACGACGGCGTTCGCATAGGTGCTGTCGAGCCGCGTGAACTCGACCGTCTTCTGGGCCGGGACCGGGTAGCTGCCGCCATAGACCTTGTCGCGATTGTTCTTGATCGAGGCGATCAATGTTTCCGGAGATGACATGTCGGCGAAATACGGTGCGTTCGCTTCGGTATTCTCGTCCCGATAGACCTGCGTCAGAAATGCGGTGGTATCGAGCTGCGGGAATAGCAGCGCACCCACCGAGAGGATACTCTCCAGGTCCTCGATGCTGCCGTGATAGCCATAGGCGGTGCCGCTGTTGATCTCGACGCCGACGCCGACGAAGCTTTCATGGGTGAGGCCGGCGGAGATCGAAACCTGGTCGCCGAATTGGGATTTCTCGCGCACCATCCAGGTCCCGCCGTCGCCGGGGCTATTTGGGTTGGAGCCTGGGGGATAGGCGCGGGTAACCCAGCGAACCTCCTCGATATGGCCCGGGCCGGCGTCGTTCGAATAGGAGAGCCCGCCCGAGGTCTCGATCTGGTGCTGCATCGGCAACCCGTTGGGCCCGGCCGAAAAGTTGGCGTTGTCGAGAGCGTTGTCGCGGGTCGGACGGCCGAGGATCATCATCACATGGTTGCCGCCGATCACTTCGACTTTATCGCCGGCCGTGGTGGTGATCCGGTTGCCGTCGGTGTGATCGCGCCAGCCGCCCTTGCTATAGAGATTGGCGCTCTCGGCTTGGCGCTGGGCGACGGTCGAGGCATTCGGGCCGCGCACCCGATTATCGTCGAGGAAGCCGGCCGCAAAGCTCGTGAGGTTGAGCGCGCGCGTGAACGTCGCCTGCGCCGCGGCATCGGTGAACGCGCTGGTGATTTTGGCCGGGGTCAGAAGATCGGAATTCGCGGCGCCGATATGGAGGAAACTGCCCATCGACACGGACTGCGAAGGATCGGGAAGGTAGTAATGCGTGCCCGAGGTCGCCGCGACATCCACCCCGCCGTCCGGCGCCGATACCGTTCCCGATTTGAACGGAACATAGACATGGTACCAGCTTGCGGTTCCCGCGGAGGCGGTATCGTTTACCGCGCCCGCCGTGGCTTCGTCGTCGATGGCCATGCCGCTCTCACCCTCTCGCCGCGAGGAATTGCAGCGGATAGTGTACAAGGGCCTCGCGCTTGTGCAAGCTGATTGGAATAACCCGACCCGGTAACATGGGCCGATGCACTGGTTTTCGCAGGAGAGACAAGCATGGCGCGCGAGTTGACGTTGTCGTTCACGGTTCAAGCGGCGGGCGCGCCGGCTTTGTCGGCATGGCGGGTAACCGGACGCGAGGCGATTTCGGAGCCCTATTGCTTCGACGTCGACCTTTATGCCGAGCAGGACAATGCCGCCGGCGCGAGCTTGATCGGCAAGCGCGGCAGCCTGACGATGGAAATCGAGGACCGCAAGCGCGTCATCGACGGGGTCATCACGCGTTTCGAGCAGCTCGATGCCATCCACGGCAGCTTTGCCGCCTATCGCGCGCGCATCGAGCCGAGCCTGGTCCGACTTCGCATGAGCCGGCAGAATCGCATTTTCGGCACGATCGCGCCGATGTCCTATCCCGACATCGTAACCGCATTGCTGACGGGGAACGCCGACCGGCGGCTCGGCATCGAGGATTCGGCCAGCATGACGGCCGACGATTACACGTTGAGCCTGACGCAGACCTATCCGTCGAAAGACTATACGGTGCAGTATGACGAATCCGATCTCGCCTTCGTCTCGCGCTTGATGGAGCGTCTCGGTATTTTCTATTTCTTCGACGAACGCCACGCCAAGGACGTCATGGTGATCGCCGACGCGGACGTGGCATTTCCGGATCTCGCGTTCGACATACCCTATCTGCCGCCGACGCTGGGCCGCGCGCAGCAGAGCCAGACCCGGCACGTCTCGCGCTTCAGCGTCGCCTGGTCGCCGGTGACGCGCCGGCTGTGGGTTTCGGATTACAATCCCGATTCGCCGCAGGTGAAGCTGTCGAAAGAGACGCTGGTCGACAAATCAGGCACCGGCAGCATTCACGATTACGGCTCGCACATACGCGACGAGGGCGGCCTTAACCGCTATAGCCAGGTGCGCGCGGAAGAGCTGGCGGCGCGCGGCACGGTGTTTTCGGGCGAAAGCGACGAGATCGGCCTCGTGGCCGGCAGCCGCGTGCGACTCGTCGAGCATCCGGTCAGCCGCTTCAACCAGCGATATCTGATCGTCGCCGTGAGCCACGAAGCGGCGGTCCCGATACCCGGCGTTCCGACCGGCGGCCTTGCGCCTGCCCAGTGGCGCTACCTCAATCGCTTCGAATGGATACCCGGAACCACCCCGTTCCGGCCGGCGCAACGAACCCCGTGGCCGCGCATGCCAGGGGTCACCACGGGCACGGTGGTCGATACGCTGGGCCGCGACGATCCGAATTCGGGCTATGCGCCGATGGATGCCGATGGCCGCTATAAAGTGCGGCTGCCGTTGGACGTTAGCGGCACGGCCGACACCAACGCCTCGTGCTGGATTCGCATGGCGCAAGCCAATGTCGGCGCGCATTCCGGCATTCATTTTCCATTGTTGGTGGGAACCGAAGTCATTATCGCCCATATCAACGGCGATCCCGATCTGCCCGTGATCGTCGGCGCGGTACCGAACAAGGCCAATAAAAGCGTGGTCAACTCGGACTTCCCGGGCTCCAACCGGATCAAGACGCAATCGGGCATATTCGTCGAGATGTTCGACGGCGGAACGCGCAACAACAGCGGAAGCTAGCGCGGCCGGGACAGGCGCGGCGCTCTCAGCGCAGCTTGGCGAGCGCGACTTCGGCGGTCGGGAAGACCTCGACGATGGCGGTAAACCCGGCAATGCGAAATACCTCGCCGATCGAGGCATTCATGGCGCAAAGGCCGAACTTCCCGCCCACCGATTTCATGCGTTTCGCCGCGGTAAGAACGACGCGCAAGCCCATGCTGCTGATGAATTGAAGATCCGAGAAATCCATGAGCAGCAGGGTCGCCCCCGCGTCGATCGCCGCCAAGGTTTCCTTCTCGAAATCGGAGGCGGTGGCGCTGTCAAGCCGACCCGAAGGTTTCAGAATCTTCTCGGTCATATCGATCGCCTGGCACCGCCGCCCCGAAACCGAGATCAGCGCTTACGACGCGCTCCAGTCGTCGCTGGCGGAAGTCCCCGCCGCCTTGTGCTCCCATGTCACCTTGCGGAAGGTGAACGACAAGGTTTCGAGGTAGGGCAGATAATTCAGGGTTTTATCCAGCGTATTCGGGTAATGGGTGTCCATCCCGACCAGCGTCGCGGCTTCCCACTTGATCACGTAGAAATCCTCGGTCGAGCCCTTCGCGTCGACGCGCTGGAAGGTCATCTCGATCGTCAGGCTCTCGCCCGTGGACAGGGCTTGCCAGAGCAACGGGCTGGCTTTCGTGAGCTCGCTGGTGATCTTGACCGAATCATGCTTGCGGGTGCCCGAGGGCTGGCCGCTTTGCGGATCGACCGGAACGGTCGTGATCTCCTGAAACTCGTAAACCGGGATAGAACCCGAAAATTTCGGCTGAGCCTTGCTCCCGATGCTCTTTTCGGTGTTGGCGTCCTTGGTGATATCGCCTTGCTTGGCGCCGGTAATCTTCACATAAGCAGTTTGCGGCATGGATTATATTCCCTCACCTCTAGGAGCGCTGGTGTCACGTCGCCCAACGGACAATCGAACCGATGCAGCGCGTCATGACGTCACCCGGAACTTTCCACAGTTTCGCGCCGGAAGCAATACTCACCTCGCTCAATCGATCGGACCGTCGCGATTGAGATGCCGCCGCCGCCCCGGAGCGCATGCTTGACGCATTTCCGGCTGCCGGCGCGCCTTCGATATCTACTCGTGCAATCGCCGGAGTTCGTGTACTTTCGGGAGCGTCCGCTGGACAATGCGGGCGTGTCAGGGAGAATCGCGGATCGAGACCCAACCAGAGTCGTGGTATGCAGTTGAAATTACGTATTGCCGGTAAGACGTCGGCAGAACTCGGCACCGCCGTCGAGCATGTGTTCGATGAAACCGGCGGGACCGTCGGGCGTGCCGCGGCTAACGACTGGGTCTTGCCCGATCCCCGCCGGGTCCTGTCCTCGCGTCATGCGATCATCACCTTCGGAGCCGGCAGCTTCACGATCACGGATACCAGCACCAATGGTGTCTTCGTCGGCGACGAGACCGAGCCGCTTGGTCGCGGCAACGCGCGGCTATTGCGTCATGGCGACCGGCTGGTCATGGGCGATTGGCGGATCGACATTGCCCTTGAAGAGACACTCGCGCCGCGCTCGCCGGCGCCGCCAATGGCTCCGGCCCGAGCCGCGACGCCGGGTTCGCTCGGCGCGCCGAGCGAGCCCCTTGCCGCGCCGGAAGGCGGCCAGGCGTTGCGGCGCCGTCAGCCGATCGTCCTCGGCGATCTGGGGGCGACGATGACGTCGCCGGCGCCATCGGCCGGCGCGGCGCCCCTTGCCGCAGCCGGTGTCGCTTTTCCTGCGATCCTGCCACCGGATTTCCAGCCCTTGGGGACGGCCGCGCCGGCCGCGTCGCTCGGGCCCGGCCGGGGTGGGCTGCCCGATGATTGGCACAGCGTCCTCGAGGATCTGGTGCCGGCGCCGCCCAAGCCTGCGATATGGGAAGAGCCGCGCACCCGCTTCGCCCCCACGCCGCCGCGGCAGCCGGCCGCGCAGCCGGCCATAGCGCCGGCCACCGTCGTCGCTCCCCGCGCCGTGGTTTTGCCGGATCCTTTGCCTCCCGCGGCGCTGGTCGATATCTTGCCGCGCGACGCCGTTCCCGAAGAGATCGCGCCGCCGACCGTCTCGGCGGCGGCTGCCGAATTTTTCAAAGCCGCGGGGCTCGACCGCGGCGAGCCGAGCGAGACCGAGTTCGTGCAGGCGATGCGTGAAGCCGGCGAGGCCCTGCGGCTCGCGGCCGACGGCATCGTCGGTGTCTTGGCCGGGCGAAAATTGTTCAAGAATGAAATCCGCGTTGCCAATACCACCCTGCGCCCGGTGGAGAACAACGCCTTCAAATTCTCGCCATCGGGACAGGCGGCGCTGGCGAAGCTGCTCGGCAAGCGCGATCCCGGCTATCTGCCGCTCGCCAAGGCGATTGCCGAAAGCTTCGACGACATCAAGGCGCATGAGATCGCCGTGGTGGCGGCGATCGATGCGGCGATACGCGCCTTGCTCGACCGGCTCAATCCCAAGACACTCCAGGCCCGCCTTGCGATCGGCGACGGCGGCAGCCGCGGCGCGAAAACCCGTTACTGGGACGCCTTCACGGAATCCTACGAGGCGCTGGCGGGGAATGCCGCCGACACTTTCCACGAGGTGTTTGGCGAGGAATTCGGCGAGGTCTATGCCGAGCAGATCGAGCGGATGAGGTCGTCTGGTGGTCGGGCATGACGATTTCGATATCTCTCCTGCGGCGCGTAGCGGGCGCGCTGACGCTGCTCGGGCTTGCGGGGTGCGGCGCCGTAACGCCCTTCACCGCGATCTCGACGGCGCTATCGGCCGGCGCCACCTGCTATTTCGATTGCGGCAAGATTTCGTTTGGCGGCTCGTCGGACACGGTGGTGGAGGTCGCCATCGTCGGCTCGGCGAGCCTCAACCGCGACCCCGATGCCGATGCGCAGCCGGAGCCGGTCGTTATCCGCATCTACGAGCTCTCGAACACACGGAAATTCCTCGCCGCGGATTTCTTCGCGCTCTACGACGATGGCGCGAAGACTCTCGGCGACGCGCTCGTCAGCGCGCAGGAATTCGAGCTGCGGCCGGGGGAAACGCTTCAGTTCAAGGATGAGAAGGTCAGTGACAAGGCTCTGTTCATCGGCGCCATCGCGGCCTTCCGCGATATCGCCGGATCGGGATGGCGCTTGAGCATTCCGATCAAGGCCCACGACAGCAACAAATTCGCGATCGGTGCCGACAAGGAGACGATCACGGTGCTGCCGTCGACCGCGCTCGCCGTGCCAGCCGCCTCGTGAGCGGCACACGAACCTATGGAGAGCGCAACAATGTCTATGACACGCCGCTGCCGGCGCCTCGCCGCCGAAGGCGGAAGGGGATGAAAAAACTGAGTCGTCTCGTTTTGTCGGCGACCGCGGTGGTCGCACTGGCGGGTCTTTGCGGTTGCTCGTGGTTCGGATCCAGCACACCCGATCCGACCACCCTCTCTATCGCCATCACGGGCTCGCGCCAGCTCAATCTTGATTCGCAGTCGCAATCGGCACCCGTCGTTCTTCGCTTCTATCAATTGGCAGGCACCGACAAATTCATGAGCACGGACTTCTTCACGTTGCTCGACAACGGCACCCGAGCGCTGGGCGGCGACGTCGTCGCGACCAAGGAATACGAGGTGCGTCCGGGGGAAACGCTGACCTATACGGACCCGAAAGTCGCCGACAGCGTCCATTTCATCGGCGTGATGGGCGCTTTTCGCGACGCCACCAATGCGACGACATGGCGCGCGACCGTTCCGATCGTGTCCAACCGCGATAACAAACTCGTCGCCTCGGTCGACCTCTCAAGCGTGACCTTGCAGCCCGCCACAAGCCGCAGTTGGTGGAAATTCTTTTGATCGGCGACCGCGCCATGTGGAGAGGATAGAAAATAATGTCGCTGAAAAGCCGGCCGCTGTGGTTTGAGGGAATGTTCATGCGCCCCCAGCATCTGCAGCAATACGACCGCTATCTGGAGGCCGCGATCGAGTTGCGCGCGGGGCAGTTGACGCCGTTCGCGTGGGGACTGCTGCACTATGAATTCGATGCACAGTTGCTGCGGCTCGGGCGGCTGGCGCTCGTCCGTTGCCAGGCGGTGCTGCCCGACGGAACGCCGGTCGATGTTCCCGAGCTTGCCACGGTGCCCCCGCGCGAGGTATCGCCGACGGCGCGCGGCGCGCTCGTCCACCTCGCCCTGCCGTTGCGGCTGCGCGACGGCATCGAGGTCGCGCCGACGCTCGAGGCCATGCCGAATGCGCGATTCACCGTGGGCGAGATCAATGTGCGCGACTCGACCAAGCCCGACGAAACCGGCGTCGCGCTTCGCGTGTTGCGGCCGAGCCTGAGATTGATGCTCGACGGTGAGCCGCGCGACGAATTCCTCGCGCTGCCGCTCGCGCGCATTCTCGAGGTGACCCCCGATGGGCAGCTCGCGCTGGACCAGGATTACGTTCCTCCGCTCCTCGACTGCCAAGCCGATGCGCGCGTCGTACAGTTGATGCGCGAGATCGAGGCACTGTTGCGGGGACGCGGCGAAGCGCTGGCAACCCGCATCGATCCGCAAGCGCGCGGCGCCAGCGTCGTCGACCTGATGATGTTGCAGCTCGTCAATCGCTGGGAGGGGGTGTTCGGCCATCTTGCCGAATTGAGGGGGCTGCATCCCGAGCGCCTGTTCGCGTCGGCGCTGGCGCTGGTAGGCGAGCTCGCGACCTTCTCCATCGACCGCCGCCGGCCGCGGCCGCGGCCGCAATATCGTCACGACGACCTCGGAGCGTCGTTGCTCCCCCTGGTCGGCGAAATTCGCGCCAGCCTCAGCATGGTGATCGAGGAGCCGGCGATTGCCATTCCGTTGCAGCAGCGCCCCTACGGCGTTTGGGTGGCGCAGATCGCCGATCGCACGATTCTAGCCGGCTGCCGGCTGATCTTTGCCGTCACCGCGGAGATACCCGCCGAAACCGTGCGCCAGAAATTCCCCACGCAGGTCAAGTGCGGACCGGTCGAGAGTTTGCGAGATCTCGTCAATCTGCAACTTCCGGGGATTCCGCTGCGGCCGACGCCGGTCGCGCCGCGCGAAGTGCCCTACCACGCGGGCGCGACTTATTTTGAGCTCGATCAGCAATCCGAGTTGTGGCCCAAGCTGGCAACATCGCCGGCCTTTGCCTTTCATATCAGCGGCGATTACCCGGGACTCGCTCTCGAATTTTGGGCGATCCGGGGAGCCATGCCGTGAGCCCGGCCGATCCGAGACTGCCGGGCGCGGACGAACCGACCGTCGTTATGCCAAGGCATGGCGCGCCGCGCCCCGCGGCCGCGGCTTCAGACGCGACCCTCATCGTTCCGGCCAAGCGGCAACGGTCTGAAATCCCGCCCGCCCACGCGCCCACGGAAACGGCAAGCCCGAACATCCAGCAGCTCGTCGGCTCGGTGATCGGCAAGCGTAACCGGCTATTGGCCGCGGCGTCGCCGCTCCTCACCCTTGCCGCCCATCTCCGAGGCCTCGCGACGCATGCCGATCCGGTCGGGCTGCAAGCCCGCGTGGTGGAAGAGATCAAAGCCTTCGAGGCCGCGGCGACGGCGGGCGGGATCAACGGCGAAACCGTGATGGTCGCGCGCTACATCCTTTGTTGCACGCTCGACGAAGCGGCGCTCGCCACGCCTTGGGGCAGCCAGAGCGCCTGGAGCACGCAGAGCCTCTTGGCGCTCTTTCACAACGAGACCTGGGGCGGCGAGAAATTCTTCACGCTCTTGGAGCGGATGCAGGTTCTCGCGGCCCGACACATTGATCTGCTCGAGGTGTTCTATGCCTGCCTCGCGATCGGCTTCCAAGGCCGGTATCGGGTGCTGACGAATGGCGGCCACCAACTCGACCAGCTTCGCAGCGAGCTTTTCCGCACCATCCGCGAGCAGCGTGGCCTGCCTTCCGTGCCGCCGCCGTTATCGCGCGCGGTTGCGCCGGCGCAGGGCGGTAGCCGGCTGCGCTTCTATCCGCCGGTCTGGGTGGCATTTGCGGTGGCGGCTTTGGCGCTGACATCGATCTATTACGTGATCGACGGCCGCTACGATTCGCGCGTCGCACAGACGATCGATCGGCTGGCGGCAATCGCGCCGCGGTCGACTCCCTGAGCCGCCCGATGCAAATCCTGCTCGCGATCGGACGCTTTTTCGTAAGCCGAACCTTTTTTGTGCTGCTGGGCTTGGTCGCGCTCTCGGCGGTGATCTGGTTCGCCGGCCCGTTGCTCGCGTTGTGGGGATCGCACCCGCTGGCGAGCGAGATCCACCGCATCGAGGTGATTGCCGCGCTCTTTGCGTGTTGGGGCCTGCTTCGGTTGCTGCGCTATTTCCGCGCTTGGCGCGCCAACCGGCGGATGATCGACAGTCTCGTCGAACGCGAGAGCCTTGCGTCGCTCGGCGGCGCTTCGGGCCAGCGCGGCGATTTGCTCGAAGAGCGCTTTCGTCAGGCCTTCGACACGCTCAAGGAATCCGAGATCGAGGGCGGGCGAGGACGCAATTTCGTCTACCAACTGCCTTGGTACATCATCATTGGGCCGCCCGGCTCGGGCAAAACCACCGTGTTGCGCAATTCCGGGCTCGAATTCCCGCTCGCGGAGCGCCTCGGCGTCGATACGGTCCAGGGCGTCGGCGGAACGCGCAATTGCGATTGGTGGTTCACCGACCAGGCGGTCCTCATTGACACCGCCGGCCGCTATACGACCCAGGACAGCGATGCCGATGCCGACCGCTCGGCGTGGCGGAGCTTTCTCGACCTCCTGAAGAAATACCGGCCGCGGCGGCCGGTGAACGGCATTCTGCTCGCGCTCAGCGTTTCCGACATTCTGAATCAAAACGAGCGGGAATGGCGTCTCCACATCGAGGCGATCAAGCGGCGGCTGCAAGAGTTGATGCGCGCGTTCAACATGCGCCTGCCGGTCTACGTTGTTTTGACGAAGGCCGATCTCATCGCCGGTTTCACCGAATTCTTCGAGGATTTCGATAAGCCCGGCCGCGAGCAGATCTGGGGCATGACGTTCCCGTTCGAGAAGCGCACGGTCATCGATGCGCGCCGCGCATTCGAAGCGGAATTCGACGGACTCCTCGATCGTGTCGTCGAGCGCCAATTCGCGCGCCTCGACGACGAAAGCGACGTCGCCCGGCGCTGGCAGATCTTTTGCTTTCCACAGCAGCTTATCTCGATCCGGCGCAACATCGCCCAGTTCCTCGACGACGTGTTCCGTCCCAATCGTTATGAGATGAACCCGTACTTGCGGGGCGTTTTTCTCACCAGCGGCACGCAAGAAGGAACCCCGATCGACCGCCTGATGGGCGGGCTGTCGCGCACCTACGGCCTCGCCGCGGGCGGGTCGGGCGCAGCGCAAGCCCAGGGCAAGGCATATTTTATCCACGATGCCCTGACCAAGGTCGTATTCCCGGAAGCCGAGCTGGTCGGCCGCCAGCGTCCGTGGGATCGCTGGCTGGTTTGGGGCATGGGCGCCGGCTACGCCGCCGCGGCGCTGGCAATCGCGCTGGTCACGGGCCTATGGCTCTGGGCGAGCAGCGGCATCGGCAGCCGTCTGGACATGTTGGATCGGCAAATCGCCAGCTATCAAAGCCTGGTCGCGCAATTGCCGGCAACGGGCGGCACGGTTGCCGACACGCTGCCGACGTTGCGCGCGCTGAAAGCCTCCGTCGACAGCTACAATCACAACGCGCTGATCTCCTGGGTCGCCAATATCGGATTGACCAGCGACCGGCCGGTAGGCCAAGCGATCGACGACGCCTATCGCCGGGTGTTGCAAACCCAGTTCATGCCGCGCGTTGCCGAGGAGCTGAGGCTCTCGATTCTGAGCGCCCTCGATGCCAATGTCGATCCTCGCGTCCTGCACGACCTCCTGGCGGATTACCTCATGTTGGGCGATCCCGCGCATTTCGACGCCGCGCAGCTCGAGCGCTGGGCAACCGCGACCTGGAACGTCGACTATGCGTTGCACCCGGCGCTGCAGAACGAGTTGCGCGGGCGGTTGGACGAGGCGGTCGCCGCCGGTCCGATCTCGCTGCCGCTCGATCCAGCCACGATCGGCCAAGCGCGCGCGCGGCTGATCCAGGTCCCGCCCGAAGACCAAGTGTATAACGAATTGGTTCGCGATGCGGCGGCATCGGGCGCCCTGCAACCGCTCGATCTCGCCGCAGCGCTCGGCCCGGACGCGAATCTGGTGCTCTCGACCAGCCGGATCGGCGGCGTATTCGGGCGCATCCCCGGGCTTTATACCGCCGCGGGATTCCGCAACTACTTCCTGACGCGGGTGCCAAAACTGGTCACCGGCGATCGCGCCGCCGACTGGGTGCTCGGCGCTCAAGGCCAAGCGGTTTCGGCCGCGCAGTCTGCCAGTGTCATCGACGCGGTCGCGCAGCGCTATCAGCACGACTACATTCAGCTTTGGCAATCGCTGCTGGAAGACGTGCAGCTCGTCCGGTTCACCTCGGTGCCGCAAGCGATTTCGTCGCTGCAGCTCCTGGCCGGAACCCGCTCGCCGCTCAATCGCCTGCTCGCGATCGTAAAATCCAACACCGAGCTTCCGCCGCCGGGAGCCGGCGCGGTTGCCGCGCTGGGAGCCGCCACGGGCGCCCAGCCCGGATCGGCTGCGCCGAATGCCAATCGCGGCGGCGCAAATGCCCTGGAAAAGAACTGGCCCGGGACGCCGATCACGCAGGCGTTCGAGCGTCTCAACAGCCTGACCAGCGGCGGCGGCGGCACGCCGCCCATCATACAAGTGCAAAATCAGCTCGCGGGCATTTACGGCCTTCTCAATCAAGTTGCGACCAGCCCCGATCCGCAGGCGGCGGCCTATCAACTGGCGATGCAGCGGCTGCACAACAGCAATGACGCGCTCAGTGCGCTGCGCGTTCAGGGAGCGCAACTGCCCTCGCCGGTCGACCGCCTGATGTCGGATGTGGCGGGAAGCAGTTGGGTCCTGGTGCTGGACTCCGCGCGCGATTACATCGATGCTGCTTACGTCCGCGACGTGCTGCCGAAATATCAGACGATGATTCTCGATCGCTATCCGGCGTTCGGCCAAGCGCAGCAGGACACGCAATTGCGCGACTTCGCCAGCTTCTTCGGCGCCAACGGGACGATGGATAAATTCTTCCAGACCAATCTCGCGCCGTTCGTCAACACGAATGGCGGCACCTGGACCAATCAGTCGGTCGACGGGCAGTCGCTCGATATTTCGGCAGAAGCGCTCAAAAGTTTCCGCGATGCCCAGGTCGTCCGGACGACGTTCTTCGCTTCCGGCGGCCAGACGCCGCAGATCAATTTCACCCTGACCCCGACATATCTCGATCCGGCCGCGGCACGCGTCACCTTCGACTTCGACAACAACAGCTTCAGCTATCGTCACGAGCCACCCCGTCCGTGGAACTTGCAATGGCCGCAAAAATCCCTCGCCAGCAAGGTCGGATTGTCGATCGAGGATTTCAAAGGCGCCGCGAACAAACTTGAATTCCAGGGGCCCTGGGCACTCTTCCGGTTCTTCGATCGGGTCAGCCTCGCCGGCGCCCGCGATAGCGATGAATTCGCATTCACCGCCACTCTCGGCTCGCTCAAGGCGGGGTTCAGCTTGCATGCGGACAGCGTCATCAATCCTTTCGACCTGCCCGAGCTACAGGAGTTTCGATGCCCGAGCTCGCTGTAGGCAATATTCGCGTCGGCATCTTCGGCAAGCTGCCGGCCTATGCCGATTTCCTGTCGCGCGACCTGCCGCCAAGCTTCCTCGAGCCCTGGGACCGATGGCTCCATCAGTCGCTCGCTGCGGGCCGCAACCGCGCGAATTGGCAAGCGACATATCTTGCGAGTCCGATCTGGCGCTTCCAGATCACCGCCGGCGTCTGCGGCGATAGCGCTTGGGCGGGAATTCTGATGTCCAGCATCGATCGGGTGGGACGCTGCTATCCGATGACCGTCGCGCTGCCGGTGCCACCTTTGGTCGATGCAGCGGCGCTGATGCAAAGCTGGCGCGACGGCTTCCAGGCCCTCGAAAGCCTGGCGCTCGCCGCGCTCGACGGCTCGATCGACATCAGCACCTTCATCGAGCTGGCAGGGGGCGTTCCGGCCCGCGCACCGCTGCCGATGCTGGCGAGACCGCGCGCGCGCCGCGCGATGCCGCCGGCCGGGCCGTGGGTCGTTGACCTCAACCTTCCGCCCGGCGGGCTGGGCAGCATGACCCTTGGCATGGTCGAGATGCTGCTTGGCGGCAGTTTCGGCGGCGTCAGCGTCTTCTGGCATACGGATTGGGCCGAGCAGCCGTCGCGCGGCGTGCTCGCCGTCGGCCTGCCCGATGCCGAAGCGACCGCCTCGCTGTTCGACGGCGATTGGCAGCGGATGGGCGGATTCTCATGACCGCCGGAGCCGCGTTGTCGAGCGTTGCGTGGCGTTCCGCCAGCATGAGCCGCCGCGGTCCGCGCCACCCGATGAACGAGGATTCTTTGCTCGAGCGCCCCGACGCGGGATTATGGGTGCTGTCCGATGGCATGGGCGGCCATGCCGCCGGAAAACTGGCGAGCCAAACGATTGTCGCCAATCTCGGGGCGCTGCCCATCGTCGACGACATCGAGGTTTTTTCCGATGCGGTTCACAACGACCTGATCACCGCGGATCGCTGGCTATGCCGCGCCGCGGCCAAGCAGGGCGAAGCGACGGTCATCGGCGCCACGGTGGTCGTGCTCATCCTGCGCGAGAAGCAGGCGGCCTGCCTCTGGTCGGGCGACAGCCGGGCCTATCTCTTCCGCGACGGCGAGCTGCACCGCATGAGCCGGGACCATACCGCGCTGCAAGAATGGCATGACCAAGGGGGCGCGCGAACCGCGGCAATACCGCCTGCCGAGAACATTTTGACATCCGCCGTCGGCTCGGGCGACCGATTGGTCATCGGCCGGCGGAATTTCACCGTGTTCCGGGGCGACCGGTTCCTCTTATGCAGCGACGGGGTCACAAAGGCGCTTTCCGATACCGCCATCCAGCGGCGGCTCAGCGGCGCGCTCGGTGTGGCGCCGCAGCTTTTGCTGGACGAAGCGCACGCCGCCGGCACCAATGACGATGCCACCGCGATCGTGATCGATGTCGGAGCGGATCGCTGACATGGATGCCGCGAGCGATGCCGCGCCGGCGATCTCGCTCGCCCGGATCGATCCCCCGCTCGGCACGGTTCTGAAGCAGCGCTTCGAGCTTGAAGCCGTTATCGGCGCCGGCGGCATGGGCGTCATCTATCGCGCCATCGATCGGCGCCGGGCGGAGGCCGGAGATCCGGCGCCGCATGTCGCGATCAAGGTGCTGGCCCCGGCCCTGCGCGGCGATCAGGCCGCGATCTATTTCCTGCTGCGCGAATCGCTCAAAGCCCAAGCCCTCCGGCATCCTCACATTCTGCGCGTGCTCGATCAGGACCGCGATGGCGCGTTGCCCTTCGTGGTCATGGAATATGTCGAGGGCGCGGCGCTCAGCCAGATCATCGCCAGCCATCGCGATAGCGGATTGCCGCGCTCGGCCGCGCTGCGCATCTTGCGCGAGCTAGCCGATGCGCTCGCTTTCATCCACGGTCATGGCGTCGTCCACGCCGATTTGAAGCCCGCGAACGCATTGCTGGCCCGCGCGGGCATCGTCAAGCTGCTCGATTTCGGCTTGGCTGGCGCCTTCATTGGCGATTTGGCCGCGGAGCTCGATCCGGCATTTTCCGTTGCCGAGGCGTTCGGCGGCGTGACGCCTGCCTATGCCAGTGCCGAGCGGCTCGAAGGTGCCGAGCTCGATCCCTCGGACGATGTCTATGCATTGGCGTTAATCGGCTATGAGCTCCTCACCGGCCGCCACCCTTACGAGCGCCAATCGGGGATCGAGGTCCGCGATCGCAGCCTGACGCCCGCGCCGGTTTCGGGGCTTCGGCCGCGTCAGTGGCGGGCCTTGTGCGATGCGCTCGCGCCGACGCGCGCCCGACACACCGCCACGGTCGCGCTTTTCCTCCGCCAATTCGATGGCCGGCCGGCTTGGGTCTGGCGCAGTTGGGACACGCTCTGCGATGGCCTTCGCGCCTTGCCGCGGGCGATCAAGGCACGAACGCTGCACCGGCGATCGGGGATGGCGCGCCCATGACGGATGAGGGACCGCGCTACCCCGGGAGAATGGAGGCCTTCCTCGATGGACAGCTATCCTTCGATGAGCTGCGCATCGCCTTGTTGGCAGAGCTGCGGCAGTCGCCGGAACGGCGTGCCGGCTGCGCGGCCTTCCTCGATGATTTGGTCAGCAGCAGCCGGTTGACGCGGCAGTTGCGCGCTTCGCTGCTCGAGCCGCTCGGAAATGACGGCGCGGCGACGCGGCGGCCGACCGGAGACGAAATGCCCGGGCGCGGAATCTTGTCCGATCTGCTTCACAATGCGCTGCCGGCGAGCACTGTCTCGGTGGACGATCCGGACGCCGGCGAGGACGCGACGATTCCGTTGAATATCGCGCCGCCGCCGGCCGAGGAATCCCGCCTCGAAATGCCGCCGCTTCCCCCGGCGCCATCGACGACCGCCGGGCCGGACGCAGTGGGGACGCGCGGCGCGGCGCAGGAGGTCGACGAAGCCTTGCTCAATGACTGGCTCAAAACCTATCGCGACTCGCGCGTGCAAGCGCCGCGCGATCAGGCGGCGGATCAACGGCTCGACCTGCTGCTTGCCGATTGGCGCGGCACCCGCCTGCGTCGACAAGCGGATCGCCTCGCAAAGGGTGCCGAGCCGGCCGCGCCGCTCGCAATCGGGGAGTCGCCGGGAAATCGGCCGCGGCGGATCAGCGTCGGGACCATCATCAAGGATCGTTTTGTCATCGAGAGCCTGCTCGGCCGCGGCGGCATGGGCCGGGTGTTTCGCGCCGTCGACCGGCGCATGGTCGAGGCCGAGAATGCATCGCCCTATGTCGCGCTCAAGGTTCTCAACGACGATTTTGCGCGTCACCCGCGAGCCTTTCAGGCCCTGGAGCGCGAGGCACGCAAGGCGCAATTGCTGAACCACCCCAACGTCATCAATGTTTTCGACGTCGACCGCGACGGCCGATGCGTCTACATCGTGATGGAGTGTCTCAACGGCGCGCCGCTCGGCACGGTGTTGCGGGCACGGGGCGGATTGGGGCTGCGTCCGGAGCAGGCAACGCCGATCATCGCGGGCGTGTGCGCGGCGCTCAGCCATGCCCATGCGCACGGCATCGTGCACAGCGATTTCAAGCCGGCAAATATCTTCGTCTGCGACGATGGCACGGTGAAAGTGCTCGATTTCGGCATCGCGCGTGCAAGCGCCGTCCGATCGGCAAAGGGGGTTGCGGATCGATTCGAGGCGGCGAGCTTGGGCGGCATGACGCCGGCCTATGCCAGCCCCGAGATTATCGAGAATGGCGCCGCCGATCCCCGCGACGACGTTTATGCACTCGGTTGCGTCGCTTATCTCCTTCTCCAAGGCGATCATCCTTTCGCCCGGAAATCCTCGGTCGACGCGCGCAACGAGCGGCTCGAGGCGGCGCCGATCGCCGGGCTCGCGGAACCCGCGATGGCGGCGATCCGGCAAGCATTGGAATTCCAGCGCGAGCGGCGAACCGCATCGGTCGAGGAGTTTCGGCGTGGCTATATCGCCGGGCTCGATGCCGCGAACGCCTAACCGGCGACGCGCGCGGCAATATCGGCAATAACCCGCGATATCGGGCTGTCCGGAAAGATGATCGAGAAGATGCCGCCGCTGGCAAGCCGGGCCATATCCTCGCTCAAGGGCAGAATGCCGGCCACCGGCGCGCGATAGGTCTGCTCGACCCGCGATTGCAATTCGCGAAAATCGAACGAGGTGAGCGCTTTGTTGATGACCAGGAGCATCTCGGGCACTTCGAGACGGCGAGCGACCTCGATCGTCACCGCCGTGCCCTGATAATCCTGACGGTCGGGGCGCAAGATCAACAGCAGCACATCGGAAAGCGCGATCGACAGCAGCGTCTCTTCATTGAGACCCGGATGGGTATCGAGCAACAGGTAATCGAGCTTCAGCCGCTCGCAAAGGTCGCGCAGCCCATCGCTCAAAAGCGAGACATCGTAACTTTCCTTGATGATGCGGGCGATCTCGCCCGCCTTGATGCTCGAAGGCACCAGGAAAATGCCGGCATCGCCGTGAAGCGCCGGCCGGCCTTGCAGGTCGCAGACCGCTGACGTCACCTCGAGCGCGGCCTCTTCGATGGCACAGCGACCCCAAAGATAATCGTTGAGCGTGAACCGGATCGCTTTCGGATCGACCTGGAAAAGCACATGAATGCCGGGCGAGAGGATGTCGGTATCCACGATCCCGACCCGGCGGCCCGGGCGCGCGAGCTGGCAAGCGAGATTCGCGGTAATGTTGGATTTCCCCGTGCCGCCCCGATAGGAATGCGTCGAGATGATTTTGGTCATTGGCCGGCCGCGCTGTGGAGCGTCACGAGATGCTCACCCCTGACCGCGGTCGCGACGGTGCGCGCGCAATTCGCGGGCCCGCACGCGCAAGGTCTGGAAATATTCGGTATCCGCGATTTCGCGGACCTGTTCCTGTTTGCGTTGGTGGTCGATTTGAATCGAAAGATCGCCGACTTGTTGCTTCAGGTTTTTGTTCTCCCCGGCAAGCGCGGCGCAGGCCGCATCGAGCTCGCGCTGGGTCTCGCGTAAATCCTCGATCGTTTGCGTGAGCCGGAATTCTCGTGCCTCGAGCTGGACGACCATCATGCCGAACGCCTCGGCAAGCTCGGTGACCACGACCGGTTGACCGGCATCGCCGGTCATGCGGAACAGCGCGTCGATCTTGCCGAAGCTGCCCGCCGCGACCTCCTTGCACAATCCGGAAAGCGTCGCGATCAGGTCGAAGAGCGGATCGTCGGCCATCTTGCCCTCAGAGCGGAAGATCGAGGTGGAATGCCGCGCCGCCCAGAACCGCCGTGCCGGTGTGCACCGCGACCTGCAGGCGGAGGCGAGCGTCGTCGTCGGTATCGGTCGCGGCGGCGACCTTGGCGGATGCGCCCGGCCCGGTGCCCTGAAGCAACCGGCGCAACGCGGCCTCCAATGCAGCGGCCACAGCGGCCGGCTCGGACTCGGCAAGCGCAGGCTTCTCGTCGGCGATGGCCCGCACGAGACGCGCCGCGGCGAGCTGATAGGGAAAGCTGGCGAAAAGCCGCGCGAGCCGGCCGTCGTCGCCGGGCACATGGGCCGACCGATGGACGCTCGGCGCGCGCACCAGCCACGCCGCATCGCGGTCGCGCTCGCCGGCCAGGCACGCGACCCCGGCATCGGCAAGGCCGCTCGCCGCCTCGATGCCGATCGGCAGCGCCACCGCCAACTGCATCGCGGTTCCAGCGATTTCCCGAACCACGAGATCGAGATTCTCGACTTTGCCGGCATCGCGTCCGGCGATCTCCGTCGGCCAGCCGATGCGCGCCATGCTCGCGAGCAGGAGGCTGGCGACCGCCCAAGCCGGATTGCCCCAACAGGGCAGGCCGAGCGCCGTCGTGACCTCGGTGAAGCCAAGCTCGGCGGCAGCAGCGGCATTCCGCACGGCAATCGGATTGGCCACCGCCATCAGCCAGCGCGCGCCGGGTTTATCGCGCAAGGCGTTCCAAGGATCGCCGCCGACCGCCTCGATCCGCGAGCCCGGGTCGCGCAAGCGCGCGATCTCCGTCATATCGTCCGTGCGAAAAATGCCGTTGCCGAGGCCCGCAACCACTGGCGCCATCGACTCCTCGCCCGCCTCGGCAAGGCGACCGAGCCGCCCGATATCCGCGGCCGTGAGCTCGAAATCATGCGCGAGAATGATGGCGGCGAGCGGCGTGCCGCCGTCCGTGGCCGCGGCGGATGACGCGAGGCGAAGGATCAGATCGGCGGCCTCGTCTTTCGTCACATCGATCCGTTCGACCTGGATCGGCGCGCGGAAATCAGCGCGCCGGATGAGGAAGCGCAAGCCCAGCCACGCAGCCTCGATCGCGGCAAATCGTGCATCTGCCAGCACCGCTTCGAGTTGCGCCGCGATCAGTTGCTCGACCCGCAGCAGCAGCGCCGCAGCGCCGGGAACCGCGCGCTGGCTGCGTGTTTTGTCGAGCATCGCAGCGATCAGGGGCGATGCGGTCGGCGGCGCATCCGGCTTCGTCGGCGGATGGGTGTCGACCATATCCAGCAGTCGGTCGAGGTCATCGTTGCCCGCCGGCGAAGGCGGAGGCGGAGACTGCGCCGGAGCGACCGCGGGCGGTGCCGGTGCGGCCAAGGCCTGGCGTACCGCCGCGACCACCAATTCGACGCCGGCGACGCCGGAAAGCGCGGCCCGCAATTGGTCTGCACCGAGCGTACCGGCCATGAAAGCGGCGAGCTTTTGACGCAACGCCTGCGCCGCCGCGAGCTCGGGTATCTGGGCCGCGAGACGGGCCGGAGTGAAATCCTTGAACGCGGCGATCGTTACCGTCGCATCGAGGGTTGCGGGCGCGGTGTCGAGGCGGTTCGGCACGCGTAGCGGGATTTGCACGCCAGCACCGGCGAGCGCCGCCGCGAGCCCGTCCTTGTCGATTGGCTGCGGGCGCTCGCGCGCCGTCGCACCGCCGAAATCGGCGAGCACCAGGCACCGGAAAGGCACCGGCGCCGAGGCTTCATCCGGCCGCCGGCCGATGCCGAAGGCAACGCCGACCGAAGCTTTGCGCTCGTCGCTCACCGTTAGCCCCCTTTCGCGTCAGGTCGAGCCCGCCCGGACGTCGCGGTCAAAAAAGCGATAGCCGAACGCGCCACCCGCACCGACGCCGACCTCGATGCTGTCGGTCAGCGCGCTCTCCGCCATCCGGCCGAGAATCTCGGTCGAGATCGCCGGCAACAGCGTTCGGTTGATGATATGGTCGATATTGCGCGCACCGGTCTCGACCTCGGTGCAACGCCCCGCAATCTGCGTCACGACCTCGTCGGTATAAGAGAAGTTCATCTTCTGGCTATCGCGCAACCGCCGGCCGACCTTGTCGAGCTTGAGGCGGACGATGCCGGCAAGTGCGTCGCCGAGGAGCGGGAAGAACGGCACGATCTGCATGCGCGCGAGCAGCGCCGGCTTGAAATGGCGCGACAATGTCGGCCGGATCGCGTCCGTGATTTCCTGCGCGGTCGGCCGCTTCGCGCGAGTTCCGAGCTCGGTCAGGATGTCGGTCGCAAGGTTCGACGTCAGGAAGATCACCGTGTTCTTGAAGTCGATGACCCGGCCCTCGCCATCCGAAAGGATGCCCTTATCGAAGACCTGATAGAACAAATTCATGACTTCGAGATCGGCTTTCTCGACTTCGTCGAGAAGCACGACCGAATACGGGCGTTGGCGCACGGCCTCGGTGAGCACGCCGCCCTCGCCGTATCCGACATATCCCGGAGGCGATCCAACCAGGCGCGAGAGCGTATGCTTTTCTTGGAACTCCGACATGTTGATCGAGACCATGAATCGCTCGCCGCCGAAGAGAATATCGGCGACCGCGGTCGCGGTCTCGGTCTTGCCGACTCCGGAGCTGCCGACGAACAGAAACACGCCCATCGGCGCATTGGGGTTGTTGAGGCCGACCTTGGCCGCGCGGATACCCTCGTCGATCGCGGCGATAGCCTCGTCCTGGCCTTTGATGCGCGTCTTGAGATTTTCGCCGAGCGTCAGTACGGCGGTGGCCTCGTCGCTCACCATGTTGCCGACCGGCACGCCGGTCCAATCCGAGATCACATGGCTGATCGTGTCGGGCGTGAGCTCGTGGAAAATGAGCGGCGACTTGCCCTGAACCTCGGCGAGCTGGACGCGCAAGGCCGCGATCTCGGCCTTGATCTGGGCCTCGTCGGGAGCGTCGCCCGGCGCCGGGGTCTCCTTGTCCGGCGCGGCATCGCCCGCTTTCGGCCGCGAGCCCGGCAGCTTGGCGCGCAATTCCAGGAGCCGGTCGACGAGCGCCTTTTCCTTCTGCCACTTCTCGACCAGCTCGCCCTGTCGCGCGCTGGTCTCGAGGATTTCAGCCTCGACTTCGGCGAGACGCGCGGCACCGCCGCCGATATCGGCAGCGAGGTCGCGCGCAAGCGCTTCGCGCTCGCGCACCAGCGTGGCGATGCGCCGTTCGGCGTCGTCGATCGCGACGGGCTTGGCCGAAAGCGACAGTTTGACCCGAGCGCAGGCGGTATCCAGCACGTCGACCGCCTTGTCGGGAAGCTGTCGGCCGGAAATGTAGCGCGCCGACATCTGCGCAGCGGCCACGACTGCATCGTCGCGGATATAGATGCCGTGCGAGCGCTCATACATATCGCGCAGGCCGCGAATGATCGTCACGCCTTCCTGGACCGAAGGCTCGTCGAGCTTGACGAGTTGAAAGCGCCGCGCCAGCGCGGGGTCGCGCTCGAAATATTTCTTGTATTCCGACCAGGTGGTCGCGGCGATGGTGCGAAGCTCGCCGCGCGCCAACGCGGGTTTCAGCAAATTGGCGGCGTCCGAGCCGCCGGCGGCGCCGCCCGCGCCGATCATAGTATGGGCCTCGTCGATGAACAGGATGAGCGGCTTGGGCGAGGCCTTGACCTCGTCGATCACGCCTTTGAGACGGTTCTCGAACTCGCCCTTGACGCCCGCGCCCGCCTGCAACAAGCCCATGTCGAGCGACAGCAGCTCGACGTTCTTGAGGAAGTCGGGGACATCATTCTGGACGATGCGCAGCGCAAGGCCTTCGACCACCGCGGTCTTGCCGACGCCCGCCTCGCCGACGGCGATCGGGTTATTCTTGCGGCGCCGGCCCAGGATATCGACCATCTGGCGGATTTCCCGATCGCGCGCGAAAACCGGGTCGATCAGGCCCTGCCGTGCCCGCTCGGTAAAATTGATCGTGAACTTACCTAACGCACCCTCGCCCCAGGCTCCATCCGAGGCCCCGGCATTGCGCGCGGCCTCGGCCGGCGCCGCGGTCTCCTTCGAGGCGCCGACGATGTCGTGGAACTTCTTCTTGAGCTCCTCGACCGAGATGGGCGCGAGCTCGTCGGCGTAATGCTGGCCTTTGGCGAGAACCGCCGCGAGCAGGGCTCCCGAGCGGATTTGAGCAAGGCCGAGATCGAGCGTTGCCACGAGCCAAGCGTCGGCGATCCATTCGATCAGCGGCGGCGCAAATACCGGCCGTCCGGAATTGCCCGTCTTCATCGCTTCCACCGCGCGCTGCAACACGCGCTTCAGCACCGCCGGCTCGATTCCGAAATGATGCAAAATGAGCTGAATGTCGCGGTCGGAGTCTTCAACCATGACCAGCAGGAAATGGTCGATCGTGACCTCGTAATTCGTGCGCGATACGCATAATCCGGCGGCGGCTTCCAGGGCGCGCCGGGAATAGTCGTTCAGTTTTCCGAGTAGCGGCTTCAATTCCAGCGCAATCATTGCCTTGCCTCCGTTGGCGTAACAAGGGACGCCATTGGCGCACCCTCCATCCAAGGTCCGCCGCCATCCGCAAGCGTGCCGGGCAGCGTGACCTCCGTTTCCTCGTCGGGCCGTGGCGCAAGCCAAGTGGCCCAGCCCAATCTGAAGTCGCTCGACGCGCCGAGCTGCCAGGACGGCGCCTCGCCGGGCAACAGGTCGAGCACGATGTCGAACGCGAGTTGGTCGCGCAGCACATGGCGGACCAAGCGAACGACGGTCGCAAAATCGCGAAGCGGCAAGAACCGCGCGAACCTGTCGGCGGAAAGCGGACCGAATTTGATGCGAAATTTTCCGGCGACATCCTCGATCGCCGTGCCCAGGACAATGTCCTCGCCGAGAACCGTCGCGCTCCGGCCAAGGCGACTCTGCTGATCCTCGGTGATCCGTGCCCAGCGCGGCACGAATTCTTCCACCGCAACCGGCAGGCCGTCGAAATAACTGCTCAGTACCCGCTCGAGCGCGCCGGCGGAGCGGCCGCCAAACGCCAAGAGCGTCGCCAGGGGCAAAATACGGCCGCGATCGAGCGCGGGATTGTCGCCCTCGGCCAGCGTCGTCAGCCCCGCCAGCGACAGGATGCGCCACGAGAACGCGTCGCGCGCGCCGCGGTCGTAAAGGGCGTAATAGCGGTACTTGCTCCAACCCTCGTAGAGCAACGCGATCAGGCAATGATTGAACAGATCGAGGAAGTCGCGCAGTGCGGTGTTGTCGTTGCTCGAGGCGATGGCGCGCTCGCTATAATGCGTCGGCATCGGGGATGCCGGCCCGAAGAGGCCGAGGAAGGTGACAATCATGTCGACCTGGCTCGTCCCATTCGCGTCGCTCGATTTCCAGTCGAGCCGCGCGATATCCCCGGCGGGAAAGCCGAGGCTCGGCAGTGCGCGAAAGCGCAGCCGCATGCCCTCGGCGGGCTCGCCGGGCCGGCCGATCTTGAAGCCGGCGCGCTCCAAAAGGCTGACCGCCTGAAAGAACGACATCGTGGGCACGCGGGCTTTGAAGGCGTCGATCTCGGCAGGCGTCATAGCGGCGCCCGCAACCCGCCGCGCGGAGGCCAGGAATAGACCAGGTTGGAGGCGGTGCCGCGCGCCGTCAGTTGGTTGCAGGAATTGACGCTGGCGCAAAGCGCCAGATACCGCTCCAGCACCGAGGCGAGCAGAAACATCTCGCCGATCCCGCCGATCTTGCGGTCATCGATATCGAGGACGAATCGCGCGCCGCGCACCGGCAGCCCGTGACGCAGGATGTCGATCGGCTCGGACCGCACCGCCAGCAGCGATTGCAGCAGCAGATCGAGGCGCTGGCGTGCCTGAGCGTCCGTGAGGGCCCGGAAATCGTAGGTCGCGAGCACCGAGCGAAGCGCGTCGAGATTGGCGAGCGTGCCGGTACCGAGCGCCAGATTCGACAGGAGCCGCCATAGGACGTTGCCGGACAGGGGCGGCGGAAGCTGCGGTGTCACCGGCGCGAGGTTGCGAAAGGTGACCTGACTTGGCGACGAGGTCGTGGCCTGGTCGATGTTGCCGGCGCCGATCAGCTCCGCGAGGCGGCCGTTCGTGCAGGTCAGCGAGAGGCTCACGGTTTCGGTTGGCGGTATGATCGTGGCGTCGCGACCGTTGACGAAGCTGACATACAGATCGGCGCCCTCGCCGACCACCGAAGGCCGCATCCTCAGGCGATAATAGGCGCGATCGCCGCCTTCGACCGCGTGGCGGAAGGATTCGAACGGCTGATAATCGACGCGCTCGCGTTGCCCTTGAATCCAGCCCGAGACCTGATCCACCGAATAGATGTCGTAGTGAGAAGCATCGGCGCCATCCGGGCGAAGCCGGTATTCGGTCTTCGCCTGATCGACTCGAATCGGCACGGCATCGTGAGGAAACAGATTGACCGCCGGCGTGCAATTGAGCACGAAATTGCGGTGGGTGACGCGCGCCGCCTCCTCGAACGGCCGGTCGAACCGGAACATCAGCGTGCAATTGGTCCCCTCGAGGGCTGCGATCGGCTCGAGCCCCTCGACGTCGAGGAACATGAACTTGGTCGGGCACACGAAATATTCCTGAAGCACGCGATAAGGCACGAGCCCATTCGCCGGGTAGGGGATCACCCCCTCATCCTCGGCAAACCCCACGGGCGTCATCCGAACGCCCGGCAGCTCGGTGATCTGGCCGCCCGCCGATCGGACGGCGGCGCTCCGGACGTGACGGCATAGCAGGAGATAGAGCGCGCGCGCGAGCGGCGTATCGCGCGCCGCATCGAGATGGATCCGCAGCCGGTCGAAGCGCACGCCGCCGAAGCCGGCCCCCGCGCCGAGCTGGCACTGGAGCGAAAGCTGACTCGTCCCGACGCCGCTCTCGACGCCGGCGGTCGTGATGGTCAGCGGATTGAGGTCGACGTCGTAGACCGTTTTGAAGGTACATCGCGTCCCTTCGACGGGTTTGGCATCGAGCATGATGCCGCGCGGCAGGCGCTGGCTGCGGGTCAGGCTGCGCGGCACGGGCTCGAATTGGATGATGGCCGTGGCCGGCACGGGCCGCAGATAATGCGGCCACAGCAGCGTCAGAAGCGAATGCGACAGCTCGGGAAGATCGTCGTCGAGCTTCTGGCGTAGCCGCGCCGTCAGGAATGCAAAGCCCTCGAGCAGGCGCTCGACATCCGGATCGTTGCTTTGGCGCGAGAGGAAGGGCGCGAGATTGGGATTGGTCCGCGCGAACTCGTCGCCCAGCTCCCGCAGATAAGCGAGCTCGTCTTGAAAATAGGCATTGACCGCCATGCTACTCGCGAACCCGTACCCGGCCGTCGTCGCCGATCACGGTCTCGAAACGCAGTCGCTCGGTCATCTCGCCGACGATCAGCTCCGCCGAGACCTGAAAACTGAGGCTCAGCGGCGCCTCGGGATGTGCCGCGTACCGCACGCCGGCATTGGCGAGGCGCGGCTCGAAATTCGCGATCTGCTCTCGGATCGCCCGTGTCAGCATGCCGATTGCGTCGGTCGAGCTATTGACCAGATCGTTGAAGTCGGGGATCCCGTAATCGTCGCGGGTGAGGCAGGCCGATTGGCGCGCATTGAAGAGCCGGGCCAAATGATCGAGCACCGACGCGCTCAGCGAAGCGACATCGATCTTCCCGCTGGTACGCGTGTTATAGGCCGGATTCTCCAGTCGCTCGAACAGTGTACGCTCGAACATTCGGCTCCTCTATACCGGCCGCCACTCGTCGTCTGCCGAAACCGGTCACTGCTTCTCGAGCTTGCCCTTGAGCGTGAGCGTGAAGTCCGCACCCATATATTTGAAATGCGGCTGCACCGCCATCGATACGCGATACCAGCCGGGCTCGCCCTCGACGTCCTCGACCGCGATCGACGCCCGCCGCAACGGCCGCCGGCTGCGGACCTCCGCTGACGGGTTGTCCTGGTCCGAGACGTATTGGCCGATCCATTTGTTGAGCTCGCTTTCGAGCTCGGTGCGATCCTTCCAACTGCCGATATTCTCGCGCTGGAGGACTTTGATGTAATGCGCCAAGCGGTTGACGACGAACATGTAGGGAAGCTGCGTGCCGAGCTTGTAATTGAGCTCCGCTTCCTTGCCTTCGGGCGAATTGCCGAAGAATTTCGGCTTTTGCGCGGAGTTCGCCGAGAAGAACGCGGCGTTGTCCGAGCCTTTGCGCATCGTGAGCGCGATGAAGCCCTGTTCCGCCAACTCGTATTCGCGGCGATCCGAGATCAGCACCTCGGTCGGAACCTTGGTCTCGATCTGGCCCATCGATTCATATTGAGGCAGCGGCATGTCCTCGACCGCGCCGCCGGATTGCGGGCCGACGATGTTCGGGCACCAGCGGTATTTCGCGAAGCTGTCGGAAAGCCGCGCGGCGAACGCAAAGGACGTGTTGCCCCAGAGATAATTCTCGGATTTGCCGCCATGCTCTTCGGCGTAATTGAACGATTTCACCGGCACGGAATCGGCGCCGTACTGCGCCCGCAACAGGAAGCGCGGCAAGGTCAATCCGACATAGCGCGCGTTCTCGGTTTCGCGGAACGACCGCCACTTCGCGTATTGCGGCCCCTCGATGATGGAGCCGAGATCCTTGAGGTTCGGCATCTGCTCGAAGCTGTCGACACCGAAGAATTCCGGTCCGGCGGCAGCGATGAAGGGCGCATGCGACATGGCGCCGACGCTCGATGCATATCCCAGCAGCTTCATGTCCTGCGCGCCGGGGCCGAAATCGTAATTGGCGATGATGGCGGCGACCGGCCGGCCGCCGAACTGGCCGTACTCGTCGGTATAAACGTGCTTATAGAGGCCCGATTTCACGACCTCGGG
>DATLUE010000005.1:0-2215 GCA_035533255.1 Allostellaceae bacterium | reverse complement strand
AGCTCGACGTGCGTAGCCTCTGCCTCATTCGCGAGACACTTGCGCGCTTTTCCGGTCTCGCCGATTTCGCCTTCGCGATGCAGGGACTGGGCAGCGCGTCCATCAGCCTCTACGGCTCCGAGCCGCTGAAGCAGCGCTATCTGCCGCCGGTTTGCGCCGGGACGCAGCTCGCCGCCTTTGCCTTGACCGAGCCCGAAAGCGGCTCCGATGTCGCGGCGCTGCGCATGGCCGCGCGTGACGCTGGCGGTCATTACATCCTCGACGGACACAAGACCTTCATCTCGAACGGCGGCATCGCTGGCCATTACGTCGTCTTCGCCCGCACCGGCGAGGCGCCGGGGTCGAAAGGCCTCTCGGCCTTCGTGGTCGATGCCGGCACGCCGGGCTTCTCCATCGCCGAGCGCATCCAGGTGATCGCGCCGCATCCGCTCGCAACCCTTGCATTCGATGAATGCCGGGTGTCGAAAGCGCAGCGTCTCGGCGCGCCCGGCGAAGGCTTCAAGATCGCCATGGCGACGCTCGACATCTTTCGTGCGACGGTCGGCGCTGCGGCGCTCGGCTTTGCCCGCCGGGCACTTGACGAGGCGCTGCGCCGGGTGTGCGAGCGCGAAGCCTTCGGCAAGCGCCTCGCGGAATTTCAGGCGACGCAGCTTCGCCTCGCCGAGATGGCGACCGAGATCGACGCCGCCGCGCTTCTGGTCTATCGCGCCGCCTGGACCAGGGATTGCGTCGCGAGCCGCGTCACCCGCGAAGCGGCGATAGCGAAGATGTATGCGACCGAGGCGGCGCAGCGGGTGATCGATGGAGCCGTGCAGCTCTTCGGCGGCCTGGGCGTCGTCTGCGGCGTTCCGGTCGAGCGCCTCTATCGCGAAATCCGTGCGCTCCGCATTTACGAAGGCACGACCGAGATTCAGAAGTTGGTGATCGCTGCCCAGCTTCTCGGCGATGGAACGAAGGTCTGAGCGATGCTTGACCCGAGCGCCTACACCGACGGCTTTGCGCGCGATCGGCTGCCGCCGCCGGAACTTTGGCCAGTCATGGAAACCGGCGGGCGGTCCGAGCTCGATTACCCCAAGCGCTTCAACGCCGCGGTCGAGCTCTTGGACCGCATGGTCGAGCGTGGCTTCGCCGACAAGCCCTGCATCCGTTCGCCGGACGGCGAGGTCTGGACGTATGCGGAGCTTCTCGATAGCGCGAATCGCATCGCCGGCGTGCTCGTCGACGAGATGGGGCTCAAGCCCGGCAATCGCGTGCTGCTACGCTCCGCCAACAAGCCGATGCTGGCGGCTTGCTGGTTCGCCACCCTCAAGGCCGGCGGAATCGCCGTTACCACCATGCCGCTGCTGCGCACGCGCGAGCTTTGCTACATCGTCGGCAAGGCGCGGATCGAATTCGCGCTGTGCGATGCCGCGGTCGGTCTCGCGGTCGAAGAGACCCGGTCGAAGTCGCCGATGCTGCGCGAGATCCGCTATTTTGGTACCGAATCGGACGACGCGCTCGAGTCCGCGATGGCGCGGCAGTCGAGCCGCTTCGACAATTGCATCCCGTCGCACGATGATGTGGCGCTCATTGCCTTCACGTCGGGCACGACGGGCTCTGCCAAGGCGACGATGCATTTCCATCGCGACGTGCTGGCGATCTGCGATCTCTTTCCGCGCTCGACCCTGAAGCCCGCGGCTGCCGACATCTTCACGGGCAGCCCGCCCTTGGGCTTCACTTTCGGCCTCGGTGGGCTTTTGCTTTTTCCGCTGCGCTTCGGCGCCTCGACCCTGCTGGTCGAGCGTTGCACGCCGGAAATCCTGCTCGAGGCGGTGCGCGACCATCGCATCACGACGGTCTTCACGGCACCCACCATGTACCGGGCAATGATTGCGCTCGCCGACCGGTACGATCATTCCAGCCTCAAGGCTTGCGTCTCGGCCGGCGAGCATCTGCCGGCGCCGGTCGCGGAAGGCTGGCGCCGCAAGACCGGGATTTCGATCATCGACGGATTGGGCTCGACCGAGCTGTTGCACATCTTCGTTTCGGCGGCGGGCGCGGATGCGAGGCCGGGCATCACCGGCCGGGCCATCCCGGGCTATCGCGCCAAGATCGTCGATGACGCCATGACGGAGCTGCCGCGCAATAAGGTCGGCAGTCTCGCCATCCAGGGTGCCACCGGCTGCCGCTATCTCGACGATGTCGAGAAGCAGAAGGCCTATGTCCGGGACGGCTG
>DATLUE010000004.1:0-3160 GCA_035533255.1 Allostellaceae bacterium | reverse complement strand
CGGCCGCGGCCCCAATTCGCGGTGAGCGGCCGGGTGAAGAGGCCCCATTTCGAGCATTCGGCGACGAGGCTCAGCAAGGTCGCGAGGCGCGGCTCGGGATTGGGGAAGCTGCGCCGCATCTCGTCGGGATCGCCCGCGATCGACCAGCCTTCTGCGACCCAGCGATCGGTGTCTTCCTGGGTGACGATGTTCACCAGCGCGGTGCCGCGAATATGGTAGGCGAGGAGATGGCAGCCGGGCCCGACCCATTGGATATGACCCGTCGGCTCGAGGACCTCGGCGGGGACGTCGCTGCCTTTCAACAGCGCGCGCCAGACCATCTGGCCGGTGTAAGTGGGATTGTCCTCGCCATAGAGCGCGTGGCGGATGACCGAGCGCACGCCATCGGCGCCGATCACGATGTCCGCCTCGATATGATTGCCATTGGCGAAACCGAGCTCGATCGACGCGCCGCGCTCCTCGATGCGGACGAGCCGGTGGCCGAGATGGATCGATCGGCGATCGAGCCCGCTCGCCAGCGCATCCAAGAGGTCGGCGCGATGAAAGGTGTAGTAGGGCGCGCCATAGCGGGCCGAGGTCTTGCGCCGGTCGCGGAATTCGAGAAATTCCCCGCTCTGCATGTTGCGGGTGTAGATGCCGGGCGAGGAATTCGCGACCGCGGCGATCTTCTCGCCGAGGCCGATCGCCGCAAGCGCCTTGTTGGCATTCGGACTGGTGTTGACGGCGGCGCCGACCTCGCCCAAAGCCGATGCCGCCTCATACACCTCCGCCCGGAGGCCGAAGCTGGCAAGCGCATTCGCCGCGGCCAATCCGGCAAGCCCGCCGCCGACGATGGCGATGGAAGTTCCTTCCGGCATCATGCCGGAGGAATACAACCGCCGCGAATTGGCTGCAAGATCGGTGCCGACGTTGCGCTCCCGCGGCGCTTGCGATACCACCAGCGCGAGGATGCGCGCGCATGAGAAGGATCGCTCGTCATGTTGACCCAGCAGACCCCGCTCCACACGCCGGCGATCATGCGCTCGCGGCTGATGCTCGAGGCGGCGACCGAGCTGGTGGGCGCGAATGAGTGGCGCAACCGCCAGGTGATGATCCTGATGCGCCCGCAGGGCGACAGCCAATGGCGCACGCGCTTTTACGCGAGCGACGGGCCGGATTCGATCGACCTGGTGGCGAGCGGGCAGGCGGATATCGCGATCTGCAATCCGGGCGGCGTCCTCGGCATGGCGGCGCGCGGCCGCGGCCCCTTCAAGACGCCGCTCGCGCTGCGCTCGCTGCTCGTGATCCCGCAATTCGATCAATTGGGCTTCGCCGTGACCGCAGCGACCGGGCTCAAGAGCCTGGGCGATCTCAAGCGCACGCGCTATCCGCTCAAAGTATCGCTGCGCGGCCAGCCGGATCATTCGGTCCATCTGGTCTGCAATCATGTGCTCGGCGCTTACGGCCTGTCGCTCGACGATATCGCGAGCTGGGGCGGCGAAGTGCACTATACCGAGGGCCTGCCCTATGGCCGCGACCGGCTCGGCGCGGTGGAGCGCGGCGAGATCGACGCGGTCTGGGACGAGGCGCTGCCGCTCTGGGCGCCCAAAGCGATCGCGATGGGGATGCGCTATCTGCCGGTCGACGAGCCGCAGCTCCAGGCGCTCGAAGCCGACGGGCTGCGGCGCGCCGCGATCACCGATGAAGAATATCCCGGCCTCGGCGCGCCGGTCTGGACTTTGGATTTCAGCGGCTGGCCGGTGTTCTGCCTCGCCGGCGCGCCCGACGAGATGATCTATAATTTCTGTGCGGCGCTTGATGCGCGCAAGGCGCGGGTGCCGTGGCTGGGCGAGGGACCGCTACCGCTCGAGCAATTGTGCAAGGACGGCAGGGACGGCGCGCTCTATCTGCCGCTTCACCCCGGCGCCGAGCGCTTCTGGCGCGAGCGCGGTTATCTTCCCTGAGGCGCGGCGCAACCGGCGCTCGGCTATCGGCGCGCCGGGCGGAATGCTATCCTTCAAGCGCAAGCCGGGACGAATCTCGGTCGCAAGGGAGGATCGCATGAAGGGAATTTCAGGCTGGCTGCGCCTCGGTGCGGCGGCGGTCGCGCTCGCCGCCGCAACCGATGGAGCGGCGTCCGCGCGGGCCGCCGACCTGATCGCCGAATGGCCGAGCATTCAGATGCCGCCGGCGCCGCAACTGAAGCCGGTGATGGCCGATCCGAAAACCACCGCGCTGCTGCTGTTCGACTTCATGAACACCAATTGCAACATGCAGGAGCGCCCGCGTTGCGTTGCGGCGATCCCGACGCTCGAGGCGCTGGCGAAGCGCGCGCGCGCGGCCGGCATGCTGGTCGCCTACACCTTGCCGGGCGGCGGCAAGCCTGTCGATCCGAGCATCGCGCCGCGCGACGGCGAGGTGGTTGTGCAAAAACGCGGCGGCCCCGACAAGTTCCTCGGCAGCGATCTCGACCAGCGCCTGAAAGACCACGGCATCAAGACCGTGATCCTGTGCGGCACCTCGGCGCAGGGCGTCGGCATCGGCACCGGCGCCGCCGCGGCGCAGCGCGGTTACAAGGTCATCTATCCGATCGATTGCCTGCCGTCGGAGAGCGCGTTCCGCGAAGCCTATGCCGCTTGGCATATGGCGGGCGGCGGGCCGCCGGTCACGACCAAATGGGTGACTGTGACGCGCAGCGACATGATCAAATTCGAGAACCCGAGCCCCTGAGCGGCGACGGTCGGTAGCGGCGAATTCCCGGTAGGCTGACGCGCCTCAGCCGCGATCCGGTTTCGGCGCGAGATCGGATTTCGCCATCGCCTTGGCGACGGCGCGCTGCGCGGGGCTGTCCTCGCGGCGCAGCCCCTCGCGCACGCCGGCGATGTCCTGCGGCAGGCGATTCTGGCTCATCTTCCACTTGCCCTCGAGGCGGGTGATGACGAGCTTGAAGCCGACGATGGCGGCCAGCATTTTGTCGAGATAAGCCGCTGGCGCGTCGCTCATGGCCCAGGGCGCGGGCCGTCCCGCCTCATGCGCCGCCGTCAATGCGCCGACATGCGCGCGAAGCTGCTCGCGATCGTCGAAGAAGACGAGCGTGCCATAGGCGTGGATTGCAAGGTAGTTCCAGGTCGGGACTACTTCGCCGGTCTGTTCTTTGGTCGGATACCAGGACGGGCTGACA
>DATLUE010000003.1:0-2103 GCA_035533255.1 Allostellaceae bacterium | reverse complement strand
GATCCCATGCCGGCCAAGCTGGACGGCCAGCGTTTTTGTCATGTGCACGAGGCCGGCATTGCGGGCGCCTCCGCTGAGATTGCCGGCGTTGCGGGCGTTGCCGCCGCTGATGTTGATGATGCGGCCCCAGCCGGCCGTCTTCATGAACGGAATTGCAGCGCGCGAACAGCGCAACGCGCCGACATACTTCACGTTGAAATCCTCGATCAAATCCTCGTCGATGACGGTTTCGATGGGGCCGGTCGCGGTGGTCGAGCCCCCTGGGGCGGACCCGCTGTTGACGAGGATGTGCAGGCCGCCCAGCTGCGTTGCCGCCTCGGCGACCATGCGGTCGACCTGCTCCTTGCTGGTGACATCGGCGACGAGGGGAAGAATGCGCCGGTTCGTCTCGCCGGCCAGCTGTCGCGCCGTCGCCTCCAGATCGGCCTTGTTGCGCGCCACGATCGCCACATCGGCCCCTTCGCGAGCCAATTCCCGCGCGATCGCCTTGCCGATGCCCCGACTGCCGCCGGTCACGATCGCATGCTTGTCCTGCAATCCAAGGTCCATGGCATTCTCTCCCTCGTTGGAGCGCTGCGACTTTGTTGTCCCACCGCTCATTGTTCTCTCAGAGGGAACCTGGCGCAAGGCTTGCCGGAGCGGGGTGCCGCTGGCGCAGACCGCGCGCGCGGCGTAGCGAGCCCAAGCGGAAGAATGGCGCATCGCGCCGAGCGGTTGTAAACTCGGCGTCATGGCCGAGCCTGCATTAAAGCCGATGACCCTGGACGAATTCCTGCGCTGGGACGACGGCACCGAGACGCATTACGAGCTGATCGCCGGCTTCCCGGTCGCGATGGCGCCGCCGGCGGAGGTGCATCGTGCACTGGCCGTACGCTTGGTGTCTCGGATCGATGCTGCGTTGTCCGCGCGGCGCCCATGTAACGCGCAAATCGAAGCCGGGGTGATCAGAACGGATCGAGCGGACACCTATTTCGAGGCCGATATCGCCGCGAGTTGTACGCCGATCGAATTCGGCCGACAGGCGATCGACGAGCCGTTTCTGATCGTCGAGATTTTGTCGGCAAGTACCGAACGGCACGATCGCCGGGTCAAACTGCCAGTTTATCGGCAGCTCCCGAGCGTGCAGGAGATATTGTTCGTTGCGTCCGACGGCCTCTACGCCGAGCTGCACCGCCGGTCAGCAGCGCAATGGCTTACCGAGATCGTGCGCGGTCCCGAGGCGACGATTGCGCTGAAGTCGGTCGGCATCGAAATCCGGCTTGCCGATCTCTTTGATGGCATCGCGCTGCCCGAAGTTGACGACTGAGGCCGGCCGCTAAACTGCCGCCCGCAGCTGCCGGTCGACCATATCGGAGGTTCAGCGGCGCATTATTGTTGGACGAGCGCGGATTTCGCCTGGAATTCGTCTTCCGTCAGGATGCCGGCGTCGCGCAGCGCTTCGAGCATGTGCCGGTGATGGCGCCCGCTCGGCGCGGCAACCGCCAATATCCCGGCGAGGCGCAATTCGACCGGCTCCGTCCCTTGCTGCAGCAGCAAAAAGGCAAACCCGAGCGCGGCGGCGGCCAAGAGGGCCAGGATCGCCTGATAGGGATAGCCGGTGACGAGATCGGCGATCGCTACCAACAGGACCAGGAGCGCGGCCGTCGCGGCGACGTCCCTGGCGCGCAGGATGGTGCCCTCCCGGCAGCCGATCAGCCGATAGACGCCGATCGCGATCGCCAGCATCAGCACCGCAGCGGCCAGATCGCTCGCCCCGGCGATCGCGGCGACGAGCGCACACAATGCCGTCAACCCGACCGCCGCGACGATCATATAGGTGAGGCGTTCCGCTATCCCCGGCATCGCGATCTGCATCACCGCTCCTTTCCGCTTCCGGCTAAAATATCGCACGAAAACGGTCGCGCGCGACACAATCGCGCGGTTTGGTGCAAGTTTCGCTCGCGTTGGATCGCCCCTCTTACCGTCATCCCCGGGCTTGACCCGGGGATCGGGCGGCCCTGGGTCGCCGAGATGGCCGGGTCAAGCCCGGCCATGACGAAGTGAGAGGGTGATCAATTTGACCGGATCTAGCGGGCAGCTTTGGGCTTTGGCTGCGACGGCGCA
>DATLUE010000002.1:0-4492 GCA_035533255.1 Allostellaceae bacterium | reverse complement strand
CATGCCATCGCGGTCGCGCGCAACAAGCACTTGATAAGCCGCAGATTTTTCGGCGAGCGCGATCGGCGTCGCGGGAGCGAGCGGCAAACCATGCCGGCCGGCGGGGGCAAGTTTTGCCCCGCGGCGCGCGCCAGCGCGCATGACCGACCTGGTTCGAGCGCTCGGCAAGCTTTGCCGGGTCGGCAAATTCTGCCCGGTAGATCTTGCCGCGCTGCCGCCGGCGGCGATGCGCGGAAGCCCGCAATTTATCGGGCATTTTAAGAGAATGTCAGTCGATTTGCCCGATAACACTCCGATCCAAAGGCCCAAGCGATGGTCGCTGAGGCACGGAGGGGGTCGCGAAGCGGCCTATCGATCTCTCTAGAAGGAACTCGCCATGTCAAATATCGTTCTCGGCACGGCCACGCAACAGAACTTGCTGGCCTTGCAAAACATCAATACCGAGTTGGGCACGACGCAGGGCCATCTGGCCACCGGCCTCGCGGTCGCGTCCGCGACCGACAATGCGGTGAAGTACTTCCAGGCGCAGTCTTTGACCAGCCGCGCCACCGACCTGTCCACCCGCAAGGACGCGATCGCTCAAGGGATCCAATCCCTGACCGCCGCGACCAACGGCATTTCGAGCTCCATCTCGATCCTGCAGCAGATGGAAGGCATCGTGAACGGCGCCGCGACCCAGACCGCGTCGCAGCGCGCTTCGGCCGCGACCCAGTTCAATACCCTGGGCCAGCAGCTCTCGACGCTGCTCAATGACTCGAGCTATCAGGGCCTCAACCTCGTCAATGCGACGGTGTCGAACCTGACCCTGCAGTTCAGCATCACCTCGACCTCGACCTTGAAGATCGCCGGCCAGAACCTGCTGTTCTCGAAGCTGGTGACGGGCGGCAAGGGCCAGGGCGTGGGCTCGAAAGCGGCGACCACCTTGATCACCGTCAAATTCTCGGCGGTGAGCAACAAGATCTCCAAGTTCACGGTGATCTACAACGCCCTGCAGACGGCGGTATTCAAGGCCCAGGCCTCGGCCCAGACCTTGGGCACGAACGTCAACTTCCTGCAGACCCGGCTTTCGTTCACGGAGCAGTACATGACCACGTTGCAGGGCGGCGCATCCGACCTGACCGTGGCCGACGTCAACCAGGAGAGCACGAATCTCGTGACGTTGCAGACCCGCCAACAGCTCGCGATTCAGTCGCTGTCGATCGCGACCCAGTCCGAGCAAGCGGTGCTGCGCCTCTTCCACTAAGCGGCGGATCAACGATAATAATGACGGCGCGGGCGGCCTTCGGGCCGCCCGTATTTTATGTGGAGTAACCTTCGCTTAAGAGCGGCCCCGGCGCGTCATCCGGGAGGCTTGGTAAAGGCGCGTTAAGCGCCGTCGGCGGCACGATCCTTGCCAAAGAGGCGACAGAGCTGCGAAGCGGCTCGGCTTGAACTCTAGAAGGATCTCCGGCATGTCTGACATCGTCCTCGGCAGCGCCACGCAGCAAAACTTGCTGGCCTTGCAAAACATCAACAACCAGCTCGACACCACGCAGAGCCATCTGGCCACCGGCCTCGCGGTCGCGTCCGCGACCGACAATGCGGTGAAGTACTTCCAGGCGCAGTCTTTGACCAGCCGCGCCACCGACCTGTCCACCCGCAAGGACGCGATCGCTCAGGGCGTCCAATCCCTGACCGCCGCGACCAACGGCATTTCGAGCTCCATCTCGATCCTGCAGCAGATGGAAGGCGTGGTGAACGGCGCCGCGACCCAGACCGCGTCGCAGCGCGCTTCGGCCGCGACCCAGTTCAATACCCTGGGCCAGCAGCTCTCGACGCTGCTCAATGACTCGAGCTATCAGGGCCTCAACCTCGCCAATTCGACGGCGTCGAACCTGACCCTGCAGTTCAGCATTGCCTCGACCTCGACCTTGAAGATCACCGGCCAAAATCTGCTGTTCTCGAAGCTGGTGACGGGCGGCAAGGGCCAGGGCGTGGGCTCGAAAGCGGCGACCACCTTGATCAGCGTCAAGTTCTCGGCGGTCAGCAACAAGATCTCGAAGTTCACGGCGATTTACAACGCCCTGCAGACGGCGGTGTTCAAGGCCCAGGCCGCGGCCCAGACCTTGGGCACGAACGTCAACTTCCTGCAGACCCGGCTTTCGTTCACGGAGCAGTACATGACCACGCTGCAAGGCGGCGCATCCGACCTGACCGTGGCCGACGTCAATCAGGAGAGCACGAACCTCGTGACGTTGCAGACCCGCCAACAGCTCGCGATTCAGTCGCTGTCGATCGCGACCCAGTCCGAGCAAGCGGTGCTGCGCCTCTTCCACTAAGCGACCCGGTCTCGAAACGGGGCGGGCGGCTTCGGCCGCCCGTCTGCGTTAAGGTTTTCGTAAGCCCGGCCGGGTAGAACTGGCCCCGGGATTTACCGAAGAGCAGTAGAATGCCGCTCACCATCAATTTGAAGCCGCGCGAGCGCCTCATCGTCAACGGCGTCGTGATCGAGAATTCCGGCCAGCTTGCCAAGATTCTCATCCACAACAACGCGGCGCTCCTGCGCGAAAAAGACATCATCACCGAAGAGCAGGCGACCACGCCCGCACGCCGGATCTATTTCGCCATCCAGTGCGAATATCTGTTCCCCGGCAAGGACGATCTGTTTTTACCGATCATTTACCGCTTTCTCACAGAGTTCGCCGACGCGGCGCCCAGCACGGTTAACACCGTGCAGGAAATCCGCGGCTTCGTCGAATCCGGTCAACATTACCGAGCCCTCAAATCCGCCAAGCAACTCATCGCGCGTGAACAGGAGATACTGAATGACGTCGCCAGCGAAGGCCTATCCACGGACTCCTGAGCCGGGCAATCCAGCCCGCACGGAAGCCTGGGCCCTGCTCGAAGCGGCACGCCAGCTTCATCAAAGCAAAGACGGGCCGATCGACGACCTGCGCGCCGCGCTGCGCAAGAATTGGCGGCTGTGGACGATCTTCCAGGCGAGCCTCTCCGAGCCCGATTGCGCGGTGCCGCTGCCGGTCCGTCGCAATCTCCTCGGCCTTTCGAATTTCATCGACCGCCAGACCGCCGAGCTTCTGGCGGTGCGCGATGCGAAGAAGATCGACGTGCTGGTGAACATTAACCGCCAGATCAGCGAAGGGCTTTTGGAAGGGCAGCGCGCGAGCGCGCGGGCCAATCAGCAGGCGCCCACCGCCGCGCCCACCGAGCATCAGCTCGAAACCATCTGATCCCGGTGCCGGATGATGCCGAGGTCGCAATCGGACGGCTCGCGGTCGCCCGATGATCGCCTTCGCGCTATCGTCGAGCGCCTCGACCGGGGCGAGACCGGCGAGGCGCTCGAGCTTCTGAAGCCGCTGCTGGCCGTCGCGGCGCCGGCGCTTGCCGCGCGCTTCGTCCTGGCGATGGCGGCGTGGCGTCTCGAGCGCTTCGATTGGTGCCTGTCGCTGCTGCGCCAATGCCACGCCGACGCGCCCGACAATGGCGGCGTCGCCGAGGCGCTGGCCTCGCTACAGGCCCAGCTCGGCCAGCTCGCCGAAAGCCTCTTCACCGTCAAGCTCGCGACCGCGCTCGGCGCCGACGCCGCGCTGGCCGCGCTGACGCCCAAGGATTATCCGCCCTTCGACCGCGCGTTCCTGTCGATCGTCGAGAAGCCGTTGCTCGGCAAGGCGCGCACAGCGCTCGCGCATGGCAAGCTCGACCAGGCAATCGAGCTCGCGCGCCAGCATGTCGCGATCGAGCCCGAGCATGTCGACGGCCGCGTCTTTCATGCCGATTGCCTGATGCGCGCGGGCGCCGCCGCCGCCGCGGTCGAGACCATGAGCGGGCTCGCGGATACGACCCGAGCGCCGGAGCACGCCAGCCTTTACGCGCGCGCGCTGACCGCCGTGGGCGAGCGGCAATCCGCTGCGCGCTGGCACGATGAGGCGAGCGCCGCCGCTGCCGAAGACCCTGCGATCGCTGCCGCGCGGATCGCCGACGCACCGTTTCTCGGCGTCGATGCCATCGAGATCGGGCGCCGCGCCCAGGATTGGGCCGCGCGCTTTAGCCTCGTGCCGAAACCGGCGCGCAAGCATGTGTCCGGCAGCAAGCTGGTGATCGGCTATCTGGTCTCGGCCTTCACCGATCCCGACGATGCGATCGCGGTCGCCGCGGTGGCGCAAGCGCATGATCGCGCCCGCGCCACCGTTCTCGGCTTCGGTCTCGGCGCCCAGACCGCCGAGCAGAACGCGTTGCTCGCCGGCGCGTTCACGAAGTGGCGCGATATCGGCATGCTCGATCCTGCGACCCTGGCGCGGAGCTTTTCCGGCGACGGGGTCGATGTGATGATCGATGCTGGCGGCTTTGCGTCGGCGCAGCAGCTTCAGGCGCTCGCGCGGTTCGACGCCGGCTTGCGCGTGTCGTGGCTCGGCAATCCCACCGGGATGCTCGCGCCGCTTTACGATACCCGGCTCGCTGCCGCCGATTATCCCGTGATCGGCGGCCGGACCGAGGC
>DATLUE010000001.1:0-5859 GCA_035533255.1 Allostellaceae bacterium | reverse complement strand
GTTCGACCCGCTGCGTGATCCGTGCGGGTCGGGCGCTACACCATCGCGCCGATGACCGAGGCAAGCTTGTCGAGCGCGTAAGGCTTGTCGAGCCGCGGCAAGCCCGAATCGTCGTGCATCGCCAGCTCGGCATAGCCGCTCGCCAGCACCACCGGCAGGCCCGGCCGGGTCTCGCGGATGCGCTGCGCCAATTCCTTGCCGGTCATGCCAGGCATGGCGTAGTCGGTGATCACGAGATCGACCGTCGCATCGGCGCCCAGCATCTCGAGTGCCAGGCCGCCCGATGAGGCCACCGTGACGCGATGGCCCAGAATTTCGAGCATGCCGACGGTGGTTTCGGCGACCAGCGGATCGTCGTCGACCAACAGAATGCTGCACGCGCGCGACGATACGCGCGCGCTCGCGGCGACCCGGGCGCGCGCTGCCGGGCCGGATGCCACCGGCAGCCATAGCTCGACCGTCGTTCCGCCGCCCGCCTTGCTGGAGATCGCGATCGCGCCGTCCGATTGCTTGGCGAGGCCATAGACGCTGGAGAGGCCGAGCCCGGTACCCTTGCCGAGCTCCTTGGTGGTGAAGAACGGCTCGGCGGCGCGCTTCAGCGTCTCCTCGTCCATGCCGGTGCCGCTGTCGGCCACCGCGATGCAGACGAATTCGCCGGGGGCCAGCTCGTGCTTGTTGATCCGCTCGACCGTCTCGCGCCGGGCCGAGATCGACAGCCGGCCGCCTTGCGGCATGGCATCGCGCGCGTTGATCGACAGGTTGAGGATCGCCAGCTCGAGCTGGTTGGGATCGACATGCACCAGCGCCAGGTCGTCGGGGAACACGGCATTGAGGTCGATCGTGGGCCCGAGCGTGCGCCGCAGCAGGTCGCTCATGCCCTCGACCAGTTGCGCGACATCGACCGGCTCGGGCTGCAGCTCTTGGCGGCGCGCGAACGCCAGCAGTCGCTTGGTCAGCGCCGCGCCGCGATCCGCCGCGCGGCTCGCGCCGTCGAGGAGCCGACGGGTAGTCTCATCGCCGTTCAGACGCCGCGACAGCATTTCGAGATTGCCGAGGATCGCCATCAGCAGATTGTTGAAATCATGCGCGAGGCCGCCGGTGAGCTGGCCGAGGCTCTCGAGCTTTTGCATCTCGTGAACCTGCGCCAGCGCCGCCTCGCGCTCGGCCGTGCGCTCCTCGACCCGGCGCTCGAGCTCGGCATTGAGCCGTTCCAGCTCGGCGGTGCGCTCGGCCACCCGGCGCTCGAGCTCGGCGTTGAGCCGCTCCAGCGCGCGGGTCTTGCGATAGAGGTCGGCGAACACCCGGACCTTGGCGCGCAGCACCTCGGCCACGACCGGCACCGGCACGTAATCGACCGCGCCGTGCTCGTAGCCCTTGATGCGATCGACATCGGTCATCGCGATCGCCGAGACGAAGATGATTGGCGTCGTGCGGAACCGCGGATGCTCGCGAATCATCGCCGCAAGCTCGAAGCCGTCGAGCTCGGGCATGCAGACGTCGATCAGCACCATCGCCACGTCATGCTTCAACAGCAGCGTGAAGGCTTCGCGCGCCGAATTCGCCTTAAGGAGATTCTCGTCCAATTCGCCGAGAATCACCTCGTAGCTCAGAAGCTTGGCGGGCTGGTCGTCGACCAGCAGGATATTGACCCGATCGGGCTCGGCCATGAATTCCTCGGCGCTCAGCGATGCAACCACATGCGCAACGCGGAGAGCAACTGCTCCGTATTCACCGGCTTGGCGAGATAATCGGACGCCCCGGCTTCGAGGCATTTCTCGCGATCGCCCTTCATGGCTTTCGCCGTCAGCGCGATGATCGGCAGCCGGCGGAACGCGGAATTCTCCCGGATCACGCCCATCGTCTGATAACCGTCCATCTCGGGCATCATGATGTCCATCAACACGATCGCGACGTTGGGCGTGCTATCGAGTATAGCGATGGCCTCGCGGCCGGTCGAGGCCGTCAGCACCTGCATGCCGCGGCGCTCGAGCACCGAGCTGAGTGCGAAGATGTTGCGCGCGTCGTCATCGACCACCAGCACGGTCCGGCCGACCAAATCGTCGTCCGAGGTATGCAGGCGCTCGAGCATGCGCTGCTTCTCGATCGGCAGATCGGCAACCACGCGGTGGAGGAAGAGCGCGGTCTCGTCGAGCAGCCGCTCGGGCGATTCGACGCCTTTCACCACGACGCTGCGCGCCATCGTGTGAAGCTGGGCATCCTCCTCGGGCGACAGCTCGCGGCCGGTGAACACGACGATCGGCAGATCGGCCAGCCTGGTGTCGTCGCGCATCCGCTCCAAGAGCTCGAAGCCCGACATGTCGGGCAGGCGCAGATCGAGCACCACGCAATCGACCTCCTGCACGCGCAGGACCGAAAGCGCCTCGGCGCCGGTCTCGACCGAGACGATCTCAATGTCGTCATGGCCCAGAAGCTCGGCGATGCTCAGTTGCTCGTCGGGATTGTCCTCGATCACCAGCAGCCGCTTGCGCCGCGGCTGGGTGTATTCCTTGATCTTGTTGAGCGCCTGCTCGATGCCTTCGGGGGTCGTCGGTTTGTTGATGAACGAGAACGCGCCGCGCGCCAGCCCGTGCTGGCGATCCTCGTCGAGGGTGACGATCTGCACCGGGATGTGGCGCGTCGTCGGGTCCTGCTTCAACTGGCCGAGCACGCTCCAGCCGAGCATGTCGGGCAGGAACACGTCGAGCGAGACCGCATAAGGCTTGTATTCGCGCGCCAGCGACAGCGCGTCGGCGCCGCGCATCGCGACCAGGACCTTGAGGCCCTTGTCGTGCGCCAGGTCGGCCATGATCCGCGCGTAATGCGGATCGTCCTCGACGATCAGCAGCACGGGATCGCCCGGCGTGACGGTATCGCGGTCGTCGGTCACCTGATCCACGACCGCTTCAAGCCGGGCGTTGTTCAACATCATCATCGAGGGCACGGCCGCGGTCTCCAGAACCGGCGGACGCTGCCCGCCGGCCGGGCCCTTGTATTTGAGCGGCAGGAAGAGCGTAAACGTGCTGCCGACGCCGGGCAGGCTGCGCAGTTGAATCTCGCCGCCGAGCAGATTGGCAAGCTCGCGGCTGATCGCGAGGCCGAGACCGGTGCCGCCATAACGCCGGCTGGTGCTGGCGTCGGCCTGCTGGAACGCCTCGAAGATGAGCTTCTGCTTTTCGGGCGCGATGCCGATGCCGGTATCGGACACTTCGAACGAGATCACCGTCGGCTCGGCCGATAGGGTCGGATGATCCGGGCTCCAGCCGCGCTCGACCACCGAAATGCCGAGCCGCACGCTGCCATGCTCGGTGAATTTGAACGCGTTGGACAGGAGGTTCTTCAACACCTGCTGGAGACGCTTGGCGTCGGTGACCATGCCGCGGCCGAGCGCCGGATCGAGGCTGACCGCGAAATCGAGCTTGCGGCTCTCCGCCTCGTGGCGGAACGGCAGCGCCACCATGTCGGCGAGGTTGGCGAAGGCGATGTCCTCGGCATTCACCGACACGGTGCCGGATTCGATCTTCGACAGGTCGAGAATGTCGCTGATGAGGTTCAAGAGGTCGGTGCCGGCGGCATGAATGGTGCGGCCGAACTCGACCTGCTTGCCGGTCAGATTGCCTTCGGGATTGTCGATGAGCTGCTGGCCGAGAATCAGGATCGAGTTGAGCGGCGTCCTGAGCTCGTGCGACATGTTGGCGAGGAACTCGGATTTGTATTTCGATGTCAGCGCCAGCTCGGTCGCCTTTTCCTCGATCGCGCGCCGTGCCTGCTCGATTTCCTGGTTCTTGCGCTCGACCTCGACGTTGCGCTCGGCGAGCTGCTGCGCCTTCTGCTCGAGCTGCTCGTTGGTCTGCAGCAATTCGCGCTGCCGCGTCTGCAACTCGGTCGCAAGCTGTTGCGACTGCTTCAACAAGGCCTCGGTCTGCATCGTCGCCTCGATCGAGTTCAAGACGATGCCGCTCGAGGCGGTGAGCTGGTCGAGGAACGAGATCTGCAGATCGGTGAAGGCGTTGATCGACGACAGCTCGATCACCGCCTTGACCTGGCTCTCGAACAGGATCGGCAGCACGATGATGTTCTTGGGCAGCACTTTGAGCAGCGCCGAGCCGATCGGCACGACGTTGCTCGGCACATCGGCGATCAGCATGCGGCGCGCATCGGCGGCGCATTGGCCGAGGAGCCCCTCGCCGACCAGCAGCCGCTCGGGATGGCCCTCGCCCGGCCCTTGGTCGGCATAGCTCGCGAGCAGGCGCAGGCTCGGCGTGCCTTCGGCCTGTACCAGATACATGACGCTGCTCTGCGCGTTGACCAGCGGCGCCAGCTCGGACAGCAGCATCCGCCCAACCACCGCGAGATCGCGCTGGCCCTGCAACATGTTGGTAAAGCGCGCGAGATTGGTCTTCAGCCAATCCTGCTCCTTGTTGCGGTCGGTCGTGAGGCGGAGGTTGTCGATCATCGTGTTGATGTTGTCTTTGAGCTCGGCGACCTCGCCGCGCGCGCTCACCTGGATCGACCGCGTCAGATCGCCCTTGGTCACGGCGGTCGCCACTTCAGCGATCGCGCGCACCTGGGTCGTGAGATTCGCGGCCAGCAGATTCACGTTGCCGGTCAAATCCTTCCAGGTGCCGGCCGCGCCCGGCACGTTGGCCTGGCCGCCGAGACGGCCTTCGACGCCGACCTCGCGCGCGACCGTCGTGACCTGCTCGGCGAAGGTGCCGAGCGTGTTGGTCATGTCGTTGATGGTCTCGGCCAGGGCCGCGACCTCGCCCATCGATTGCACTGTCAGCTTTTGCCGCAAATCGCCGGTCGCGACCGCGGTCACCACCTTGACGATGCCGCGCACCTGCTCGGTGAGGTTGGCCGCCATGACGTTGACGGTATCGGTCAAATCCTTCCAGGTCCCGGCGACGCCGGGCACCACGGCCTGACCGCCGAGCTTGCCCTCGGTGCCGACCTCGCGCGCGACGCGCGTCACCTCGGCGGCGAAAGCGTTGAGCTGATCGACCATCGTGTTGAGGGTGTTCTTGAGCTCGAGGATTTCGCCCTTCACGTCGACCGTGATCTTGCGCGAGAGATCGCCGCGCGCGACCGCGGTCGCAACCTCGGCGATGTTGCGTACCTGGGTGGTCAGGTTGGCGGCGAGGAGGTTGACGTTGTCGGTCAAATCCTTCCAGGTGCCGGCGACGCCGTGCACATTGGCCTGGCCGCCGAGCTTTCCTTCGGTGCCAACCTCGCGCGCGACGCGCGTCACTTCCGAAGCGAAGGAGCGCAACTGCTCGACCATCGTATTGATGGTCTCTTTGAGCTGCAGGATTTCGCCGCGCACATCGACCGTGATCTTCTTCGACAGATCGCCGCTGGCGATCGCGGTCGCGACCTCGGCGATATTGCGCACCTGGCCGGTGAGGTTCGAGGCCATGAAGTTGACCGAGTCGGTCAAGTCCTTCCAGGTGCCGGCGACGCCCGGCACGTTGGCCTGGCCGCCGAGCCGGCCTTCGGTACCGACCTCGCGCGCCACGCGCGTCACTTCCGACGCGAAGCCGTTGAGCTGATCGACCATCGTGTTGATGGTGTTCTTGAGCTCGAGGATTTCGCCCTTCACGTCGACCGTGATCTTGCGCGAGAGATCGCCGCGCGCCACGGCGGTGGTCACCTCGGCGATGTTGCGGACCTGGCCGGTGAGATTCGAGGCCATGAAATTGACGTTGTCGGTCAAATCCTTCCAGGTGCCGGCAACGCCCGGCACGTTGGCCTGGCCGCCGAGCTTGCCTTCGGTGCCGACCTCGCGTGCGACGCGCGTGACTTCCGAAGCGAAGGCGTTGAGCTGATCGACCATCGTGTTGACGGTTTCCTTGAGCTGCA